>JAQVER010000090.1 GCA_028697885.1 Desulfocapsaceae bacterium
GGGGGGGGGGCAGATCAAGACAGGTTCAGCCTGTCGCAGTGAGCGGATCGCTAAATACAACCGGCTGCTGGAAATCGAAAGTGAGTTGGGGCCGGTAGCGGTATTTAATAACCCACTGGCCAGAATGACAAAGTGAAGAGAGTCCCCACCACTGAAATATTCGCTATCAGCGAACAAAACACTTGATACATTTAGGGAAGAGGAGTTGTAACATCAAAAGACCAAGAGCTTAAATTTACTCTGACCTCAATTATACAGAGGATTGCGGCATGAAAAAGAACATGATGTTGAGAGTAATGGCATTTCTTTCCTTGATACTGCTCACACCCTGCTGGCTGTGCGCGGAGACAGCCCCCTGCCCGTTTGACTCACCCAGAGCGCAGGAGGTGTGGGCCAATGCGCCCCAAACCCCGGAGGCGCTATTGCGGGTGCTTAAGGAATTTATGGACAACCCCCAGATGAACGGATTCGAGATCGGAGAAAAATTATTAGGGATTGCAAGTGAGAAATGGCCAATGCCATATGCCGTTGGTTACTATAACCCATTCAGAAGCCTGGAGCCGCCAACCCGTTATTCCAATGACAAACTCAATCCTAATTGGGAGCGACCTGTCCCATATTCTTTTGAGGATGGCGATATCGTGCTTGATAAGAAGAACAGCGATCTATTAAAGATAACCTTATTGAAATTTAAAGATGGTTTTTGTCTGACCCCAGCATTGACCAGAGAGATGCTGGGGGAACCAGAAGATATCGACCTGGGTGAAGGTGGTCTATCTTTGGAGTATAAAATAATCAGCGCACAAAAAGAATATTTCATTCTCATCTCTTACAAGACCATGCACTGGCAAGTCCCAAAAGTTCGTAATTATGCCCGTACTATTATTAAGGAAAAGCAGAAATTTTCACAGATATTTAAAGATCGCAAGGATTCCTGTGTGATGCGGGTTTCCATAATAAATAAATCATATTGATATTTTTTCTTAGGAGGAGTGGCAATAATGTTTGATATAACCGACGCACTGTTTGACAACATTCGGCAACATATAACCCCGGATCAACTTGCTCTTAAAAAAAATGGGTCAGGCTTCCAAGTTGACAAGTTGAGGTAGACACAAGGAGATGGCTAAGCAAAAGTGCCCAAAGTCTGAGGACTGCGGCGTACTTTTGGGTACGCCGCAGTGACAAAAGATGCAGCATAACGAAATTGTTGAGACTTTATGCGATGCCCTTACAGGATAAAGCGGCTCAAATCCTGATCCTGGGCAATGGCTTCAAGCTGAGAGCGCACATAATCAGCGCTAACCACGAATTGCCCCTCACCCCGTTCCGAGGCATCATAAGAGAGTTCATCCAGTACCCGCTCCATAACGGTATGCAGCCGCCTGGCCCCGATTTCCTCGGTGTTCAGATTCACCTCGACCGCAATTCTGGCCATTTCCTGAATGGCCTCTGGATCGAAGACCAATTCAACCCCTTCGGTTGCCATCAGGGCAATGTACTGTTTGATCAGGGCATTTTCCGGCTCAGTGAGGATGCGGACAAACTCATCCTGGCCTAGTGAGTGCAGTTCAACCCGGATGGGGAAACGTCCCTGCAACTCAGGGATCAAATCAGAGGGTTTACTCATATGAAAGGCGCCACTGGCAATAAAAAGGATATGATCTGTTTTGACCATTCCATGCTTGGTGGTCACAGTTGAACCTTCCACAATGGGCAAAAGGTCGCGCTGAACCCCTTCACGAGAGACTTCCGGCCCATAACCACCCGAACTCTTTGACACGATTTTGTCAATTTCATCAAGAAAGATAATCCCGGATTCTTCGGTCCGACGCAGTGCCTCTTTCATCACCTTGTCCATGTCCACAAGACGCTCCATCTCCTCCTTGGTCAAGGCCTTCATCGCCTCTGGCACCTTGAGTTTCCTCTTCTTTTTCTTCTTGGAAAAGATTTTGCTGAAGGCATCCTGCAGATTGGACTGCATATCCTCCATCCCGGAAGTGGTCATGATCTCCACCATGGGAGCGCCATGAGACTCCGAGAGATCCAGCTCAATCTCGCGCTCGTCAAGCCTTCCATCCCTCAACATCTCCCGGAATTTTTCACGGGTAGAGGATTCTCCCGCCCTTCGTCCGAGGGTTACGGCCCGCTCCTGTTCTTTATCACTCTGTAATAAAAATGAATAACTGCCATCTGGACCTTCGCCCATTGATGCTGATGGTGGCAACGGCAGCAGGATGTCGAGGATTCGCTCCTCGGCATTGACCTCGGCCAGGCCATGGGTCATATCTTTTTGTTCTTCTTTGACCATACTGATCGCTATCTCTACCAGGTCGCGGATCATGGATTCAACATCACGTCCGACATAGCCGACTTCAGTGAATTTAGAGGCCTCAACCTTAAAAAATGGCGACTGGGCAAGGGTGGCAAGACGCCGAGCGATCTCTGTCTTGCCTACCCCGGTAGGTCCAATCATGATAATATTTTTGGGAGCAATCTCCTCACGCAAGGGAGATTCCACCTGACGCCTTCGCCAGCGATTCCTGAGGGCAATGGCCACAGAACGTTTTGCATCCGCCTGGCCAACGATATATTTATCCAGCTCGGCTACAATCTCTTTGGGGGTCAACGACTGTATAGAATTCATATTTTCTCGACGATAATGGAATGATTGGTAAAAACACAGATAGAGGCGGCTATATCCATGGACGCTTGGCAGATGGACCCGGCATCCAGGTCGCTATGGCGGATCAGAGCCAGAGCCGCAGCTTGCGCATACGGACCACCGGAACCGATGGCAAGAACCCCGTTATCCGCCTCAATCACATCACCAGTGCCGGTAAGCAACAAAGAATATTGACTATCGACGGCCACCAGCATAGCCTCCAGTTTGCGCAACATCTTATCAGTTCGCCACTCTTTAGCCAGCTCTACGGACGCCCGCATCAGATTCCCGTTATACTGTTCCAATTTCTGCTCAAGTTTATCAAAAAGGGTAAAGGCATCGGCTGTAGCCCCTGCAAAACCGGTGATAACCTTATCATGATAGAGCCGACGTACCTTGCGGGCCTCATGTTTCATTATTGTATTTCCAAGAGAAACCTGACCGTCACCGGCCAGGGCCACCTGACCTTTATGGCGTACCGCCAGAATTGTTGTTGATCGTATCTTCATAATTTTTAATTTCCTTAAAAGTAATTGAGCCACAGATAGACACGGATCATAAAAGTAAAGATCTATGCCTATCAATGTTCATCTGCGATTCCATTATTGTTTTTTCGCCAAGGGATGGGCCTTGTCATACACCTCTGCCAGATGGTCAAGGGTCAGATGGGTGTAACGCTGAGTCGTTGACAGGCTGGCATGGCCCAGCAGTTCCTGTACAGAACGGAGATCCGCACCCATTTCCAGCAAGTGGGTGGCAAAAGAGTGCCGAAGAGCATGCGGTGTCACCACCTGCGGAATCCCTGCTCGTTCACCATAGGCCCGAACAATTCGCTCGACGCTTCTGGTGGTCAGACGACTACCGCGACTATTGAGAAACAGGGCCTCTTTCTCCAGCGCCAGTCCCCGTCCAGCCCGTTCCTGCATCAATTGCTGCCGACTGGACAGCCATAAATGAACTGCCTCCCTGGCGGGTCGTCCCACCGGCACAAGGCGCTCCTTATTGCCTTTGCCTCGCACCTTAAGCATCTCAGTTTCAAAATCAAGGTGTTCCAGATTACGCGAAACAAGCTCCGCCACCCGCATCCCCGTGGAATATAAGAGTTCCAGGATAGCTCGATCACGTGACATAAATCTGTCATTTTCATTTGGGGTTTCAAGGAGCAAAAAGACCTCATCAACGGTCAAAAAGACCGGGATCAAGTGGGCAATCTTGGGCCCTGAAATCCCGGCCAGCGGATCTGCATCTACCACCTTCTGCCGCTGGAGAAAACGAAAAAAAGTGCGCAAGGCCGAAAGCTTCCTGGCAACCGTTGCCGCATTATTTTGCCCATGCAGATTGACCACAAATTGACGGACAGAAGAGGCATTTACAGCCTGGATTGATACTTCGTCAGCAAGGGTCGCGACAAACTCCAGCAGATCGTGCTGATAGCCGGAAACTGTATGCTGAGAATATCCCTTTTCATGGGTCAGCCAACGCAAAAAATCCTTAATCAGCTCTTTCATGCCATAATTAAGTTTTAAGTTTTAAAGGTTAGGTGTTAAGATTAAAAATTAAAGTCACCGTCTATTGCACTGATCCTGATTTTATCATGCAATTGAAAAGATTTTTCCCAGCATTGAGGCTCATTGTCACCTTGAAATCCGTGGGCGAGATCTTCATTCTTGATTACGGGCTAAAAGCAATGATTGTTGCATGATCACTTTTTTATACAAACTTAAATTTTAACACTAATACTTTTTTACTTATTATGGCAAAACAAACATTTGAAACTGCTCTGGCCCGTCTTGAACAGCTCACGGAAGAACTGGAAGAAGGAGATCTAAGCCTGGATAAAAGTCTCAAAAAATTTGATGAGGGAATCAAACTTGCCGCATTCTGTAACAGCAGCCTGACCGATGCAAGAGCCAAAGTGGAGCTCCTTCTGAATAAAGATGGTCAGCTTGAACCCGTTCCTTTTAATGAGACCGACAATGGAGATCAAGACGTATCTGAATGAGCAGAGGCTGGTGGTCGAAGACGCCCTGCAGCAATATATGCTTACCACTGACAAGGAGCATAATGCCTTTGCCCATCATATTGAGGCCATGCGCTACAGCTTGTTTGCCGGCGGCAAACGAATTCGCCCTATTCTCTGCCTGGCTGCAGGACAGGCCATTGGCAAGCGGCCAGATCCCGACACAGAGCTGCTTCCCATCGCCTGTGCCCTGGAATGCATCCATACCTATTCCCTTATCCATGACGACTTACCGGCCATGGATAATGATGATCTGCGCCGTGGCAAGCCCACGAACCATACCCTCTATGGAGAGGCCGGAGCCATCCTTGCCGGAGACGGCCTGCTGACCTGGGCCTTTGACCTGCTCAGCAACAACGGGAAGGCTTCACTGTCCCCGGAACAACAACTGCGAATCATCCACCTGATTGCCCGGGCCGCTGGCTCACTCGGCATGGTTGGCGGCCAGGCCCTGGATATTGACAATGAAAACAAAGAATTTCCCTTTGAAACTTTGCGAGTCATCCATCGCAGCAAGACCGGCGCCCTGATTACCGCCTCGATTCTTGCCGGGGCCATTGCCGCCGGGGCAGACCAGACCCAACAAGAGGACTTGACCCGATACGGCGAGCAGATCGGGCTGGCCTTTCAGATTGTTGATGACCTGCTTAATGTTACCGGAACCACAGAACAACTTGGCAAGACTGCTGGCAGCGATGCCAGCAGGGGAAAGGCTACCTATCCTGCTTTTTTTGGCATTGACGCCACTAGGAAAAAGGCGCAGACGGCAGTGGAAGAGGCCCAGAAGGCCTTGGAGCTCTTTGATAAAAAAGCTGACCCTTTGCGTGCCATTGCCCAATATATTTATACCCGATCTCATTAAAGCTCTTTTTAAAAATCAGTGGATTCGTTCAGGATATCCTCACTCGTTCACTCATAAAATTTAACGATCTCATTTTCGTCATGTTAACCAGCCCTCATCTTGACCAAAAAAGCACCAGGCTTAAAGACATTCACTCACCCAAAGACCTGCGCGCTCTCTCTATCCCGGAACTGGAGATCATTGCCCAAGATATCCGGCAGACCATTATCAGCACTGTATCTGAAACCGGTGGTCATCTGGCACCCAGTCTTGGTGTTGTTGAGCTGACCCTGGCCCTGCACCATGTTTTCAATACCCCAGAGGACAAACTGATCTGGGATGTCGGTCATCAATGTTATGCTCACAAACTTCTTACCGGCAGACAGGAGCAATTCCACACCCTGCGCCAGTACAAAGGGTTAAGCGGCTTCCCCAAATTTGAGGAAAGCGAATATGATGCCCTGGAGACCGGCCATGCCGGCACCTCCATCTCCGCCGCCCTTGGCATGTCTCTGGCCAAAGACCTGAAAGGTGACCACAGTCGGGTACTTGCCGTGATTGGTGATGGCTCCATGACTACCGGCATGGCCTTTGAGGCCCTTAATCAGGCTGGTCATCTGGATAAAAACCTCATTGTTATTCTCAATGACAATGAGATGTCTATCTCGCCAAACGTCGGAGCCCTTTCTAGTTTTCTTAACCGGAAGATGACTGGTAAAACCATCAGCCAGATCCGCAATCATATCGCCACCAGATTACGAGAAATGCCGGGCATCGGGGACAATATCCTCGGTTTCCTCAAAAAAAGTGAAGAGAATTTTAAATGTTTTTTTACCCCCGGCATGCTCTTTGAGGCACTGAAATTCTACTATGTGGGTCCCATTCTCGGTCACGAACTTGCAGACCTGATTGCAACATTGGAGAATGTCCGCGACAATCTCGATGGCCCGGTGCTGGTTCATGTCCTGACCACCAAAGGTAAGGGCTATAAGCCCGCAGAAGAAAACCCGGGAAATTATCACGGAGTTGGACCTTTTGACATAAAAACAGGCATTCCCAGGCCATCTGGTGAATCTATCAGTTACACCAAGGTCTTTGGTGATACCATGGTCAAAATGGCGCGGGCTGATCGAAGGATCGCCGCCATTTCTGCAGCCATGCCTGCCGGCACAGGGCTGAGCAGTTTTGCCAAAGAATTTCCCGACCGTTTTTTTGATGTGGGCATAGCCGAGCAGCATGCAGTCACCTTTGCGGCCGGTCTCGCCCTCGAGGGTATCCTGCCGGTTGTGGCAATTTACTCTTCTTTTTTTCAACGCTCTCTTGATCAGATCATCCATGATGTCTGCCTGCCCAACCTGCCGGTCACGCTCGCCATTGACCGGGGAGGTGTTGTTGGCGATGACGGTCCTACCCATCACGGTGTTTTCGATATTTCATTTCTTCGATTTATACCCAATCTCAGCTACATGGCCCCCAAGGACGAGGACGAGCTTCAACACATGCTCTACACCGCCATTTTCCACCACACGCCCTGCGCAGTACGCTATCCACGGGGATCGGGCGAGGGAGTTGCGTTGGCAGGTGATTTGAAAAAACTGGAATTTGGCAAGGGCGAAGTCCTGAGGGAAGGAAAAGATATCCTCCTGCTTCCCATTGGCAACCGGGTCTATCCGGCATTGCGTGCCGCCGAAGGACTGAACAAACTCGGCATTGATGCAGCTGTCATTAATCCACGTTTCATAAAACCACTGGATGAAGATCTCATCTCCTTCTGGGCTGAACAAACCGGACGGATAATCACCATTGAAGACAATGTCAGGCAGGGCGGATGGGGCAGTTCTATTCTGGAGCTCCTTTCTGCACGCCACCTCTTTCATATCAAAACGATGCTCCTGGCCCACCCCGATCATTTTATTGAACATGGTCCCCAGAAAACCTTATGGAAGCACAGTGGACTGGATTCTCCTTCCATTATCAGCGCAGCTATGGAACTGATGAAGAGATAATAAAAGTTACCATTTTTACAGCTTTGAACAATCTACTTTCGAGTTACGGAACCCGGCACGGAGAAAGTCAACTTTTTTCGTGTCTACCTCGCGCAACTCGCCTGTCAACAGCTCCATGGCCTCTTTGGCTCCCGGGTAGCCCTGTTCTTCTGCTAAACCATACCAGGCAAGAGCCAAAGAAATATCTCTTTTAACTCCTTTGCCTTTTTTATAGAGCTCTGCCAAAAAAAATTGGGCCATAGCCCAGCCATTTTTGGCAGCACAACAATACCAGCTCGCAGCCGTGGTAAGATTTCTGACAACGCCACTGCCATTTTCATATTTGATCCCTAAATAAAGACAAGCTGCCGGAATTCCTGCCTCACCGGCCTGTAAAAATGAGGCGACCGCCTTATCAGGATCTGGGACTACGCCCTGCCCGCCATATTCATAGAGCAGGCCAAGGGCAAATTGGGACTCGCCATCGCCTTGACCAGCCAACTCTTGGATTTGCTGCACATACGAATCATCATCGGCAAAACAGAAATCCGGAAGAGCAATCAAAACCACCATCATACACAACAACAACTTTCTCATGACATATCCCCTACGTCCTCTATGCCCGCCAAAAAACATTTTCAGACCGGCCCCTTTCAAAAACAAATCATGGCATGACATCCCATATGAAACTTACCTTTCTGTCTTCATCGTAATGACCAGGTTGACATAAGGGACGTTTCTAGGGTACAAATCAATATTCAATTCTCCACTTCTTTACGAGGATAACAAAAGGAAATTTAGAAAAACAGCATTTTGAACACAAATTCAAAGATGGTAAGAAATCAACTTGAAAAAAAAATTGAAGCTAGAAGAGAGACCGATGAATCGACGTAAATTTCTTTCACGGGCAATGGCCATGGCCCCCCTCCTTTTACTTTCTTCCCCCAGTACATTGCTGGCCAGCATTGAAGAAAAGAAGCTTTCATTTTATCATACCCATACCTTAAAAGAATTATCCGTCGTCTATTTCAGGAATGGTCGTTATCTCCCCAAGGCCCTGACCAAAGTCAATAATTTCCTGAAAGATTTCAGGACGGGAGATATTCATCCCATTGATCCTGCCCTTCTTGATATCCTCCATGACCTGCGCCAGACCACGGGCAGCAAAGAATTTTTTGAAGTGATTTCCGGATACCGATCACCTCAGACCAATTCGAAACTGCGGGGCAGAAGTAGTGGCGTGGCCAGTCACAGTCTGCACATGTCCGGCAAGGCCATAGATATCCGATTACCCTCTTTCAACACCAATCGTCTGCACCAGATCGCCTTGGCGTTCCAACGGGGTGGAGTCGGCTATTATCCTCAATCTGATTTTATCCACTTGGACACTGGCCGTGTCCGTACCTGGTAGCAGGCTCATTGTTAACGGATTACGTGAGAAAACAGATGGATTCATGGTATGTCTATATCGTCCGCTGCGGTGACAACAGCCTTTATACCGGCATCACAAAAAACCTGGAAAAACGTATACTGGAACATAACTCCGGAGCGAAAGGTGCTAAATATACCAGATCGCGCCGACCGGTTTCACTTGTTTATAGCGAACAGGCAGCATCCAGATCAGCCGCTACCAGTCGTGAGTTCACCATTAAGAAGCTCGACATATCCCGGAAACGCCAACTGGTAATGCTACTCGATACACAACTCAGAGATCAGTCATGATATCAATCCTGATTGTTGATGATGAACAGAGCATGCGGGATTTTCTCAAGATCCTGCTACAGAAAGAAGGATATCAAGTCGAAACGAGAGCAGATGGCACAAGCGCCCTCCGCTGCCTGGAGGAAAACAACTTCGATCTTGTCATCAGCGATATCCGGATGCCCGGGATCGGTGGCCTTGATCTGCTGCACAGCATCAAAGGAAAGTATCCGACACTACCCGTGATCCTGATCACCGCCTTTGTCTCCCCCGACGATGCTGTTTCCGCCATGAAAGACGGGGCTTTTGATTATATCAGCAAGCCGTTTAATGTGGCCGAGATCAAGAGCATTATCCGTTCAGCCACTACCCGTAACAAAACCGAACCCCTGGGCCCGTCCGCCGCCAATGCCTTCCCTGGTATCATTGGCAAGAGTCAGGAGATGGTCAAAATCTTCGACCTGATCCAGCGCGTTGCCCCGACACCTGCCAATGTCATTATCTATGGAGAGTCGGGCACCGGCAAGGAACTTGTTGCCCAGGCAATCCACCAGCACAGCAAAGTGGCCGACCATCCCTTTGTACCGATCACCTGCAGCGCCATCCCCGAAGACCTCATGGAGAGTGAACTCTTCGGCCATGTCAAGGGATCCTTTACCGGGGCCATCAACGACAAACCTGGTCTTTTTCAACTGGCCAACAACGGCACAGCCTTCCTTGATGAAATCGGCGAACTAACCCCTATTATTCAAACCAAGCTGCTCAGGGTCCTTCAGGAACGAGAGGTCAAACCCGTAGGCTCAACCAAAATTGAACGGGTGAATGTCCGTATTATCGCGGCCACCAACCGTGTGCTGGAAGAGGAGATCATCGCCGGACGTTTCCGCGAAGATCTTTTCTATCGCCTGGCGGTAGTGCCCATTCGCATGCCTCCCTTACGTGAACGCAAGGGCGACGTGCCGCTGCTGGTGAACCATTTTCTGCAAAAACATTCTCGATTACTGGGAAAAGAGGTCCAGGAGATTTCCTCTTACGGAATGCAGGTTCTTATGAATTACGATTTCCCCGGCAATGTTCGTGAACTGGAAAACATTATTGAACGGGGGGTCGCACTCGAGAATTCAAACATTATCCTGCCGGAGAGCCTGACCCTTTCCACGCACCGATCAGAAAAAAGAAACACGAGCGAGGGCGATCCCCTCTTTCAGGCTGTTGCCAGTAAGGAAGAACTTTTCGAGCGAGGTCTTGAAGAGGTTATCAATGATCTGGAGAAAAGAATTATTATTTTTGCCTTGGAAAAAAGCAGCTACTCTAAGATGCGGGCAGCAGAACTGTTGCGCATTAGTTTTCGTTCTTTACGCTATAAGGTCAAAAAATATGGCATTGAAGACATATAAACAGTTCGCATAATAAGATTTTCGAGATCTCCACCTAAGCAGTTACTATGGACCTCAAAGCCATCATCACCCAGCCGCACCAGACCGGGACATCCCCAGACAATTTACTGAAAGGTCAACTCTTATGGATGCTCCTGCTCCGGGTCATTCTCTATACCCTGCTCCTCGGAATCAGTGCCTTTCTCCAAAGCGATCAGCTTGAAATTATCCTGCCGCCCTACTACTGGCTTCTATCATTTATCTGCTGTGTGTACATCTCAACCATCGGCTCAGCGCTCTTTTTGCTGACCAGCAAGAAAGAACTCCACCATTTTGCTTTCCTCCAGAATCAACTTGATATTTTTCTTGTCACCCTCCTGGTTTATTATACAGGTTCCTCTCTCTCAGCATTCTCTCCTCTCTACTTTTTCCCCATTATTGCAGGAGGCCTGATTCTTCTTCGTAAAGGCGGCTTGGTAGCGGCAGCGGCGGCAAGCCTGCAATACGGTCTGGTCCTTGGGCTTGAGCAATTGAAAATTGTTCCTGCCTTTCTGGACAGATATGAGTTTTTTAAAGAGCAGAATCTTTTTGCCAGTATCAATCATTTTGCCATACTAGGACTGACTTTTTTCCTGGCCGCTATCCTTAGTGCCATATTTTCGCGCCGACTCCTCAAGACCGAGGCCGCACTTTCTGACACGGTCAGAAGTTTTGACAGCCTGTCCCTTCTCTACAAGCAGATTTTTGATGATATTGCCACCGGCATTATCACCATCGATGACAACAACCGAATCACTTCGGCTAACAATGCTATTGGCCGTATCACCGGTTACTCACCAACTGTTCTTCGAGGACAGGCACTTTTTCAAGTATTTCCAACCCTTGATATGGACAACAAAGGATCACGCCTCACTGCCGACCTCGTGCGCCAGGATGGAATAGAAATCAGGGTAGGTTACTCCTGCGCCAACCTTCAACTCCCTGCAGAAAATGAACTTAATGATCATGAAAAGCACCAGTGTCAAAGCTGTAGAGTTTTGACCATTCAGGATATCAGTGAGGTCGAACGCCTGGAACAGCAGATGCGTCAGGCGGAAAAACTGGCCGCCATAGGACGAATAAGCGCCGGCATAGCGCATGATTTCAGGAATCCGCTTACTGCCATATCCGGCTCCGCCCAGATCCTGAGCAATGAGTTTTCCCTATTTGATTCCCCTGAGCAACGAACCAATCGGGCACTGATCAATATCATTCTCCGTGAATCCAACCGCCTGAGCCACACTATCTCCGATTTTCTTAAATTCGCCAAACCGGAAACAACAGAGCGTGAATGGTTTTCCCTGAAGAAATGCCTGGATGAAGTGCTTCAGGTCACTCAGGCGGACCCATTATGGCCTGCCAGTTGCACCCTCCAGATCAATATAGATCCCAGTTATTCACTCTGGGCTGACCAGCACCAGATCTTCACCGTTCTCAACCATCTGATTCAAAATGCCCTGCCCTTCTGTCCACAGGGTGCTGAACTTATCAAAATAGAAGCAGAGGAACTGAATCTTTCCGAGAGCCAGGGGGAAATCATCCTGCAGGTGAGTGATAACGGAACAGGTATTGAAGAAGAAAATCGTGAGAAGATCTTTGAGCCATTTTTTACCAGACGTGTCGATGGAACCGGGCTTGGACTGGCCATTGTCAAACAGATAGTCATGGCCCATCATGGCACCATTGAGGTAGACAGATCAGATCTTGGCGGTGCCCTGTTCACCGTGCACCTTCCCCTGCCATGAGCGTATTTTTACAACTATTCCCAGACGTTCCAATGGTCCTTCAAACAGACATAAAAGGTTTATAAGTATATGCCGCTTATCCTCATTACCAATGACGATGGAATCCATAGCCCAGGTCTCCAAGTTCTCCTATCGGCTCTCCGAACTTTGGCACATTGTGTGGTGGTCGCCCCCGATCGAGATAATTCTGCGGTATCGCACTCACTGACCATGAATCGTCCTCTGAAGGTCACCAAGGTTCAGGACGATCTCTTCTCCCTGGACGGTACCCCCACAGACTGCGTGGCCATCGGTTTAAAGAAAATTCTGCAGCAACAGCCAGATCTTCTGGTTTCAGGGATCAACCCCGGTCCTAATCTAGGGGATGACATTGCCTATTCAGGTACGGTTTCTGCCGCAGTGGAAGGAACCATGTACGGGATTCCATCCCTTGCGGTTTCCCTGGCAGGAACCCACCCGTATGATTTTACTGTTGCCGGGCAGGTGGCCGCCTGGCTTGCCGCAATCATTTTAAAGCAGGGCTTACCCGAAAACACCCTGCTCAATGCCAATGTCCCGGCAATTGAGACAATACGGGGGGTGAAAGTTACCCGCCAGGGACGAAGGCTCTGGGAAAATGCCATCCAGGAGACATTTGATCCCTGGGGTCGCAGACATTACTGGATAGGAGGCGGGACACCTCATCTGGATCCTGGCGAGGATACAGACGCGAACGCCATCAGTAGCGGCTATATCTCAGTCACTCCGATTCATCTTGATCTAACCAATCACGCAGGATTAGACTATCTAAAAAGCAAGTGCGCACTGGAGCGGAAGAGTGACAAGGGGGAATGGGGATGGCAAACAGACTTTCAAATGGACATGGAGGGGAAATAATCTCAATTCAGAACCAATATTTGTTTGAAGATAAGACACATACTCTCCAGATCATGCACCCGGCACTGGCGGACAAGTTTTCGACGTAGCCCCCCAGTACCAGGATGAGCACTAACTGATTTGTTCAAAGATATGACTTTTAGCACCACAGATAGGGCATTTTTCCGGGGGTGCTCCAAACTCTATGTAACCACAAACCGGACAGAGGTAAAAGCCGGTCACGTCTAAATCCACACCTTTTTTCACAGCCTCCAGGGCCTTGCTGTATAAAGCGGCATGAACCGCCTCAGCCTTGACAGCAAACTTAAACATAACCTTGGCCTTGTGGCCTTCGGCTTCTGCCTGGGCAATCATGGGTGGGTACATATTCTGAAATTCATGGGTCTCGCCATTAATGGCTTCCTGCAGATTATCAACGGTAGAACCGATTTTATCCAAGGCCTTCAAATGGCCTTCAGCATGAATTCTCTCGGCCTCTGCCGTGGCACGGAACAATCTGGCGATATTAATGAAGCCTTCCTTTTCCGCCTTTTTGGCAAAGGCCCTGTATTTTTGATTCGCCTGACTTTCACCGGCAAAGGCGTCCATAAGATTTTCTGTAGTTGATGACATGGGTTCCTCCTTTAGAGTTAACTTGTGAATGAAAACGATAAATAGTAACAAGAAAGATGCAGTAAACTAGATATCACCCCTCTTTTTCCTGGCAAAATTAGCTGCCTCCATGCCGGCGACACAACCCTCACCAACGGCTTTGGCCATCTGATAGGGATGGCCAGTGATATCTCCGGCACCATAGACACCAGGGACATTGGTCTCTGTGAGTTTATTGGTTTCAATATGAGTCATGGTATCCATATCAAGCTGGACCCCAATTTCCAGGGCCAACTCCATGGCCCCTTTAGCCCCAAGTTCGATAAAAATGCCATCAACTATTACCTCTTTACCGTTGTCAAGAAGAATAGATTGCACGGCCATCTCACCCTTGATCTCCTTGATCCACGTTCCTGACAGATGTTCGACGGTGGAACTCTCCAGCTTCTTCAAGAGATCGGCCGAAGCGACGAGTTCCTGACTCACTAGGTAGACCTTTGAGGCATAACCGGTCAGTGTTAAGGCCCCGTCAAT
>JAQVER010000013.1:0-36964 GCA_028697885.1 Desulfocapsaceae bacterium
GATCAAACCTGTCGAAGTAGGGCTCACCCTGTTGTTATGTTTATTGATGGGACTTGCCGTTTCCATGACAGCAGACATGCGCTTATCCTGGCAATTCGCCATGGTAGCAGCCTTCTTTTTCTGTACCGCCCTTGTTGTTTTTCCTCAGAAAAAACAACTACTCATCATCGCCTGGATCCTTATTCATCCTCTGAGTATTGAAAAGGTCATAGAGGTTGGTTCGCCCCTCATGCCCGAGTTCTTTCCGCCAGCATTAGTTATTTCAGGATCAGATATTATCCTCTTCATGTTATTGCTGTTATTACTTTTTGAAAGCCTCATTCTTCAACGTCGTCGTGTCTGGAGTTTCCCGAAAGCAATGACGCCTCTTTTTCTCTTTGTCGCATGGAACCTCATTGTTTTCCTGCTCCACCCGATCTCAACCAGCAGCATACTTGCTCTGGTGCACCTGCTCAAGATCACTCTTTTTGTAATAATTATGATCTCTGCTATTTCCACTGAGCATGATTATAAGATCGTGCTCCAGGCAATCGCTGTCTCCGTAGCCATTCAAGTTGTGTTAGTTTTTTATAGCTCATTCTCCGGAGATATCATCCGTCTTTCATCAAAAATCACCAACTCGATCATGAGCTTTGCAGGGGAAGAATCTGGCCTGAGTCATATCCGGGCCACCGGCACAGTCGGCCATGTCAATCAGGAAGCCAGCTTTTTAACATTTTTCAGTCTGCCACTTATCGTTCTTCCTTTTCTGTACCACCGTTTTCAACGCATTCTTTTCTGGCTGCTTCTTTGCTCTGTTCCTTTGGCTGTTTTTCTCACATATTCACGCAGTGCCTGGCTGGCAATGATTGTTTCTATTTTGGTTATCATCGGACTATCGTTCTACTATCGCTTGCTGAGCATCAGGACCTGGGTCTATTTATTTCCTTTTATTCTCACGGCTATTCTGAGCCTTCCGATAATCAGCAAGCCGGTGTTAGACCGTATTATTCATGGTGATGAAGGTGCGACCTCTTCCCGGATACGATCTATTGAACTCGCTCTTGATCTCACGAAAAAACATCCGATAACTGGCGTAGGCCCAGGACTATTTTCCACCGCAAGTCTTGCTTATTACCCGCCACAACAGATTACAGCCCCCATGCGTTCCGCCCTTGTTCCCCCCAATCCGCTGGCCAACCAATTCGGACGTCTAGAAATAAGCCAAATAAAGATCGGGACAAAAATATTCGCCTTTCCTTTGCCGGTTCATAATAAATTTTTACTTGTTCTTAGCGAACTGGGCGTTGTCGGCTTGTTGCTTTTTCTCTGGTTTCAGTGGCGTATTTTCTCTCATATTCAACAGACTATCAAACATAGTTTCGGCCCAACACTCTGGGCCGGAATTGGCCTGTTATCGGCTTTTTTCGCCAGCCTGATTTATATGAATCTTGACCTTTTCAGTGATGACAAGACCATGCAGATTCTTCTCATTGTACCCATACTGGCAATGAGCCTGCATCAAATTTCCCTCCAGGATTGTCAGGAATGAAGGAAAAAGGCCTTCTGCAAAGCAGCTTTTTGATGGTAACGGCTCGAATTCTTTCTGCCGGCGGTAGTTTTGTTCTATTCTGGATCATCTCCCAGAATAACGTAGCTCAATTAGGAGCCTTTCGAACCATCTTTATTTTTTTTCTGGTTTGTGACTTCATACCTCTTCTGGGAATGCATCAATATATCATCAGAGAAATATCTCTGCGCCCCCACCAGGGCCGAGAGATATTTTCCAGCGCACTTCTCTTTACCGGGCTGACAGGTCTGTTCGTTATATCAGCTTTAGTTGCGACGGCTCTTTGGGGAAATTACAGCCAGGAAGTCTCTTCTGGTCTTTTCATCATCGCCTTATCAATTCCAGCAACCGGAATTGTTCTGTGCTGTCAATCAGTACTCGTTGCAGCCGGAGATGGAGCTTCTTTTGGTCTCTATCAAGGGGGAGAAGTTATTATCCGAACGCTTATTAGCCTCATAGTATTTTTAGTTACTCCCGACATTCTGTCCATATTCTATTGCTTTATCCTGGTCCGCTGGCTTTCCCTGCTTCCATATTTAA
The DNA here is from genome assembly GCA_028697885.1 of Desulfocapsaceae bacterium. GTDB lineage: Bacteria > Desulfobacterota > Desulfobulbia > Desulfobulbales > Desulfocapsaceae > UBA2270. Next base: position 2,090 of record JAQVER010000013.1, read on the forward strand.
AAAAAATCCAACCTATTCTTTCCCATGGCAAGTGGGGCTATGATCTGGCCTTTACCAGAGAGTTTTTACATCAAGTCCCCGCATTTGCCGGAATCCTTTTATTTTTTCTCTGTTTGCGTTTCTCCCCGCAACTGATGGTTCCCTTAATGAGAGGAGACGTGTCTGCCGGTTATTTTGCCATTATCTACCAATTTCTTGATCTGCTTCTTTTAATTCCCACGGCTCTGACTATCAATCTCATGCCCATGCTTACATCCAGAGCTCATCACTCTATCGACGAATTGACAGCAACATTGATGCAAACAATGAAACTCATGACAGCCCTCCTTCTCCCAACGGTTCTCTTTGTCTCTATCAAAGCAAAACCTATTATTGAATTCATCTTCGGTCCCAAATATGAACCAGCAGAAGTACTCTTATCAATTACCATCGGTGCAGCCTTGATCATGACTTGGGATCTGATTTTCTCAACCGCCATGATAGCAGCCAAAAAACAAAAAACAGACCTTCTTACTTTGGCTATATCAAGTGGAACCATGGTGTTACTGCTCTACCCTCTCATTCTCTACTATGATATCAAAGGGGCCGCCATTGCCTTTATGGCAGGATCGACAGTCCTTATTTTGACTCGGTTCCTTTTGTTTTCCATTACCATTTCTCGTTTCAATCCCATACGGGCAACCTGGCGTTATTTTCTGGCCGGTAGTGGAATGGCAATGGTACTTTTCTTTACAAACCAGAATCTTTTTCTCTCCATAGTTATGGCTATTGGATTCTATGGAGGCATCCTGTTCCTTCTTGGCAGCCTAAAACAAGCTGAGATTAATGATCTTTTAATTATTTTCAAAAAAGAAGAATCGAGCAAAGTCGCAATATGAATTGGGGACGGACCTGCTATCTGATTAAAAGCGATATCTGGCGAAGAGCCATAAACAACGGCTGTCCCCGCAACACCCGTTCCTTTGTACAGGCAGCCCTTTCCCCCTCCGCTCTCGCTGGGACTCTGTTCAGGCTGCAACATTATTTTGACAGCAACAATCTCTATATCTTTGCCAAGCTCATCGCGGTGGCCAATATTATCCTTTTTTCGGTGGAAATCGGCTCAAAATGTGACATTGATGAAGGTTTTTGCATCGGACACGCCAATGGTATCGTTATCCATGACCGGACCCGCATTGGAAAAAATTGCACCATCATGCATCAAGCCGGCTTAGGACTAAAAAAACTTGATGCTCCAGGAAAAAATGACTTTACGGTGCTGGAGGATGATGTCTTGGTGGGTGCCGGCGCCATAGTCTTAGGCCCTTTAACCATTGGCCAGGGTAGTATTATCGCAATGAACAGCCTGGTGACGCACTCTGCTCCTGCCAACTCTCTCATTGCCGGCTGTTTGGCTAAAATTATTCGTACCATCACAGAAGAAGAAAGGGCACCGGCTGAGAAGATGCAGAGGGCTTGGGAAAAACGCCCCAGCTGTTCCCTGAAAGAAACCCTTCTATTCATTCGTGAAGACCTGATAAATCGGGCTCGTACTGACGGTAAACCTTTTACCCGCTCTGCCTATCTGCGTCTTTTCCTTAATCCTCCAGCCCTGGCCGTGGTTCTTTTTCGATTTTGCCACTGGCTGGATGGCCATGGCCTGACTTTTTTGGTCAAGTTATTCAATGGTATTAATGTTATTTTCTTTAAGACGGAAATTGGCGCCAAGGCATGCATTGATGGTGGATTTGTCGTCTTGCACTGCAACGGAGTGATCATTAACAATCAAACAAAAATTGGGAAAAATGTTGTTTTCGCTCATCATAACACGGTCTCCATCGGTCCACGTAAAGATATGGACCCGGAAAACGATTTTGTCACCATCGGAGACAACACATTCATTGGCGCCGGAGCCAGGATTATCGGCAATCTGACCATTGGCAGTAACTGTATTGTTGCCATGAACGAAGTGGTACGACACTCTGCCCCGGACAATACCATTCTTGTGAAAGGGAAAAACATTCCCCGCCCCTTGGAGCAAGACGACAAAACAGAGGTCAAAGATGATGTCCCAGAGAGGATGAACCCCATTCCCTTGCGGGAAACAATGGGATTAATCAAGGCCGACATCCAGCGCCGTGCGCTCTGTGAAGGCAAAAAACCAGGCTTTTATTATTACAGTAAAATCATCCTTAACCCACCTGCTCTCGCTGTTCTCCTTTATCGCTTAAGCCATTATTTCCGCCGCCGAGAGTGGAATTTTACAGCTAAGATCCTTTACATTATGAACAATCTTCTGTTCAGCGTTGAGATCCAACCCTTAGCCCAGATCGGCCCCGGACTGATACTGAATCATGCCAATGGCATTCTTATTCATGACCGATCCATTATAGGAAAAAACTGCACTCTTGTATTTCAAAACACCCTTACTGTCGGACCCCATTCAGCAGGAATCAAATGCCACGACCGTATTGTTATTGATGATGATGTTACTATTGGCATTGGGGCAAAAATCATTGGGCCTGTTCATATAGGTAACCGTGTAATCATCTCTGCCAAGTCTGTTGTAACCAAAGATGCCCCGGAAGATGCCCTTCTTTTTGGTATTCCGGCCCGCGTAGTCAACAGGAGGCGTTCCTGATTGATGAAACCGGAAGTCTCCATTATTATTGTCAACTATAAAACGCCGGAACTCATCGTTGACTGTGTACAAAGCCTTGAAAAATATGTCCGTTCCACCTCATATGAGATTATCGTGGTTGACAATGAATCTTCTGCCGGTTCCGTTGCACTGATGCAAAAGGCATGCCCACGAATCAAGATCATTGCCAATCCAACGAACTCTGGTTTCGGTGAAGGCAATAATATTGGTGTGCGTCATGCACAAGGTGACTTTGTTTTTCTGACGAATAGCGACACCGTACTGCGGGAAGATAGTATTACCCCATTGGTAAATTTTCTCAAAAAACATCCTGAAGCTGCCATGGTGGGCCCAGCTGTTTTCCTTGCAGATGGATCTCGCCAATCACGAATTTGTGGTAATAGCCCGACAATAAGACGTTTAGTCAATGATGCCCTGCTGTTAAGTGTATTGCTACCGGCAAGCTGGGAGTTTGCTCAAGGGCTTCACCGTGAATATTTCAAGGAGGATGAGACCAAAGTGGACTGGATATCGGGAGTATGCATGCTTATACGCCGAGCAGCCTACGACAAGGTCAATGGTTTTAATCCAGACTTCTTTCTTTACTCCGAGGATATTGACCTCTGCCTGAGAATAGCCCGTCACTGTGGCCCCATATACCACCTGAGCAAATATGGAATCATCCACTCTCATGGAGCCAGTTCAAAATCAGAAGAGGATAGATTGCGCAACAGTGTCATGCAACAGGGAAATTTTCTGCTTCTTCTTCCCTCTGTACTGGCACCGTCCCAGTTCAAAAAAGCCAAGGTAATTATGAAAACAGGTCTGTGGATTCGTCTGTTTATTGGTTACCTTCTGATAACACTGAGACACCCAAAAGGATCCTTTCTTGTACGCTCCTGCCGCGCCCGTCTGGACATACTAAATAAGGATTAAAATGAATATCGGTGTGGATGCGCACATACTTGGTAAAGGGAAGGGCGGTGTAGAACGCTACGTGGCAGAGCTTTGTTATCGGCTTCCTCGTTTAGCACCGGAAGATTCATTTTATTTTTTTATCAACAAAGCATATAGGCCATTAGAACAACCCGCAAACGTCTGTTGGATCCGCCTGACGATATCAGATCCTTTAATTCAACGCAGTTTAATTTTGCCATGGCTGATTTTCAAACTTAAACTTGATCTGATACATACCCAGCGTATTGCACCTCTGTGGTCACGTTGTCCTGTGATTGTTTCTATCCACGACATTCTTCCTCTTACGGAACCTGGGGATTATATCGGACTGCGCCATAAGCTGATCAGAGCCCTCACCGGTTGGACAACGAAACAGGCCAGGACACTCTTGACTGTAAGCAATACAGTAAGACAAGAGATAGAGGAAAACCTTCCATCGGCCAAAGGCAAGATAAAAGCTGTTTATAACGGTGTGGATCATGCTTTTTTTTCACAGGGGAAGGTAGAGGCTCGACCTGTCGAGGATGAATATCTCTTGTACACTGGGGCAATTGAACCAAGAAAAAATCTTGAAATTCTTCTTGAAGCCTATGCGGAAGTATGCAGCCAAATGACAAGGAAACTGACTCTCATCCTGGCCGGCATGACCCGTGATCAAGCCTATGCGGCCAAACTATCCAGCTTGGCAGAAAAATGTCAACAAAACGGCCGCATCATTTTTACAGGTTTTTTAACAGAGGAACAGTATCTGCAATATCTACAATCAGCCTCTATTTTTCTGGCTCCTTCCAGAGGCGAGGGTTTTGACCTCCCCCCTCTGGAAGCCATGGCCTGCCAAGTCCCGGTAATCTGTTCTGATATCCCGGTACACAGAGAGCTCTTTAATAATGCGGCCTTGTTTTTTCTAACAGATTCCGCACCAGATTTAGCAAAAAACATTTTAACTTTGTATAAAAATAACGAACTGCGCACAAAACTGCAGAGACAAGGGACATCCTGTGCCGCACGTTTTTCCTGGGAGAAAACTGCATGTCAAATCAGCCGAATATACAGAGAGAACGGAGCGGCCAGAACAGATTTATAGAAAAAGTAGGCCGGCTTTTTCTTGATTCTGGCACCCAGGCCATTTTGCTGCACCGAGTAGCCCATTTCTTTTATCGGCTCAAAGTGCCGCTGATTCCAACTATAATTCGCCGAGGCAATTTTTTTCTCACCGGCGCTGACATTTATCCTTCCTGTCAACTTGGCAAGGATGTTCACTTTATTCACTCTGCAGGTATTATCATTGCTGACAATAGTATTATTGGTGATAATTGTGAAATTTTCGGTCAGGTAGTGCTTGGAGGTCGCGGTGGTAATCACGAGGAGGACGGTGCGCCAATCATTGGCAACAACACGGTTCTCTGTATCGGCGCCAAGGTTCTTGGACCGGTAACAATTGGCCAGAATGTTACTGTCGCAGCCTGTGCCGTTGTTCTTTCATCAATCCCGGATAACAGTCTGGCCGCGGGTATACCGGCCACGGTAAAAACCGTTTACAAACAGGAGAAAAACTCTTGAAGGAAAAAGCTTTCAATCAAAAAATAACTTTCTGCTGGCTTATCTTTATGCTTATGCCACTGATACAATGCTCTGAATCAATGGCCACACTGGAGACACCGGTCATCACACTCATAAAGCCAGTAACGGTTGAAGGGATAACCATATCTGTATATCCTGACCAGGTTATACGCACCATTCCACGCGAAATTTTCGGTACAAATATTGAATGGTTCAATAACGGCAACGATTTCTGGCAGCCTCAAGATCAAAGAATAAGTCCTCGATTAAGTGAACTGTTGGCCGATCAGGGGGTAGATCTTATCCGTTTTCCAGGGGGAACATTATCTGATTTTTATGACTGGCATGATGGCATCGGTCCTCAATCCAGCAGACCAGTGCGTCCCCACCATACCGATCCAGGATCTTCAGCAAATACTTTTGGCTCACCCGAGTTGCTGCAACTTTGCCGTACAACCTCTTCAACGCCTCTCATTACGGTCAATGTCGGCACCGGCACCCCGGAGATGGCTGCCGGCTGGGTTGCTTACATGAACAATGCTAATAATATTCAGCGCCAGGAAGACGGACAGACACTCCCTCTTCCTGTCCAATATTGGGAAATTGGCAACGAACTCTACCTGAACGGCTCAGATGCTGAAAAAAGTATAACCATTGGACCTGAAGAATATGCTGAGAGATATCTTAAATACGCCTCAACAATGAAGGCTGTTGATCCTGCCATCAAACTCATTGCCTTAGGAAGGGCCAGCTCCTATAACATTCCATTTGGCCCCTATGAGAACTGGAACACTACTGTACTGGAACGGGCAGGAAAAGAAATTGATGTTATAGCCCTGCATAATGCATATTTCCCCATGCTGTTAGATGATGATAAAAACAGAACCCCCGAAGAGGTCTACACAGCAATGTGGAGCGCTCCCCTTGCGGTGGATGAAGACCTGAATCGTCTTGAGACACTCATACAGAAATATGAAGAAAAAAAAGAAATTAACATCGCCATTACAGAATGGGGTGCATTTTTTTCCATGAGCAATCCCGTTTTCATGGATCAGGTCAAAACCCTTGGTTCGGCAGTATATGTCGCCAGAATGATGCAGGTCTTTCTCTCTCATCCAAAAGTGATGATCGCTAACTATTTCAAGTTTACTGATCCCACTTTTATGGGATGGGTAAACTATGCCGCTGAACCCAAAATTCCTTTTTATGCTTTTCAAATGTACGCCCAACATTTTGGAACCCAGTTGATTAAATCAGAAATCAAATCTCCACTCTTTAGCAGCACAAAGATAGGACTGCTCAATGCCAGAACAAATATCCCCGAACTTAATGTCATCGCGGCCACAAATAGCAGCAAAACAAAACTTTATATCAACATCGTAAGCTGCAGCTGGGATAAGACTCAACAAATCTCCTTAGACCTTCACACCTTCGACGCAGCCGAGGCAGCAATCAAAAGATCCATCAGTGGTCCAAGTCCGTTGGCCAATAATGGACCGGATCTTCCATCGTGGTGGCCAGTACCTTATCAAGAACCAGCCGACAAACAGATCCCTCCAGTTACTATTCAGACAACACCCTGGAATATAAACGAAAAATTGTTCATACCGCCGCATTCCATTATCACCATTGAACTTGACAAAAAGATATAATAATCTATGCTAGTTTCATAAAGTTAGACAATAGAGAGGATAAAGAAAAAATGAAAAATGTAACACGGATATGCTGCTACACCTGCTTGTTTTTCCTATTATTATCATCTGGATGTGCCAACAGAGAGACACTGACAGCCCTCCAGTCAGGTCAAACCGCAGCCACTACTATCTCAAACTCCAACAGAAATCTGCTTCCCACAGCAGTAGTTGACTTCACTTTGAGCCCAGGTGATGTCCTTCGACTTGAGGCAACCCCCAGAAAAGGAGATAAGAGGCAATTTCTCATCGAGCGAGGTGACTCTCTCCGTATCTCTTTTTTCTATGACGGCGGAGAATACAGATTGATGGCCGGTGACCAAATTTCCATTTCCCTGCAAAATGACTCATCGCTGAACACAGAAAACGTTATAAGGATGGATGGGTATATCAGCACCCCACGCATTGGTGAAACAAAAGCGGCCGGCTTAACAGCCATGGAGCTTGGAAAGGTTCTTACGGAAAAATTTAAAGACAAAATTAAAGAGGCTGCGGTAACAGTATCTGTCATGCAAACCAATATGGCCCCGTTCACGTTAATGACCGGGGAATTTTTTGTTTTGCCTGACGGCACCATTTCCATCCCCATCCTTGGAGTTTTCGAGGCCCATGGATTGTCTCTGGAATCACTTGGCACACTTATTTCAACCGCTACCCAAAAAAAATTCAACAACCACTTCAAGGTCTCAGTCGCTGCACAAAGCCTGGCTCTAGAACAATTGCAAGCTTTTGATAAAGTCATCACTGTGACACCGGCAGGAGATTTTATTATCCCACAGATAGGCAATATCTCTGTAAAAGGTAAAACCCTCCCGCAAGTGCGTGAAGAGATACAGCAAGGACTTCAATCTTATTATCATAATCCTATTGACATATCACTTGGACTGGTCTCAGCCGTCAATAATTCTATCTATGTCAGCGGCGAAGTCCGATTTCCCGGCATCTATCCCCTTATGGCCAACATGACCATGTTCAAGGCCTTGTCTCTTTCCGGCAGCATCACCACCGAAGGAAATCTGGACGAAGTCGTACTTGTTCATTACACTTCTCCAGAAAGCGTCACGGTTTACAAAACCTCCATGGTTGCTCTTGTAGATAGCGCCAGTCAATTACATGACTTACCTCTTTCCCCGCAAGATGTTGTTTTTGTTCCCAGATCCGGGATCTCTGAGGCCAATCGATTCATCAATCAATATATTACCAGGATGCTGCCTTTCACTACCAGTGTAGTTTACAACTTTAATGATGTTGTTCAGTAATATGTGCCAATCCTGTTTATCGAAATTTTTCACGCTGGCACTGATTCTGCTAATATGGCCAGGATCAGTAAACGCGGGCAAGGAAAACGTAGATTACACCGGACGCTGGTATATCACTCTCACGGGTCAACGCTATGTCATGGATCTTACCCAAAGGGGATTTGAGATCCAGGGCTTCATGATCCCGTTAGACAGAAATAAACAACAAATAAACATCATTGCCGGTAGAGCGAATGGTAAATTAATTGAATTGCGGTCCAACAACAAAGACCTTTCCATCACCTACCACTTTAATGGTGCATTAATTGGTACAGGGAAAGAACAGGCGTTGATAGGCTCTTTCGTTAAGAATAATCATCACTATAACCAATGGCATGCATTGCGCTATGAACGTCGAAGCTATTACGGTTCACCTGACATGATCTATTCAATCTTTCATAATTTTGACACACCACCTAATCCTTTTTAGACCTGCTCGTCTGTCTTTTTTTGCACAAGACAAAACATGTCCATACCAGAGAAATTTAAGCTTCTGGGTAACGCAGGAGGGCCTGTCAGGCGAAACTTGAGCGATCGGACGAGACGTTTAAGATGATGCAAGGGAGGGAATTTGTCTATCAATTTCTGAAGAGATAATCGTCTTGCTTCCGTGATCACCTGCACAACTCCTTTACCTTCCTGTTGCCCGGCAGCTGTAAAAGAGTGTATTTCAGTAACAATACACCCACGCTGTTGCAAGGTTGTAAGCAAAACATCAGGCCGGAAGTAATGCAGATGCTCCCAATATGATTGCACACCACTCCACACTGTTCCAACTTGATCAAAACAGCTAAAATTAGGAACCGTCAACACCAGAAAGCCGCCAGGCACCAACGCTTCGACAAGACGATCAAGTGTATGTCTCGGCTCAGGAAGATGCTCAAGCACATCAAATAACATAATGACATCATAAGATTGATTTGCCAGAAGAAAGGACTCAAAAGGTGCACAACTAACATCAAGATGATAATGATCGCGGGCAATAGCGACCGCCTCTGCTGAAATTTCAATACCTCTTACCAAGGCACCTTTTCTTCGAAGCAGCTCAAGGGTTGCACCCGCCGCACAACCTATCTCCAGCACTTTTTTCCCCTGCCACTGAGTAATAAAGGGTTCCAGACGTTGAAGACGAGGACAATAATTTAAATCAATAACAGCTTCCGCATAATCAAAATAATGACTGTACGTGGAATTTGTGAAACTCCCTGTAAAATAGTGTTCAGCATAATACTGCTCCAAAGCTGTTTCATTCGGGCGAACTCCAAGATAAACAAATCGACACGCAGTACACTCCTCCAAAGGTAACCCATCTGGCCGTATAAAAAGATGCGTTGAACTCCTTTCACCACATAATGGGCAACACTCCTCACTAACAAGATGATCGGCCTTCCATTGATGTGCGATTTGCATCAAGCGAACTCCTGATTTTATAATCTATGCTATGCGGCCTGGGCAATATGCAGCGCTGCCTTAATGCCATTGGTGCCGCTGGAGATGATGCCGCCGGCATAGCCGCTGCCTTCACCGACCAGATAGAGATTTTCAAAACCGCAGCACAGTCCCTCGGCCTCGCGCAGAACCTGGATAGGCGAGGAGGTCTTGCTCTCCAGGCCCATGATGATTCCGGTTTCAAAGCCTTTGATCTTGCGGCTGAACTCCTTCAGCCCTTCCCGGATGGAGGCGCTGATCTCCGGCGGTAAGAGATTCCACAAGGGTGCGGGCGTAAGTCCTAAGGGATAACTGGACTGCACCTCGCCTCTTGGCTCCTTGACGTGGATAAAGTCATCGATCCGGCAGTAGGGGGCCTGATAGCCCTTGCCGTGGTGAAAAAAATCCTGTTCGAGAGTCCCCAACCAGTCAAGGGCCTCCAGGGCGCTCAACTCACGGCCCAGCAGCTGAGGCAGATTAACCCCCGCCACACAGGCGGCATTGGCAAATTGTCCATCCCGCTTGTAGAGACTCATGCCGTTGACGATATTGGTGTCGGCATAGGCAGTGGACGGGACCACTACCCCGCCGGGACACATGCAGAAGGTGTAGACCGGCAGCTTACCGTCACCTTTAGAGGTCAAACGATACTCCGCCGCCTTCACCCCCGGCAGCTCTTCCCTGCCCCATTGGGCCCGATTTATCAGGGCCTGCGGATGTTCCACCCGACAGCCAATGGCAAAATTCTTGGGCCTGAAACCCACCCCCTTGCCGATCAGCATGCGATAGGTCTCATGGGCGGAATGACCAGGGGCGATGACATAATAATCCGCCTCAATGGCCCCCTGATCTGTCAAGGCGCTGACAACCCTGCCGTTTTGCACCTCAAGATCGGTCAGCAGGGTCTCAAATCGCATGGAGCCGCCAATCCTGATGAACTCCTCACGCAGCCTCCTAACAATATTTTTCAGGTTATCACTGCCAAGATGCGGGTGGGCCAGATAACGTATTTCCGGCGGCGCACCGGCCTGGATATAACTCTCAAGGACAAAAGCCTTTTCCAGAGAGATGTTTTTCGTGCGTGATGTCAGCTTGCCATCGGAAAAAGTCCCTGCCCCTCCCTCGCCAAAGGCGTAATTACCTTTGGCGTCGAACACCCCGCTCTCTTCAAAGACCCTGATCCCCTCCTCCCTCTGCCGAACCTCAGCCCCCCGTTCAATCAGAGTGGTCTCAAAACCGGCCTTCTGCAGGACAAAGGCAGCAAAGAAACCGGCCGGTCCGCTGCCAACAACCAGAGCCTGTTCTTTTCTCTTCCGAAAAGGGATATGCAATAGAGGAGGAGCAGGCGGCGCCTCTCCTGGGATCTCCGGAGAAACAAGAGCCAGTTGCACCAGCCAATGGATGTTTGCTTTTTTTCGGGCATCCAGACTTTTATGGACTATCTGTACGGAAAAGTCCCGCAAGCCCTCTGCCTTGGCCACCTGAGCCTGCAACAGCTCCTGCGAATAATCAGGAGGCAGTTTGACCGTGATTTCTTTATATCCCATTCCCCTGTATCCTCTCTGAAGAGAGCGCCGCAAGCTCACGCAAGGAGAACACCAGCCATGTTACCCTTTCCGTTATAACTTTTTTTATCTTTCGATGATTTTCTTGATGCGCGCATAACTGTTGAGGAGCTCTTCACCCACGAGTTTAACCGCAGCTCCCACATCTTTCAAACTTTCTCCACCCTCACGGGCCACTACCGGGGTTTTGGTCTTCAGATGCTCCCACTTTTTCTCAGCCACAGCCCATTCATCCTTGGCTTCGGCCTTGGCCAGATGCATCTTCAATACAAGTTCATCCCGCTGCTGCGCTACTTTCTGCATAAAAGTATCAATATCTTTCTGTTCCATGCTGGTTTCTCCTTTTGTTTTTTGATTTAAAATCAGTTAGGGCAAAAGCCGAACAAACGAGAAGTAGCCTCCCTATTTGAGTTATAAGCCATGGAAGAAACAAGTCAAGAAATTCTCTCGGGGACATACTTGTATTCCCTGGAGGTCTCATTGAAGAGGGCGAGGGAAATGCGCACCGAGCTCAGATCAATGATTGCAAAGGATAGTCAAAGGGTATAAACTTAAAAAAATTTGAGAATCAGGATGTTCATTGACACTCAAGACTCCCTCAATTCAATCTTTTGTTACATCATCACTGACAACCATTCCCGGATCACACCCCTTGAAAACAATGCAATCCCCTGTGCCTCTTCAAATTCCAGCTGTCCAGTGCGAGCAGGTCTCTTTTTCCTATGGAGAGATCCCTATCCTCACCGATGTCTCTTTTTCCATTCAAAAGCTGGATGCCGTAGCCCTGGTTGGCCCTAATGGCGGTGGTAAGTCAACGCTGCTCAAGCTGATTCTGGGACTGCTCACCCCGCAGACAGGCACCATTAAAGTCTTGGGCGTCACGCCGCAACAGGCGCGGAAAAAGATCGGCTATATGCCCCAATATCTGCAGTATGACCCATCCTTTCCAGTCTCCGTCATGGATGTGGTCCTCATGGGCCGGGCCGGTTCCATCGGCTTGGGACGCTACAGCACCGAAGATCGGCGGATTGCCATGCAGGCCATGGCCGAACTGGCCGTTGATGGACTGGCATCCCGTCCGTTCAATAGTTTGTCGGGCGGACAGCGGCAGCGTATTCTCATTGCCCGAGCCCTGGCCTGTGAACCGGAGATCCTGCTCCTCGATGAACCCACCGCCAACGTCGATCCCGGCGTTGAGCTCCAATTCTTCGAAATTCTCAAGGAGCTGGCCAACCGGGTGACGGTCCTCACCGTCTCCCATGATCTCGGCTTTGTCTCTCAAATGGTGAGCCGGGTTTTCTGCGTCAATCGACAGGTCAAGATCCATCCGACATCTGAGCTGACCGGTGAAATTATTCATGAGATGTACGGTGGGGATGTGCGGATGGTCCGACACGATCACTGCTGTTCTGAACAAGGACACTCCCATGCTGACATACTTTAGCGCCCTCACCGACCCCAATATGGTCTTTCTCCGCTACGCCCTTTTCGCGGGACTTCTGGCCGCCCCTGCCTTTGGCATCATCGGTACCTATGTGGTGGCAAGAAGGATGACCTATCTGGCAGGGGCCATTGCCCACTGCGTCCTGGGAGGGATTGGTGCCGCCCTCTACTGCCAGGCCCGATATGAACTGACCTGGCTGACTCCGATGCTGGGCGCCATTGTCGCCGCCATCGGGGCGGCCCTGCTTATCGGCCTGATCAGCCTGCGCTCCCGCGAACGGGTTGATTCTGTGATTGGCGCCATCTGGGTGCTCGGCATGGCCACAGGCATCATCTTTATTGCCAAAACGCCCGGCTATATTGACCCCATGAGTTATCTCTTCGGCAATATTCTGATGATCACCGGTGGTGATCTGCTGACCATTGCCGTTCTCGATGTGATCGTGATCGGCTTGGGACTTCTCAGCTACAACCGGATGATCGCCGTCTGTTTTGATGAGGAATTTGCCCGTCTGCGCGGGATCAGAACAGAACTCTACACCCTGCTGCTGCTCTGCCTGACAGCACTCACCATTGTCCTCATGGTCAGGGTGGTGGGGATCGTGATGGTGATCGCCCTCTTCACCCTGCCGGCCGCCACCGCCTCCCATTTCAGCACCCGGATATGGCAGATGATGCTTTTTGCCACCCTGCTCGGCATGATCTCGGTGGCCGGCGGCCTGTCCCTCAGCTATGGCCTCGACCTGCCCAGCGGCCCTACCATCGTCATGCTGGCCGGATTTTTTTATCTGACAGTGATTGTCGGCAAGGGCTTGAAGAACAGGTTGCGATAACAGAAAGTGGCCCCGGCATTTGAACAAGCCGTTAAGTTGAAAATCTGCTCCCAATAATGCCCTCTCATGGGCTATAAATCATAGAGCATAAACATGGCTTAGCCAGCAAAACAGACCCTCCTCTTTCCTCTCATTTTTTCCCTAGTCATCACTCAGATTTTTTCCGGGCCGTCCTGACTGAACGGGCAAAGAGCTCCTCCAAAAAGATCTGGCACTCCAAACCAGAGAGGAGTCAGCGCCCTGTCTGCACACTTGTTCATTTCAAAAAGTTTTGCTTCTACCAGACTTACATGATACTCTTTTTATGATGGTGAGAAAAAACAAATTCTTTACTCCCCGACTAATCGTTATTTTATTATTAATGGGGCATGTTTTCTTTCACTCACAGTGAGCGAACGAGAGGCCTTTCATAACGCTGCATTTTGCTCACAGAGTAAAAATGATATCTGGCGAGTAACTGAATGGGCTGCTGAAGATTCGTTGGCCGATTTTCCGGATTGTGAAAAAATCAACACACTACAGAATGACTAGCTACACAGGAGGAATCATGATTCACAAATTCTCCCATCTCGAGTTTCTCTCTGTCGTTGTATTTGTTGTTTGTCTGATTTTTCTCTACTTCGCTCCCTTGGCGTTGGCGAATACCTATACAGTCAACGATACTGCCGATCATTGTTGGGCTGTGCCCGGCAGGGTGTGCCTGCGCGATGCTATCGATCTGGCAAATAACCATCTTGGCAACGACACCATTATATTGCCGGCCGGAACCTATATCCTGTCTGCCGCCATCCCGGCTACTGGAGAAGACAATAATGCGCAAGGTGATCTGGACATAAAGGACATAAATTACAACCTGACCATCATCGGAGCAGGAGCGGGGCAGACAATTGTGGACGGTAATGGTCTGGACAGAGTTTTTGATATTTTCAGTTCAGAAACGGTTTCGATGAGCGGGATGACGATCAGAAACGGCAAGGCTCCCACCGGAGACATGGGCGGAGGAGGTATTCGGACTTCTAACGGGAGCTTGATCTTAGATAAGGTCATTGTCAGCAACAACCGTATTGCCGCAGGAACCGACGCCAATGACTACGGCGGCGGCGTGGGAAATAATGGAGTCTGTACCATCATCAACAGTACCATCGCCAATAATCAAGCCTATAAAGGCGGTGGTGTCTCCAATAATGGATCAAGCATAGGTGTGTTCATGAGCACCATAAGCGGCAACGAAGATAGCGTTGCTGCAGGCGGGATGTTAAGCATAAGCAACACTCTTGTTGTGAACTCCACAATTAGTGGCAACAGTTCGACTTCAGGAGCAGGCGGTATCTACGGTTTCGGTGCAAGTACCATAATCTCCACCACGATTACCAATAACTCGTCGGCAAGCGGAACTGATGGATACTGTAACAATGTAAGCGGAACCCTGGAAGTGAAAAACAGCATCATCGCTCAGAACGGTGATAACAATTGCTGCAGACCTGCAAGCATAACTTCAAACGGATATAATCTTGAAGACACAAACACCTGCGGTTTTACCGATGCAAGCGACGTGATAAACAGTGATCCGAAGCTGGCCGCCCTGCAAAATAACGGCGGACCTACCTTTACCCATGCACTACTGAGCGGTAGTCCGGCCATTGACGCAGGAACTTCTGTTTATATGTTCCCCAACGATCAGCGGGGCAAAAAACGTCCCTGCGGCGCTGGCTATGATATCGGCGCCTACGAAAAATGTTCGGATATGCTGCTTTTTATCCCGGCAATTATTGGTCACAACAAATCAACTCAGTGAAAAATAATGACCGGAGCAAGCTGGAGATATGAGTGTTGTGCCATTTTGGCCCAGGCATATTGAGATCAAGATATAACTCATACATTTTTCTCGCAGAGACTCGTCGTCACAGAGAGGATATTTTTATCACCTTCTTGCTTAAGAAGAGGATCTGCCATGTATTGACATTGAATTTCCATGCAGCACTCTTGGACCTTTTTACAATCCTCCAGTCTGTCTGATCGCTTCATAGCCAACGTCTTTTGAGGGACAGCCCCATGGAAACTGAGCCTGATACGGTGAGCCGTTGAGCAGTTCTGCCTTTTCGTTTATTTCACCGCCAAGGAGACCTTGTGGAACACTATCTTGTCAAAGACCTTATGGTTCCCATTTCTGAATATGCGGTTGTCGGAGTCGGGACGCCACTCATCGAAGCCATCCGTGTTCTTGAAAAAGCGCAGGAAATATATACCGTCAGTAAATATCAGCACCGAGCCATCCTTGTGCTCGACGAGAACGGCCATATCGTCGGGAAAATCAGCCAACTGAGAGCTCTCAAGGCGCTTGAACCCGAATTCGACTTCAATGATACAATTGCTGAGTTGCAAAAATTCAAATTCAGCGAGGCCTATATCGCCCAACTCCAAAACGAATCCCGGTCCCAGAGAAAAATCATAACAGAAAGGGCCCTGCGGGAAGCAGCAAACAAAAAAGTTGAAGAGTTCATGCAAGCCCCCTCGCCAGGAGAATATGTTTCCGATGATTGCAGCCTGGACACAGCCATCCTGCAACTGACTGCCGGGCCGCACCTTTCCCTGTTAGTAACCAGAAACAGACAGATTGTCGGTATCCTGAGAATTGCGGATGTCTTTGCCGCTGTTTTTCATGAGATGATGACCCTGAAGCCATAGCAGTCAAACCGCTTTCCACCTGCAGCTTGACATGAAACAAGCCCCATCACAGAGCACGGAGGCCCTGAAGAGCACGTCATGAATGAACTGGAAAAACTCTTTCACAGAATTGTTCAGCGAGTAAATATCAACCTCAGAGAACTAAATTTTGATGTCAGCCCATTTGCAATAGAACTCATTCCACCCGATCAGATGAGCAAATTCTATGCCTTCTACGGTATAACCCCTGATCATCCTCCAGATCTCCATTTCGAACATTCTGCAATCGCCGGCAGTTACTTTCTTGGGAAATCACGGGTCAGAAACTCGCTTCTCTACAAAAGCGATATCCGCGGCGATGAGTTGAAACACAAAGACCAGACCATCAGTTTCAAGAATCTCACTCTGACCCTGACCAAAGACGAAATCATCGACATTGAAGACAGTGCCCTGATCAAGACCCTGGTGCACAACTACTCCCATGACCCTGAGACACCCGAGAAATTTTTTATCAAAGATACTCTGGCAATGGATTACTCAAATATCCACGGCTCCCCATCCGATGGCTGTTTTCTCGCCCCCTATGCCACCGTTGACCTGACAACTATGCGGGATTGTGTAATCGGCGCCTATTCCTATATTCAGGCAGTAGAGATCTCTCATCTCAATGTTGATCCAGGCACGATCTGGGTAAACAGTCCTGGTAAGTTCAACTTCTTCTATAAATATCCGTTAAATCTGCTAGATCGCTATGTGTCCCTCTCACCGGACAAAGTTCCCTGGGGCATTCTCATTGATTTTATTGAGGAACGGAAAATCGAATTTCAACGGGTTTTCGATTTCGTTAATCTGGAAGCGATCGAGTCTATCCCCAAAACAGCCTCCCTGGACCGCTATGCAGTGGTATTACCCAATATCAAGATCGCCGACAACGTGCTCGTTTCGCAACGGGCCTATATTGAAAATTCAACCCTTGGTAGAGGGGCAAATGCCCAGGAAAACTGCTTCATCATCAATTCACTCCTTGAGGAGTACAACATTACCGCCCATGGAGCAAAGATCATCGAAACGGAACTGGGTTCAGGGGGATTTGTCGGTTTTAACAGTTTTCTTTGCGGAAAGAAGGGAAGCAGGCTGAAGATTGGCGCTGGCTGTGTGATTATGCCGCACACCATCATAGATATAGAACAAGCATTGGAGATACCAGCCAACCAACTGGTCTGGGGCTTGGTAAGAAACAAGGACGAACTAGCCAAAAACTCCATCGCACTGGAAAAGATGTCCAATATTGAACCATCATTTTCACAAGGAGAAATGCATTTTGAAGGCAATGGAGCGCTGTTTGTCAAGGCCTTCAAGGAGCGTATCCACCATATATTGGAGGTCAACGGAGCCTTCTTTGCAGATGGCAAAAATACTGGCCACGCGCAGAAGAATCAAAAACTGTCCCTAAATACCATCCAACCTTTTCAGTTTGGCCCCATGGAAGGCATGTACCCCAATATCAGGATATTACCATAAACCTAGGCACGCAGCAGATAAAGCTTACCTTCAATCCATTCTTCTTTTTCCTTACGAATATTAGTCCTTACAACCTTGACCACGGAAAATCCTGTTTCCCGGGCCATATCCTTGATATAGGATTCAGCGTGACCATAACGGCCCATGGGTTTCAGACAGAAGCCCTGGTCGGCAAGCTCTGTCGAGAAGAGAAAGAGTCCTCCCGCGGTAGCCCTCTCTTTTACCAGGGTGAAGATATCTCTGAGATCACCAGTATAAATAAAAACATCGGCGGCCAGAAAGAGATCAAAAGTGGTCTTGTTCTCCCTTAAAAAGGAGCAGATATCTGTTTCATGAAGACTGTCGTAAAACCCTTTCTTGCCTGCCACCTCAAGCATTTTTGGCGAGAGGTCAAGGCCGATGAGTTTTTCGGTCAGGTCCTGAAAGGACTCACCGGATAACCCGGTGCCGCAGCCCATATCAAGGGTAGAAGAGAAACGATGGATGTCCTCGCCGGTAAGCATCTCCCTGAGCTGGTCAGGGGTGCTATATCCCAGCTTATCCACCATACTTTCATCATAATGTTCCGAAAAACTGTCAAAAACTGTGCGGATATAGGTATCAGGGGCCATGGCCGTGGTCTGACCGGTAAGCGCGGCCAGCATATGGCTGGCCATGATAGCATTGTGATCAAGGGCGATGAGTTTCTGGAAGGTGACGATGGCCTTATCAACTTCTCTTTCCATATGATAGAGATAGCCGAGGTTGTTGAGGGCCTGGGCATGATCGGGATTATTTTTGACCACTTTCTCAAAAAACCAGATAGCGTCGGCATGGTGATGCAGATCCTTACACAAGACTCCTAAGTTGTAGAGGACATCCTCAGCGTCTGGAGTAATGGCCAGAACTTTTTGGTAGCAGCTAAAGGCCTTGTCGAATTGTCCCAGTTTTTTTCTGGTCAGGGCCAGATTGAAAAAAATGTCGCCATCCTCAGGGCAGAGCTTGGCGGCCTCTTCATAAGCCTGAGCCGCCCTGGAATAGTCGCCCTGTTCAAAGAAGATGACTCCCAGATTATAATGGGCAGGAGCCGCCTCAGGGGCCAAGGTTACGACGTGGGTAAACCAGTGGGCTGCCTCGTCAAGTTTTCCATTTTCGAAAAAAAGAAGAGCCAAGAGGTAGCTGATCTGCGGGTTGTCCTGATCGTCAGCGAGCAGGGCCTGATAACCGGCCAAGGCCTGCTCGAAATCTCCAATCTGATGATGATGCTGGGTCTGGGCAAAGAGGTCCATGGTATTTTACTTGTTTGTGATAAGATAGTCAGTGAGCTGGCTGCCATTTTGAGGTTGTCAAAAAAGTAGGCTCAGCTCATGGTTCAAGGTCAGGACAGAGTAAACAAAATCATGCTGCCCGCAAAGCAGAAACGGCCGTCAAGAATGAGTTTTTTAAAAGATGATTCATCTTGCCGGCAATATTTGAGGAGGACTACCTGGCCTAAAACTCACGCGTATACTGGCCAAGATAATCCAACAACGCGCTCATCCAGGCATTGATCTCAGCAAAAACATCTCCCTCTACGGCAAGCATCTCTTCCTCTTTTTGAATCCAGGGTGCCGGCACCAGTTCCGCGCGACAGTTTTCAATCAGGGTGGCAACACTGATCGGGGTGGTCTCAAGATGAAACTGCAGACCGATAACCCGTTGTTTATAGACAAAGGCCTGGTTGACACAGGCAGTGCTGGAATACAGACGGATTGCCTGTTCAGGAAGAGTAAAAGTATCTCCATGCCAATGAAACACCGTCTGCTGCGCAGGTAATACACTTGCCAATCGTTCAGGGACAACGCCAGCCCGCACAACCCGAAACCAGCCAATCTCTTTTTCTTCATTGGGAAAGACCCGAGCGCCAAGGACATCCGCCAGCAACTGTGCCCCCAGACAGACACCGAGAATCGGTTTAGCCGCCGTAATAACCCGCTGTAAGAAGGCCTTCTCTTCCTGGAGCCAGGGATATTCCCCCTGGTCATGGACGCCCATGGGCCCGCCCATGACAATGAGCAGATCAAAGGTGTCCAACTCCGGCAGGAAGTCACCTGCAAAAAGCCTGGTGCAGGTCAGGGAATATCCTTTCTTCCGCACCCACTCCTCCATGCTGCCAAGCCCTTCAAAAGCAACATGCTGTAACCAGTGAATTCTCATTCCTTACTCCTTGTTCTTTACATAATCTAACTCAAAAACAGTTTCGTCCACTCTGTCTGTGGGCTGTCAAAAAAAGCGCCAGGCTCATTCTCTTGCAGAATTTCACCCGCATCCATAAACAGAAGACGATCGGTCACAAATGATAATCTGCTCACCTTTCAAGACCTTCAGATTGATTCCGTTAAGGACATGCAGGTCTCCAACCACTTATGGACACCGCGCAACTCTCCCATCACTTCCCGACGGACAGCCTGTTGTCCCTGACGTTCAAGCATTACTGTTCCAGTTTCTCTCATTGAGAGATTTCATTATCTCATTTCTTATGGTACGCTTATTCTGCATCCATCAAAGGATGAGCCATCTTCTTCCTTATTGTGAATATGTTACCAGCAACAATCAAGAATATCTATCAAAACTACATCAATTCACTGCTTGCCATGCCGACTTCTGTACAACACACCGTTCTTCTTATTGACGACAATCTGGCCACACGGACACCACTGGTCACCGTCCTGGAGCAGGCTGACTATAACGTAGTCCTTGGATGCTGCGCGGAAGAGGCGATGAAACTGCTGCGTTCCCTGACGCCTGACATTATTCTCCTCGATGTGATGATGCCCGGCATGAATGGTTTCTCTTTCTGCCGCAAGCTGAAAAAAGATCCAAAATATCAGGATATCCCGGTCATCTTTCTCACCTCTCTTTCCCAGCAGACAGATATCGTCAAAGGTTTTGATGCCGGCGGCCAGGACTATATCATCAAGCCCTTCAATCAGCAGGAACTGCTGGCCAGGGTCCGGACCCACATCCACCTGCACGACACCCTTCTGGAGAACAAGCGCCTAAGCCGCCTGGCCCTCGATGCCAACCGCTCCAAGAGTGAATTCTTGGCATCCATGAGTCATGAGATCAGAACCCCCCTCAATTCCATTATCGGCATGGCAGAGGTCTTGGCTGAAACCGTTCTTTCTTCAGAACAGCACGAATATGTCCGCATCTTCCGCTCTGCCGGAGAGAACCTGCTGGAGATCATCAATGACATCCTTGATCTTTCAAAAATTGAGGCCGGCCAGACCGAACTTGAATCCATCGATTTCGACCTTCCTACCCTGCTCGATTCAGTTACCTCCCTCGTCTCCCTACGGGCCGATGAACAGGAAACCCTTATCCACACTCACATTGATAGTGATGTCCCTTTTTACCTCAAGGGCGACCCGACCCGTCTCCGGCAGATCCTCCTCAACCTGGTGGGGAACGCGGTAAAATTCACCCAAAAAGGCAAGGTGGAGATCAAGGTCTCGACAGAGACTCAATCCGGTCATGAGCAGAAGCTCCTTTTTTCAATCACCGACAACGGCATTGGCATCCCGGCCGACAAACAGCAACTGATCTTTGACAGCTTCACCCAGGCGGATTCATTAACCACACGGAAATATGGCGGAACCGGTCTTGGTCTCACTATCTGCCAGAAACTCCTGAACATCATGCAGGGTCGTATCTGGCTTATCAGCCAGCCGGAAAAAGGTTCCACCTTCTTTTTCACTATTCCTTTTTCGCAAGCAACATCACCCCGGCCTGAAATCGATACCAACATTGGAATCCAACCGGCCCGCTGCGAGCTGTTGCAGACCGCCCGCATTCTCCTGGTCGATGACAACAAGGACAACTGCAACCTCATTCGTCTCTACCTTTACAACACCCCTTTTACCTTGAAAACAGCAGGAAATGGCCAGGAGGCAGTCACAACTTTCTGCGCCAAGCCCTATGACCTGGTCCTTATGGACATTGAGATGCCTATCATGGATGGCTATGAGGCCACGCAGAAAATCAGACAATGGGAACAAAGGCAGCAACGGACTCCTGTCCCCATCATCGCCCTGACCGCGCACGCCTTTATTCGTTTCAAAAAGAAATGTCTGGATGCGGGATGCAATGATTTTCTCACCAAACCAGTGAAAAAAGCAAAACTGATTGAGACCATAGCCACCCATCTGCAACTCAGTGGACAGATTCAGGTAAAACCAGTTCCACTGGGAGCAGACTTCATCACGAACAGTGAAGATACCCCCAATCTACTGATCCTGGACCAGAAGATTGCCAAACTCATCCCCCGCTTCATGATCAACAAAAGACAGGACGTGAAACAGATGCTGGAGACCCTGGAGACAGGGGCAATGGCGGATCTCAAGAAACAGGCACACACCGTCAAAGGTACCTCCTGGATGTATGGATTTACCCATCTCGGCAACCTCTGTCAGGCCCTGGAAAAATCCACGGAGGCAGATGATCAACTCCAGGCAAGACATCTACTCCAAGAGATAACCACCTATCTTAACACCGTCCAGATCCGCTACCAGGAGACAGAAGAGATGGACAAATGAACCTGCCCGCCCATTTTCCGTTTGATTTTCGCAATGATACTGCATAAACTAGATATGCTGAATGTCTTCAAGGTACCCTTTATCATCGTTTTACCGCAAAGATAGCAAAAAGAGGCATATTACCAATAAAACTCGATTTTCTCT
The DNA here is from genome assembly GCA_028697885.1 of Desulfocapsaceae bacterium. GTDB lineage: Bacteria > Desulfobacterota > Desulfobulbia > Desulfobulbales > Desulfocapsaceae > UBA2270. The sequence goes on from JAQVER010000013.1 coordinate 24,370, forward strand.
CCACGGAAGGAACAAGAAAAACCATGCAAGAAATTATGAAAATTGTCCTGATTGATGACGATGAAGACCTCTGCGATCTCCTGAAAATGCAGCTGGAGGCAACCGGACGATTCCAGGTCACCACCAGTACCCAGAGTGAAAACGCCTTGGCGCTGATCAAGACGGAATTGCCCGATCTTGCCATTCTCGACATCAATATGCCAGAGACACACGGGGTCGAAGTGGCCAGCAGCCTGGCACAAGATCCACAGACTGCCGCAATCCCCGTCCTCTATCTCACCGGCATGGTCAGCCCGGAAGAAGTGGACCAGATCGGTGGCGGCCACACCCTTCGGACCTTGATTTCCAAACAATCACCAATAACTGAACTTATCGCCGCCATTGACAGCCTGATACGTTCCTGACCCGTGGCAACCTTGCCTAGATCCCAACAAAAAGCAGCTCGAGCTGCACGTTTTGCGGCAATCGAGACCCTTTGCCGGCTCGAACGGACTCATGTGCCAGCCGGTGTGCTTTTTGACAAGGTGGCCGCGGAATGCGCGCTCGACGGCCCCGACCGCCACCTGGCCATGAACCTTATCTATGGGGTCTTGCGACAACGGCACGCCCTCGAATCCCTGCTGCAATCTCTCTGCAAGAAACCGCTTTCCAAGATAAAACCATTTGTCCGTCAGGCACTGCTTATAGGATTGTACCAGATCTTTTTCCTCGACCGCATCCCCGAATCCGCAGCCGTCAATGAATCAGTCAAGGCCCTGCAGACTGCCCACCTGCCCAAAAATCTGCAGGGTTTTGTCAACGGTGTCCTCCGGGAAAGCCTGCGCCAGAAGGTGAAACTTACCACCAAAAGCCGCATCGACAGCACAGGATCCCCTTTCCTTAATCACCCGAATTGGCTGACCAGACGCTGGCAGGAGAGATACGGTCAAGAGGAGATGCGGCGGATCTGTGCGAGCAACAATCAACAATCGCCTCTGATCCTGCTGGTCAATACCTGTGTGACCAGTAGAGTGCAGTTGATGGCCGACATTGAGCAGGAAGGAATAGCTGTGCTGCCGGGGACATACAGCCAGGACACCGTGGTCCTGCCGGATTTTCACGGGGCCGTAAGCAGGCTGCCGGGATTTGCCCAGGGCCATTTCCAGGTCCAGGATGAGGCAGCTGGGCTGCTGGCACTGCTGCTGACCCCCATCGTCAAAAACGGCCACTATCTGGATGCCTGCGCCGGACTTGGGGGCAAAACAGGCAATCTGGTCCAGCTCTGCGCCGGCAGCAATGCCACCATCGCGGCCGTTGAACCTGAAAGGCAACGCCGGCAGAAATTCCGCGAAAACATGCAACGTCTCCATCAAGGCGCTCCTGTCACCCTCTATTCCATGGATCTACTCCACTTTACCCAAGACTGCGACCTGCGCTTCGACGGCATCCTGGTTGACGCCCCCTGCTCCGGCACCGGGGTCACCGGCAGACATCCTGACATCCGCTGGAACCGGCAGGAGGGCGACCTTGTCCGCTACCAGCAGAACCAACTGGTACTGCTGGAACAAGCAGCAGAGATTCTGGCCCCGGATGGCATCCTGGTCTATGCAACCTGCTCTCTGGAACCTGAGGAGAATGAGGCGGTGATCACCCTCTTTCTTGACCGGAATCCGGACTTTATGATGGAAGATTGCACCCCTTTCCTGCCACAGGCAGCAAGACAACTGGTCAGGGATAGATTTTTCGCACCGCTGCCCGGTCCATCCATCGATGGTTTTTTCGGAGCCAGACTGGTCAAGAAACAAAGGAAAGTTTGATTTGGCGTACCCCGCCTGACTAATCTGTCCTCCGTCACTTGTCACCCATCACCTGAACAACGGAGCAACAATGTTTCGACATCGCATCTTCTGGATCATCCTCTTCGTTCTCTTAGGTCTTGGTACCCTTCTCTGGTACCGGCTTTCACCGGAAAAAATGGAAGTCATTGTCGCGCCTGTTGAACAAGGTACGGTAGAAAAAGTTGTGGCCAATACCCGGGCCGGCACCCTGAAGGCCTTCCGTCAGGCCCATCTCTCTCCCGCGATCGGCGGCCAGCTCAGTGTCCTGGCGGTGCAAAAAGGGGATCAGGTGCAACAAGGCCAGCTCCTGCTGGAACTGTGGAACAAAGACCTTCTTGCTGAAAAAGAGCTGGCGGCAAGTGAAGCCAGAACGGCCCAGGCCCAAGCAGAATCGGCCCGGGTACAGGCGGAAAACTCCAGCCGCGAGGCAAAGCGCCTCCAACACCTGTTCCAGATTAACGCCATTGCAGAAGAGACAATTGACAAGGCAAAAAGTCTGGCCGAAGCCCAGCGCTATACCTATCAGGCTGCCCTTGCTGCCGCCGAAACAAGCTTGGCCCGACTGAATGTCATCAGCACCCAACTGGAGCGAACCCGCTTGCTGGCTCCTTTTCCCGGGATTATCGCCGAGATCCATGGTGAGCTGAACGAATATATCACCCCCTCACCGCCAGGAATCGCCACCCTGCCCGCTATCGAACTGCTTGACACCTCCAGCTTTTACATTACCGCCCCCATTGACGAAGTAGATGCGGCAAAGGTTCAGGTGGGCGCAAAGGCCAGAATCACCATGGATGCCTTTGGTGACAAACATTTTGCAGCCCGGGTTCGCCGAATTGCCCCCTATGTTCTGGATCTTGAAAAACAGGCCCGTACCGTGGAGGTGGAACTGGAGTTCACCGACCCGCAAGACACAAAAAATCTTCTGGCCGGATACAGCGTTGACGCGGAAATCATCCTTGAAGAACGCAGCAACACCTTGCGCATTCCCACTCAGGCCCTGCTGCCGGGGAACAGGGTCTATGTCTATCAGCCCCAAAAAGGTCGCCTGGAAGAACGAATCATCCGGCCGGGCTTGAGTAACTGGGACCGAACCGAGGTCATTGAGGGCTTGCAGTCAGGCGAGCTGATAGTCCTTTCTATCGATCAACCGGGCCTCAAGGACGGGACCCCAGTCAGGATTTCCCAAGAGGAATCGACAAAGAAATGATTCACCTCCAGCACATTGAACGGATATTCCTGGTAGGCGACGAAGAGGTCCATGCCCTTTCTGATGTATCCATGACCGCCTCAGACGGAGAATATATCGCCATTATGGGGCCATCCGGTTCAGGCAAGTCTTCTCTCCTCAATATTATAGGCCTCCTCGATCGTCCTGATAATGGATCCTATGAGCTGGACGGAATCAAGGTCTCGGAACTGGATGAACAACAACAGGCCGAAATCCGACGGCACAAGATTGGCTTTGTCTTCCAGTTTTTTCATCTGGTGCCGCGCCTGACCGCCTTTGACAATATCGCCCTGCCCCTGATGCTCTCCGGTATAAAGCAGGAGGAACGACAGGTTCGGGTCACTGCGGCCTTGGCTGCCTTTGGTCTTAGCAATCGGGCCGGACACCGTCCGGATCAACTGTCAGGGGGACAACGGCAGCGGGTGGCCATTGCCCGGGCCACAATCATGCAACCCTCGGTGATCCTGGCCGATGAGCCCACCGGCAACCTTGACCGCAGTTCCGGCATCGAAGTGGCGGAGATTCTCGAAGAACTGAACCGACAGGGGATCACCCTGATCATGGTCACTCACGACCCGGATCTGGGCCGACGGGCACGTCGGCAGATTCTGATGGTGGACGGGCGCATTGAGCATGACAAATGATAGTGTCCTGAGGAAACAACGCATGCAGATCCGTGATATCCTTTCCTTCAGTATGCATGCGGCCACTGCCAATCGTGGCCGCACCCTGCTCATGCTGCTGGCCATGGCCATAGGGGTCAGTTCCGTGGTTGTCCTCATCTCCCTTGGCGACAGTGCCAGGATCTATGTCATCGACCAGTTTTCCTCACTCGGCACCAACCTCCTCATCGTCCTGCCCGGACGTTCGGAAACAACCGGCGGCCCTCCCCCCCTGTTGGGCGAGACCCCCCGCGATCTTACTCTCGAAGATGCCATTTCCCTGACCAGGGCCCGCACCGTGCGGCGGATCGCACCAATCATCGCCGGCTCCGCGCCGGTGTCCGTACACAATCTGGAACGGGAGATGCTGGTACTGGGCAGCACCTCCGAAATCTTTGACATCCGCCACCTGGATTTGAGCCAGGGCAACTTTCTGCCGCCCGGCGACCCGACTCGAGCCGAGGCCATCTGTGTCATCGGCCTGACAGGAAAAAAAGAGCTCTTTGGCAACCAGCCGGCCATTGGCAGGTGGCTGCGCATCGGCGACCGCCGTTTCCGGGTTATCGGGATTCTTGCTTCGCCCGAAGTCTCCCTCGGAGAGGATCTGGGCGACATGGTCATCATTCCGGTGGCAGCAGCACAGTCACTTTTCAACGCCTCCTCGCTGTTTCGTATTCTGGTGGAGGCCACAAGTCCTGAAGGGATGGAACAGACCCGACAATCCATCCTCGAGACCATCCGGGCCCGCCACGAGGGAGAGGATGACATCACAGTCATTACCCAGGACGCAATCCTGGCCACCTTTGACCGAATATTTAAGGCACTGACCCTGTCTGTGGCCGGGATTGCCGCCATCAGTCTGGTAGTGGCCGGGATCATGATCATGAATGTCATGCTGGTAGCCATCTCCAACAGGAAGACAGAGATCGGTCTGCTCAAGGCCCTGGGAGCGTCAAAGGGACAGATTATGCAGCTGTTCCTGACCGAGTCAACCATCCTGTCATCAATCGGAGCCGCCATCGGGCTGGTATTGGCCTTGCTCGGCATACGGCTGGCAGCGTTTCTCTTTCCTCAATTTCCTCTGTACATCGCCCCTTGGTCACCGGCCATAGCACTGGCAGTGGCCCTGATTACCGGGATCATCTTTGGCATATTGCCGGCACGGCGGGCGGCCAGCCTGGAACCGGCATTATCCCTGGCCCGACGCTAGGAGCCGCTACGACTATGCAGGTAAACGACTTTTTACGATATACTATCAATGGCGTTCGCGCCCAGCGACTGCGTAGCTTTCTGACAGCCCTGGGTATTGGAGTAGGCATTGGCGCGGTGGTCCTGCTCACCTCGCTCGGAGAGGGTTTGCATCACTTTATCCTCGCTGAATTCAGCCAATTCGGCACCAACCTCATCGCCATCAATCCCGGCAAAGTTACCACTCATGGCATCTCCGGGGCTCTGGTCAGCAATGTCCGTCCCTTGACCATTGAGGACACCGAAAGCCTCAAAAAACTGCCCCAGATCCTGGATACGGTTTCCGTGGTGCAAGGCAATGCTGCAATCGAGGCTGGTAGCCACCAGAGACGAACCACTATCTATGGGGTTGATGCCTCTGCCTCCAGGGTCTGGAAATTTGCTGTGGCGACCGGTCGTTTTCTCCCCGATGATCCTCCCCGGGCGGCACGCTCCTTTGCAATACTGGGCAGTAAGGTACGGCAGGAGTTGTTCGGCTCCACTCAGGCCTTGGGCATGCGAGTCCGCATTGGCGGCGAGCTCTTCCGGGTCATCGGCACCATGGAGTCAAAGGGGCAGCTCCTCGGTTTTGACCTTGACGATGCCGTTTATATCCCTGCCAGCAAGGCCCTGGCCCTCTTTAATCGGGAAAGTCTTATGGAGATAGACCTGCTCCATAGCACCAACAGCAGCTCCAGCGTAGTAGCCGAACAGGTCAGGAAGGTCTTGGCAGGCCGGCACGGCAGTGAGGATTTCACCATCACCACCCAGGAAAAGATGCTGGATGTGTTGGGCGGAGTGCTGGGCACCCTGACCATCGCGGTAGGTGCATTGGGAGGAATATCCCTGCTGGTGGGCGGTGTCGGCATCCTGACAATCATGTCGATTGCGGTCAATGAACGCACCGGAGAAATCGGTCTGCTCAGGGCTCTAGGGGTTGGCCGGAATCAGATACTTGCTCTCTTTCTTGGTGAGGCGGTTGTGCTCGCAGCCATCGGCGGACTGGCCGGACTGGGATTGGGGGTAGGAGGATCGTGGTTTGTCAGTCTTCTGGTACCGGCCCTGCCCAGTCACACCTCCTGGGGCTATGTGGTCTCAGCTGAGCTGTTGGCGGCCTTTGTGGGTCTAGTGGCCGGAGTCCTGCCCGCCCGTCGTGCCGCCAGAATGCATCCCGTTGAGGCACTCCGGACGGAATAAAGTATATTTGTAGCCTTCAAGAAGGCTACAAATATATCTTGTCACTTCACAACCTTGAGACCAAACATCCCCTGAAGTGCGGCCGGCAGATCCGCAGGCAGCACCACCGTTTTGGCATTTTCGGAGGTACTCAGTCCCTGTAGAGTAGCTATATATTTCTCGCCCAGCAGGTAGAGAGCCGGCAACTGCTCGCTCCCAATCCCCTTTTGCACCAGCTCCAGAGCATCCTTAGTGGCATTGGCAAGGACAATCCTGGCCTCGGCATCCCGCCTCGAAGCTTCAAGGCTGCCCTCGGCCTCCAGGATGGCCTTCTGCTTCTGACCTTCTGCCATCAGGATAGCGGCCTGTTTTTCCCCTTCAGCCTCTGTGATAGCTGCCCTTCGAATCCGCTCAGCCGCAGCCTGACGTTCCATGGAGGCCTGCATGGTAGTCGATGGTTTGATATCCTGAATCTCGATACTTTTGACCGTCAATCCCCAATCCTCAAGATCATTGGCAATAGCCTGAATCAATTTAAGCTTGATCTGCTCCCGGGAGCTGAGGGCATCATCCAGATCCATCTGACCAATAATGGCCCGCAGATTGGTCATAATCAGGTTTCTGGTGGCATTTTCATAGAAATCAATACCGAAAATAGCCTTATGCGGGGTATGGATATTGATAAAGGCAATAGCATTGGTGATGATTACCGCATTATCACGGGTAATGACCTCCTGGCTGGGGATATCGAGAGAAATATCCTTTCTGGTAACCTTGGCGGCGATGGTATCAATATAGGGGACAATCAGATTCAGCCCCGGTGTAAGCGTGGCATGATATTTACCCAAGCGCATAATCACATATTCAAAGCCCTGGGGAACAATCTTGACTCCGTTGGCAATAGTCACAATGACCAAAACCAGGATAGCTCCTATAACAATAAGGCCTACATTCATATTTTCTTCCTCCTGTCAAAGATTCAACAACATTACCGCACTCTTTCCACTTTAAGAATTCGCTCTTCTTTGTGATCCTGGGAGAGAACCGCTAACACCCGAACCCGGTTCCCGGTTTCTATCGGTTCATCAGCCAGATACATCCAGGATTCATCATCCAGTACCGGGACAGAAAAAACCACACGGCCTTTCTCCCCCGGAATCAGAGCCCGAGTCGCAGCAATCCCGGTCTGGCCTATGGCCGCCTGCTCATCCACCAGCAGGGACTTCATTTTTTTCCGTGGCACAAAAAAACGAAACCAGAAGAAGGTAAAGGCAACACTGGATATTGAAAACACCAGCAGTTGCCACTTCAATGAAATATCAGGAAGGAGGGCCATCAACAGACCCGTCACCAGCGCCCCCAGCCCAAACCAGAAGATGGTGAAGGACGGCACCACCATTTCCATAAGAACCAGGATGATTCCCAGAACAATCCAGTGCCACCAGAGAATATTTTCCATCACCCTTCCTTATCTGAGATTTAGAGCAGTTATTACATCCAGTTGAGAAAAACTTTATGCAAACCTGCAAGCCACTCCCTCTACAGCTGTCTGTTTGTTGGGGAATACGCGAAAAACAAAACAACAGCTGAGAATAATCATATGTTAATTTTTTCTTTAAATCAATTACAACTCCTCATTACAAACTTCTCATCGGCAAACTAACCTCCGACGCGTTTAACCTTATATCCTTGTGCTGAAAACTCTGCCATCAGCAGATCCCGATGGTCACCTTGAATCTCAAGCACCCCATCTTTTATTGCTCCACCGCAGCCACATTTTTTCTTCAGATCTCGAGCTATTGACCTCAGTTCCTCCGGGTCAAGGGCCAGACCTGTCACTAAGGTCACCCCTTTGCCCCTACGCCCTTTTGTCTCCATGCTGATCCTGACAAGGCCATCAGAAAACGGGACAGTGGAGTTTTTACGACAGTCACATTGTGATGATGCCTTTTTACAGGTAGGACATATCCTACCCTGTTCCGTGGAAAAGACCAGGCCGACATCTCTGCTGTTTTTCTTGGACATAACTTTTCTCCGATCAAGAGTTACAGTATCTTCCCGCTTGATGAAATGGTATTGTAGTAAAAGCAGTACATTATTGCCAGGCAGATAAGATACAGAAAAAATGGAAAGAGATGAAAAAAATCTGGAACAAGTGGAGAGAACACAGCCGATATGGTGAGGTGTCAAAAGTCTGCATCCCTCTGGTAATGAGTATGACCGCAACAATGGTCATGGAGTTCACCGATCGGGTGTTTCTTTCCAACTACAGCGTAGACGCCATCTCCGCAGCACTCCCAGCAGGAATCACCGCCTTTCTGTGCATGACGTTTCTGGGCGGGATAGGTGGCTATGTCACTGTTTTTATCGCTCAATACTATGGTGCCGGTAAAAATCAGCAGATTGGAATTGCCCTGTGGCAGGGGATTTACTTTTGCCTGTTTGCCGGAGTTATCCTCTTTACCCTCTCCCTGGTCGCAACCGGCCCCCTGTTTCTACTGGCAGGACATCCTCACGAGGTTCGAGCCCTGGAGGAAATCTATTTTAACATCTTATGTCGGGGTGCCATATTCCACGTAACGGCCCAGACCATCTCCGGGTTCTTCACCGGCCGGGGCATGACCCGCCCGGTTATGCTTTGCAATATTATCGGCATGATGATTAACATTCCCCTGGATTATGCCTTAATCAACGGAGTCTGGGGGCTGCCTGAAATGGGGATCGCCGGTGCCGGAATTGCGACCGTGATTTCCTGGGCCGTCATTGTCCTGCTGCTCATCCCCTTGATCTTCACCCAAGAGAATGACAGACTTTACCATATCTATAAAGGGAGTCCTTTGAATCTTGGAATTTTTCTGCGGCTCATGAGATTTGGGCTTCCCGGTAGTCTACAATTCAGCCTTGACATCTTCGCCTTCACCTTTTTCATTCTCATGGTTGGGCGACTGGGAAGGGAAGAGCTTGCTGCCAGCAATATCGTGATCGCCATCAGTTCTCTGGCCTTTATGCCTGCCCTCGGGTTTTCACAGGGTATCAGCAGTCTGGTGGGACAGGCTCTGGGGCGTGGCAGGCCGCAACAGGCCAAATACGCTACCTGGAGCGGAATCCATCTCCTGCTGAGCTATATTCTTTTCCTTAATTTCTTCCTGATTTTTACCCCGGAGGCCATCATTGCCCTCTTCATTCCCCAGGGACAGGATGCGGTCGGGTATGCCTCCGTTGTTGAGCTCTGTACCCATTTACTCCGTATCGTTGCCGTCTATATATGCATGGATGTCTTTTACATGAGCTTCTCAGGAGTACTCCGAGGTGCAGGAGATACCCGCTTTATCATGTGGTGCATTGGCACATCGTCGGTATTCTGCATGCTCCTTCCTCTCTACATCGGCATAGAATTCTTTGACAAGGGGCTCTACTACGCCTGGTTCTGTGTCCTGCTCTTTGTGGCAGTCCTCTTTATCATGGCGTCCTTCAGGTACCGACAGGGGAAATGGCAGCATATACTGGTTGTTGAACGGGAAACTGGACCAGAGAAGAATCCCAAACGAGCAGGAACAAAGGTTTCGGCTTGAATACAAATTGGATCTAGCGGCCACTCATACGAACGGAATGAGTACAGAAAGATGACGATGTTTTTTTGTCCTCAAGCATCTTGCGTAACTGCTGCAATTCCGCTTGAGACTGACGTAATTCCTCACGCAAGTCAGTATTTGCATGTAATGGCAACGCCTCAAGTTTTTCTTCAAGGCGAGCTACATTCTGCTGGGCGCGATACAATTCTATGGCCAGTAATTTGATTGACATCAGGGGCGCAGGATAGAGGTTATGGATCAAAAGACCCATGAAAAAAGATAATGGGAGAGAAAAAAATTCCTGCTATTTTTTACAGTTATCAGAGTCTTTCTGTTGCATTGCGCTTTTATTAAAAAAATCACAATATTCCTGCACCAGTTTCTTCCTGTCAACAGGGGACATTTTAAAATAAAAGGGACTGAGCATAAGAACTCCAATAGCTTCCTGACTGGTCATATCCTTATCCTCCTTTCATTTTTTAAGAAAAATAAAAAAATTTGGTATTCGTTATTACTCTTATCGACTCTTCTATACTTATTATTTATCAAAAAAAGTAATACATGTAAATATTTAATGAACTTATCTCTTCAATAGAAGCCATTAGACATGCAATTAAACAAGACAAGGGTTGAATCTGACAGATTCAACCCTTGTGTCCGGTACCTTTCTCTACAACCTGCAGAGCGTATCAGCAGCCGCCGATACCTCAACCACCAGCCTTAACTGGCGCCGCTGTATTCGCACTTTCTGGACTGGCAATGGCAGAACGGGAAACCTTGACACGAATATCCTGAGCAATCTCCAAGGTAACAACGGTATCCGTCAACCCTGTAATCGTGCCATGAATACCACCCCTGGTGATAACCTTGTTCCCATTCTTCAGATCATTTAAAAATTGCTGCTGCTGTTTGGCCTGCTTCTGTTGTGGCCTGATCAGCAAAAAGTAAAAAACGACAAAGATAAGAATAAGAGGGAGAAATTGAGCAATCCCTCCCCCTGCTCCAGCTCCTGGCATAATGGTTCCTCCAAAAAGAATTTATACTATAAATGGGCAACTATTCAGTCATAAACAAGCATAACCAGCTATCGCCAGCAGAAAGGATGAGACACGGAGAGAAAATTTCCGTCCCTCTCAGCGCCTTCGCGCTCTGCGGGAGATCTGTCAACATTTCGTTTATTACTGTCTAATTACGTACAGGGTAAAAATATCTACACAAAAAAGGACACTACCCTTTTAATAAAAAAATTATGTTAATCATTCACATGCAAGCCTGCCATAAAAATCGTTGCGAAAGGCGATAAATTGATCACGTTCAATGGCAAGCCGCATCTCTGCCATCAAATTCAGATAATAATGAAGATTATGGATGGTATTCAGATGATAACTGAGTATCTCCCGGCATTGAAAAAGGTGACGCAGATAGGCCCGGGAATAATTGCGGCAAGTGTAGCAGCTGCAATTGGCATCAAGCGGAGCCTTGTCATCGCGAAAATGGGCATTTTTGATGGTAATCTTGCCTGTGGACGTGAAGAGTGTGCCGTTACGGGCATTGCGGGTGGGCATCACACAATCAAACATATCCACGCCCCGATACACCCCCTCCACCAGATCTTCAGGGGTGCCAACACCCATCAGATATCTGGGATATTCCACAGGCAGATGCGGAATAACCGCCTCAGTCATCTCCTGCATCATGCTTTTGTCTTCACCAACGCTGAGCCCGCCAAGAGCGTACCCGTCAAAACCGATATCAATGAGAGTCAGTGCGTGCTCTTTTCGTAAATCAGGAAACATGCCGCCCTGGACAATACCAAAAAGAAGTTGCCCAGTATCTGTCTGGGCCTCTCGACAACGTTTGGCCCAACGACTGGTAAGATCGGTTGCCTTGATGGTCTCTTCTCTCGTTGCCGGATAGGGAATACAGGTATCAAGACACATCATGATATCTGAGCCCAGGGCCTCCTGAACTTGTACCGCTTCTTCGGGACCAAGAAAGAGTTTGGAGCCGTCCAGATGCGAACGAAAAGTCGCGCCCTGCTCGGAAATTTTTGCCAATTCTTTGAGACTGAATATCTGGAAGCCCCCGCTATCGGTGAGAATAGGTCGGTCCCAGTGCATAAATCCGTGCAGCCCACCAAACTGCCTGATCAGCTCATGGCCGGGCCGGATGTACAGATGATAGGTATTACCCAAGATGATTTGGGCGTTCATCTCCATCAGATTTTCAGGGGTCACTGCCTTGACTGTCGCCTGCGTACCGACAGGCATAAAAACCGGAGTCTGAAAGGTACCGTGTTGCGTATGCACCTCGCCCCTTCGGGCGGCACAAGAAGATGAGCTGCCGTGAAGTGTAAAGGGTGATCTGTTTTGCATGAAAAAAGAACCGAAGTTGTTGAGACAGAGGAGACTTAAATTTAATTGACTGCTTAGACGGAAAGAATAGAGTTCGCCGAGGTGACAATCAGCAACAATGGAGACCAATACAACAAAGGGCAATCCGCTGGCTCGCCCCTACGATCAAATGCTTTTCGCTTAGCCAGCTGCACTATATTCACGCTCATTATTTTTTTCAACTACCATATATTGTGGCTCCAAGAAAGTTTCATTTAAACATGAAGATTTATAGGATAAAAATTTATACTTCGTCGCAGCGCCACATGGACAAGACAAGAAAAAATGAAGATAATTTATTGACATAGAAATAAAAATGCGGTAGTACAAATTATTGTAGTTAATTATTTTTAAATTGAATTTGAGTTAACGTTACTCAAATTTAAGGAAAAAGGTAGAACTGTTTGATTCTCCTGTTCATTTATGGGAACAGGGATCATGGATGCGTTCTTGAATCTCGGGAGGATTCAGGAATCTAATAATTAAAATTTTTTGGAGGAAAGAAGATGATTAAAAA
>JAQVER010000013.1:36974-53819 GCA_028697885.1 Desulfocapsaceae bacterium
TTCCATGCTGGCACTTGCCGGCTTGATCGCCCTGCCTGTTGTTGCGTCTGCAGGCACGGGCCCACAATCCAGCGATCTGGATCGCAAGATTCAGGATCTGAGTGCCCAGCTTGACCAGTTGAAGGCACAGATGGCTTCCCAGGCAGAGGCCAACGCCGCCACATCTGCCAAGGTAGGCGATCTGAACAATACCGTTACCGGTTTCAGCGAACGTGCTGAAGATTGGGACCTGGCCGCCCGTTTTAAACTTGACGGCGATTTCCGTGCCCGCATGGATTACTATAATGCCGACACCGTTTTTGGACGTACCCTCAACAACGACACCTCGTTCACCAATCGCTTCCGTCTGAACATGCGCGTAGGCGTTACCGAGAACGTTGATTTCAAGGGCCGTCTGGCTATGTACAAAGTCTGGGGTATGGAGTCTGCATTCCAGGATGATTCCGGTGCCATGTGGCCACAGTTTGATGGCAACTCAACCCGCACTCCTTCCGACAACGCCCTGCGCGTTGACCGGGCCTTTGTTAACTTTAACAACCTTTTTGGCGCTCCCGTATGGTTCTCCATCGGTCGTCGTCCAACCACAGATGGTAATCCCGCCAATATCCGCATGAATCTCAGCGAACGCGCTGGAACCCCGTTGATCATGGACTACGCCTTTGACGGTATTTCTATGGGTTATGCCTACAAATGGGGCGGAGACCTGGGATCAGGACGCATTCGTGTCTGTTACGGGCGTGGTTTTGAAGATGGTCTTCAGACAGATGGTGATCCTTTGAATGATATGGACTTTGTAGGGATGAGCTGGGATATCCTCAAGAAGGGAGATCGTTTCCTCTATGCCCAGTCTTTCCTTGCTAACAATGTTTTTAATTACCCCAATTTTCAGGACCCTATTATCAACTCGATGTTTGGTGACATGAGCGGAATGGGTGACAGAGAAAATGTGGGCAACCTTCAGCATTCCGGCATTACTTATATGGACAAGTTTGCCGGCCTGAACTTCTTCGTAGCCGGCGGCTGGAGCCGTACCGATCCTAACGAGAACGGTATGTTCAACGACTACGTTGGCATGATGATGATGCAGGCTGGTCCGAACCAGGATAGTGAAAACGGTTACATGGCTCATGTCGGTCTCCGTTATGATATCGATCAAGTCGGCCTCAAGCTTGGTGCTGAATGGAACTACGGTTCTCAATACTGGATCGGCATGACACCTGGACATGATGATCTCTATCAGTCCAAGATTGCCGCTCGCGGTAATGTCTACGAGGTTTACGGCATCTACGACCTGCCCATGGGCGAGAAGATCTCCAAATACGCCAAGACCTTCATGCGTCTCGGCTATCAGCATTACGAGTACGATTATGCCGGTTCTAACGATTGGAACATGTATGCATACGACCTGAGTGATGCTACAGACCTGATGAAGCTGGGTATGCTGGGTCAAGATCCTGTCGAGAGTGCTGATCAGGTTTACCTGACTCTTGAGGCAACATTCTAAGTCGTTTGTTCAAAAAAGAACGGAAATATTATAATGGTATGAACAATACCTGAATAATCCGTTGGTTGTTGAGTATCTGGGGAAGGTTCCTTAAATGGAACCTTCCCCTTTTTTTTATTTCCTTCACCCTCATCACCACTAGCCTCTCATGCTTACGCCCTGCCCCTTTATAACTCCCGCTACTCCAGACCTCATCCTGGCAACGTTCGACCGTCATCATGGAGAGAGCGAATTCCCTTACTTCTCTCTCAATAGCAGCTTCGGCGTTGGGGATTGTACAGAGAAGGTGCAAGCCAATCGTGACAGAATGAAGAAATCTCTGGGGATCAGCCGTCTGGTATCAGCGAGACAGGTGCACGGGGATCAAATTTTCAGGATTGAGGAAATGCCTGCCAGCGATCAAGAAATAGATGGCTTCGATGCCCTGATGACCAAGATAAGAGGGGTAGGGCTGATGATCCAGCATGCTGATTGTCAGGCCATCATGCTTCATGACCCTGTGCAATCGGCAATAGCTGCAGTGCATTGCGGCTGGAGGGGGAGTGTCACTAATATCATTAATAAAACTGTGCAAATGATGTGCTCCTGCTACCAGTCTCACCCTGAAGACTTAGTGGCCAGCATCAGTCCCTCGCTTGGCCCCTGTTGCGCCGAATTTATCAATCATCGTCAGGAACTTCCTGCCTCTTTCCAAGCCTTTCAAATACGCAGCAATTATTTTGATTTCTGGCAGATATCCAGGTCTCAGCTCATGGAAGCCGGCCTGCAGGCTGATAAGATCCAGATAGCAGGAATCTGCACTGCCTGCAGCCAGAATTTTTTTTCCTACCGCCGAGCCAAACGCAAAGAAAATGGAATAACAGGCCGTAATTGTAGCATTATATCCTTGTCCACCATCCACGACTAGCCATAGAATGATTCAAAAAATTGATCTTCAGGAATAAAAAACTGATCTCGCGCAGAGACGCAGAGGATAACAGCAAGAGAGGACGCATGCTTTTTTCTGCGCCTCAGCGTCTCTGCATGAGAAATCACAGAAAAGGCACCTCGGGAGAGCACATACGGAAGGAATACAAGATTGCAAGGGAATAACTAACCAAGACGGCTGGTGGCCAAAGCCTCAAGGCTGTGCTTCTTTCACCTCAACACGATTTCGCCCGTTCTTTTTCGCCAGATACATGGCGGCATCAGCAGCATGGATCATTTGTGATTTTGTCATCGACACCATCCCCGATTCACAGGTCGTCACACCCAAACTGATGGTAATCCTGATCACGATGCCACCGATAACCATTTCCATATCTTCAACCAGCCGCCGCAGTCGCTCGGCAAAAACCCTGCAGCCACCCATATCAGTCATGGGCAGGATCACTGCAAATTCCTCCCCGCCATAACGAGCAATAATATCCGAGGTGCGCATGGTTGTGGTCACCAACTTTGCCAAGCAACGCAAGACCTCATCACCGGCAGGGTGTCCACAGGTGTCATTGACCTCTTTGAAACGATCAATATCAAAAAGCATCAGAGAGAGTGGCAGATGGTAGCGCGTGGCCCGGTTCACCTCCCGCTCCATCAACTCTTGAAAATAACGATAATTATAGAGATCTGTCAGACCGTCACGAAAGGCCAGAACCCTCAGTTTAGAATTGGCCTCCAACAGTTCGGAAGCCAGTTCTTCAGCCTTCTGCCGTGCCTGCTTCGCCTGCATGACCACCTGTTCATAAGACAGATTGATCCGACGCAGCTCCTCGTTCGCCTCCTGAAGCATGAGTGAAAAAGGTTTCATCTCACCTGGGTCGATCTCGAAGAACGAAAGTATCTCAACGCTTTTTTTCGCCACGCTATCGACCAAGGCATCAATATCCTCTACATGAATCTTAAAGCTTGAGCAAATTTCAGCCTTGAGCTTCTGCACCTTTTCAACACTCCGAGAGCCATAATATATTGAGGAAAGCATGGTTGACCAGTGCAGAAGATCAACCGGCATCCTCAATTCTTCAGGGCATTCACTCCTGTGATGATAGCGAATCATGGTCGAAAGGTTTTTGGGCAGCCCCCATCTGGCAAGCAACTCAGCTCCGACCTCCTGATGGTCAAAGCCAAATATTTTTTGTTCACTGCCAAGAATTGAAGCCTCGGTTACCCTTTTTTCATCTAATACCTGACTGTACACCTCGGGTTGAGACAGGTACATAACCAACACCCCAATATCCTGAAGCAAGGCCGATACGAAAAGGTCATCATTCTTATAGTGAAGCAAGAAGGACAATAATTCAGCACCCACCGCCGTCGTCACCGCTCTCTTCCAGAAATAGGTGAAATTAAATCCGGCAGTATCAGCACCGTTCATATCCTTGGCAATGACAAAAGAGAGGGCAATATTCTTGGTAACATTCATGCCGAGTACCGACAGAGCCTTTTCTATTGTATTCACCATATTGGGCATACTATAGAACGAAGAATTGGCGACCTGCAGTATCTTGGCTGTCAATGCAGGATCGACCTGAATAATCCGAGCCAACTCTTCAAAAGAGGCATCCCCTTTTTTTACCGCCTCCAGAATACGCAGAGCAATAGCTGGCGGGGAGGGTAACTTTATATTTTTCAGAGTCAACTCATGCATTATTTCACCAAAAAGACTGCATCCAGCTCTGTTTAACGTAAATAATTCAGGGCAGAACCTGCTTTGAACCAGGCAATCTGCTCGGCATTGAGAGAATGCTGCAGCGAAACCACCGACTCTGATCCATCTGCATGATGGAAAACGGCTGTCACCATTGAACCGGGAGCAAGCTCGGTCAGGCCCAGAATATCCACCCGATCAGCCTCCTGAATCAGGTCATAGTCTGCACCATTGACAAAGGTCAACGGCAGCACTCCCTGTTTTTTTAGATTGGTCTCATGGATGCGGGCAAAAGAGCGGGTAATCACCACTCGCCCCCCCATATGCCGGGGACTCATGGCCGCATGTTCCCGCGACGAACCTTCGCCATAATTGGTATCACCCACCACCAGCCAGTTCTCATGGGCAGCAGTATAGGCTCGGGCGATCTCATTATACGGTAGCCGCTCACCTGTCAGCTGATTCAGGCCGATACCGGTCTCACCGGTAAAGGCATTAGTGGCTCCACTGAACATGTTCCCGGAGATGTTATCCAGGTGGCCGCGAAAACGCAGCCAGGTCCCGGCGGGGGAAATATGATCGGTGGTACACTTACCCTTAGCCTTCATCAACAAACGTAACCCTTTCCAATCAGACCCATCCCAGGGGGCAAAAGGAGAGAGCAGGGCCAGACGTTCAGAATCCGGTGACACCTGCACCATAACAGATGTTCTTTCCTCAGGGGGTGCCAGAAACCCCGCTTCATCACGAACAAGACCATGCAACGGCACCTCCGGCACCCTCCCAGGAGGAGTCAGAACAAAAGAGGTGCCATCAGCCGCCTGCAACTCAGCAGTATAGGGGTTTACATTAAAAGTACCAAACATGGCATAGGCCAGACAGGTCTCAGGACTGGCAATAAACCCGCAGGTACCGACGTTCCCATCGTTGCGTTTAGGGAAATTACGGTTGTAGGAGGTAACAATGGAATTCTTGAAGCCGGGTTCAATCCCCTGCCTGGTCCATTGACCGATACAGGGACCGCAGGCGTTGGCCAGCACCGTCGCCCCAATGGCTTCGAGCTTGGCAATCTGCCCATCCCGTTCCAGGGTGGCACGTACCTGCTCGGAACCTGGTGTTACAAGCATCGGGATCTTCAGCTTCAATCCTTTCGCTGCTATCTGTTCGGCCATGGCCGCCAGACGCCCCATATCCTCATAAGAGGAATTAGTGCAGGAACCAACCAGCGCATAGGTCACATTGGCAGGATGGCCACCCTTTTCCACATATTCTTTCATGTTCGAGACCGTCACCGCCAGATCTGGCGAATGGGGACCGACAAGATGGGGTTCAAGACTTGTAAGATCAATCTCAATAATCTGATCATAATATTTTTCAGGGTCAGCCAGGACTTCCGGGTCGGCCTGCAGCAGATGCACATAGTTACTGGCAAGCGTTGCGGCCTCCCCACGACCACAGGCTTGGAGATACGATGCCATATGCTCATCATAAGGAAAAACCGAGGTGGTGGCACCCAGTTCAGCCCCCATATTGCAGATGGTGGCCTTCCCCGTGCAGGAAAGAGAGGCAGCGCCTGGGCCGAAATATTCAAAGACCCGATTGGTACCACCGGAACAAGTAAGCATGCCAAGGAGCTTCAAGATCACATCCTTGGGCGCAGCCCAACCCTGCAGCTGGCCCGTGAGCCGGACTCCTACAAAACGCGGATGGAGCACCTCCCAGGGCATGCCGACCATAACATCCACAGCATCGGCTCCGCCCACCCCTGAGGCAAAGGCCCCAATACCACCGGCGTTGGGGGTATGTGAATCGGTACCCAGCATCATAAGTCCGGGAAATCCATACTGCTCTATCACCACCTGATGAATAATACCGGCGCCCGGCAGCCAACAGCCAAAACCATAGCGCTGAGAAGCGGAGGCTAGAAAATCATATACTTCACGATTCTCAACACGGGCAGTATGCAGATCCCCGTCAGCCCCTTTCTGAGCCCGGATCAGATGATCACAGTGGACCGTAACCGGCACTGCGGCCTCATCTTTACTAGCCAGCATAAACTGCAGGATTGCCATCTGGGCCGTCGCATCCTGCAGGGCAATCCGATCCGGACGGGTCTTGACATAGGAAACACCAGGCGTAAGCTCTGCCTCCATCGCATTGTCAAGATGACCATAGAGAAGCTTCTCGCCGTAGGTTAAAGGACGCCCCAGACGTTTTTTGACCATGGCAATATTGGTGTCCATTTTCTGATACACCATTTCAATAAACTGGGGGGTCGAATCAACTGAACTACTCATAATCTCTCCAAAATAGTTATCACCTTAAAAATGAATATTTTATAATTTTTAGTTTATGACCGGATTAACTCTTCAGCCAGCATTTTATCAGCCAGTTCAAGGATAAATTGACGCTGTGCATGACTTGCATGGGCGATACATTCACAATGCAGGTTGGCATTACTGCGAACCAGCATCTCAAAACAGACCGCATTCTTCCCCACCTCAACTCCACAATAATAAGGACCGCATTTTTCCACATGTTCCCGTTGCAGATCGGTGAGTATCTCTGGTGGCAGGACGATCCAATAAATGCCGAGCATGGGTCCTCGCTGCAGGTTGCGTTTGAGATAGGAATCTATATTATCCCGCTCCATGG
Organism: Desulfocapsaceae bacterium; assembly: GCA_028697885.1. GTDB lineage: Bacteria > Desulfobacterota > Desulfobulbia > Desulfobulbales > Desulfocapsaceae > UBA2270. The sequence continues at coordinate 43,757 of JAQVER010000013.1, forward strand.
GGGACAGATCATCAATGACATATTGGCGCATAATTATTGTACGATTTAAGTTTTTTTACAGTAACTGAGCGGCAATGGCCGACAGCGGGCTTCTTTCACTCTTGCTCAAGGTCACATGACCATAGAGGGACTCACCTCTCAACTTTTCCACGGTATAAGACAGACCGTTCGAAGAGGAATCGAGATAGGGGTTATCGATCTGCTGCGGATCACCGGTGAGTACCATCTTGGTACCTTCACCCGCTCGGGAGATAATGGTTTTCACCTCATGGGGGGTCAGATTCTGGGCTTCATCGACGATGACAAACTGTTTTGGAATGGAACGACCGCGAATATAGGTCAGGGCCTCAAGCTCCACCAGTTGATCCTTGAAGAGCGAGTTCACCTTCTGCTGCACGGTCCCTTCCTCATAGTGATGATCTTTCTGCATCAGGTATACGAGATTATCAAAAATCGGCTGCATCCACAAAGACAGCTTTTCATCTTTTGTACCAGGGAGATAACCGATATCCTTGCCCATGGGGATCACCGGCCGGGAGACCAAGAGCTTTTCATATCCCTGCTGATGGAGGACACATTCCAGGCCGGTGGCCAAGGCCAGCAAGGTTTTGCCGGTGCCGGCCTGACCAATAAGCGTCACCAGACTGATCTTTGGATCCATGAGCAGTTCCATGGCCATTCGTTGTTCCTTGGAACGCGGGTGTACATTCCAGACACTCTCAAAACTACCATCAAGAGGGACCAGACGGTTGGGCCCCACGGCCCGACCAAGTCCTGAGTGTTTCGGGTTGGATGCATCCTGCAACAGGACAAACTCGTTGAGCAAAAAATCAAAGCCTTCAGTCTCCAGCCCCTTCTCCTGGTGGAAACGATCGACCAGCTCGGTGGCGACCTGAATTTCTCTCCAGCCGGTGTACAACTCATCAAAATTACACTTCTGCTTCTCAAAATCCATCACATCAATGCCAAGGGCATCCGCCTTCAACCGGGCATTGATATCCTTGGAGACAAAGATCACTTTTTTCCCTTCCTCATGCAGTACGTTGGCCACCGCCAGGATCCGGTTATCGGCCACGGACATATCAATACAAACCCCAGGCATCTCCTTGCGCTCCACAATAATCTGAAGTATGCCACCGTTTTCCATGGTCACACCCTCTTTGAGCGAGCCTTGCGAACGAAGTTGATCAATCTGCCGGATCACGTAGCGGGCGCTGCGCCCCAATTCATCATTATGCCGTTTAAAGCTGTCCAGCTCCTCAATGACCGTCATCGGCAGGACAACGTAATTATCATCAAAAGAAGTAAGAGATTCGGCATTATGGAGCAGAACATTGGTATCGAGAACAAAATATTTGCGTACGCCCTTAGCGTTCATATATCTAGCCAGGTTGAATTTTTATTTAGCAGCTCACAGCCATCTTCACGGACGACCACCATATTTTCCAGCCGGATTCCACCCCAACCAGGGATGTAAATACCGGGTTCAACGGTCACCACCATCCCTGCCTGCAACTGTTTCCGGTTGCGCGATGACAGGCGCGGTTCTTCATGAACGGCCATGCCCACACCATGCCCCAGCGAATGGCCAAAGGCCTGACCGTAGCCAGCGGCCGCGATGAGATCACGAGCAATCTTGTCCACCTTCGCCGCCACCACTCCCTCGCGTATTGCCTGTATGGCCGCAAGCTGAGCCCGGCGCACCAGACGGTGGATGGCAAGAAAACGGTCGTCGGGATCGCCAAGCACAAAAGTCCTGGTCATATCAGAGCAATAGCCATCAAGGATCAGTCCCATGTCAATCATTAAGGGCTGGCCCCGCTTGACAAGCGCAGGACCAGGCACTGCATGCGGCAAAGCGCTGTTACTGCCTGCTGCGACTATCGTGCTGAAGCTGGGTGATTCCGCACCTATCCGGCGCATGGTGCACTCAATGGCAAGGGCAATTTCACTCTCCGTTTGACCCGGAGCAATGGAACTGTACACCTCTTCAAAGACCCTCTCGTTCAGCTCAACTGCGGCCCGTAGCTTATCAATCTCATCCTCATTTTTGATCAGGCGTATCTTTTCCACCAGACCAGTGGTCGGGAGAAGTTGCAGACCAATCTTTATACCCAGCCCTTTCAGTTTTTCGGCAAATGAATACAGGCTATACTCACTTTCAAAACCAAGGGTACGAATCCCCAGATCCGGCAGCAGTTCCCTGAGTAAGGCCAGCACCCCTTTGGGGTAGAGACCGATATGGAGAAAACCTGCCTCAGCCTCGGCCTGCAGTTTGAAACGAAAATCAGTCAGAAGCCAGGACTCTCCTCTGGCTGGAATCAATAACAGCCCTGCTGTCTCGGCGATACCGTGATCAAGTGCTGAATAACCGCTCAGATAACGCCTGTTTTCCGGCTGACTGACCAAAAGACCATCGATCTTTCTTCGGCGCAATAATGCCTGAATCCTGCCTATTCGTTGGAGATAGGGCATCAGGAAAAGCGTTCCAACAACATATTTTTTCGTTGATCAAGGGCCTGATTGTATTGCTGATCCAAGTCCGCCTTCATCCTCACCCACTCTTTCTGAAACATAGGATGCATTGCCGGATCAATTGACATCCTGCTGCCGGCAAGGGATCCCTGTTCTCCGAGTTTTTGATCAAGCTGGGCACGCACCGCATCTTCAAGCTGTTTCCTGATCTGTTCTTTATGTTGAGTATACTGCTCCAGTATCTGCTTCAACTCTGCACAGATGGCAACCATATCCCCTGCGGAGCCTTCCATTTCCAAGAGCCCCTGCATAGCCCGAAGACTCGTGGCCATTAACGTCTCATTGCGAGGCAGGAGAATGTTACGCATCAGGGCCTGAGCCATCCCTTTGCGCACAGCCATCTGCTCGGTCGCTGCCTGCCCGGCAAGTGCCTGTCCAAGATCATCGAGCGTATGGTTAATATACTCAGCCGCCAGTCGCATGCCAGTACGTTCCGACTCCTGAGAGGAGTACTCGCCAACCGAACGGGCGGCCATACGGGCGGCCCGCTCCATAACCATATCCATGGTACTTTTTATCTCTGCCATTTATTATATAGAAGCCCTAATCTGCATGAGTTAAAAAAATGAGAACAGTAAATGAAAGATCATGAAATGCGACGCACCCACAATGCGCACAACAAAACCATCCCCTCTTCACCATTCCCCATCAGTTTGTTTATCTTTTACTATTTACTCCAGAGGGTACTGAAGCGTAAAGAAAAAATTGGCCGAACACTCATCCAATCCCGATTGAACACTTTTTATGGCAGTACAACCAAGAAGTGCTTGTCTTTCCATTTTTCTTTTGCTATATAATAATGTTTTCTTATGGGAGAAAGGACATATTTTCCTTCCCATACGATATGTATCATACATAAGCATCGTTTCGAAACAAACGGTAAAGATCAACCCCTTACAACTTGGCCCCACTCCGGGGCCGCAAGAGCGAAAATCCATGACAGAGGCACTCACACAAACAACAATCAATGACGAAGAGCTCAGCTTTGCAGAACTCTTTGAGATGGAAGAAAACAGCAGCGTCGTAAATGTTGGCGACGTAACCATGGGCACTATCATCGGCGTTGTCGATGGTTATGTCTTGATTGATGTTGGCGATAAAGCAGAAAGCTATGTTGCCAAATCAGAATTCCAGCTGGAAGAAGGTAAAGAATTTCAAATCGGCGACACATTTGAGGTCTTTATTGAGCGTCGTAAAGACGAAGGTGGACTCCTGCTGTCACGGGAAAAAGCAATTGCCATAAAAGTATGGGAAGATATTGCCAAGATTCAAGAAGAGAATGGTACCATTGAAGGTAAAATAGAAAGCAGAGTCAAAGGCGGCATGTCAGTTAATGTCGGCGTCCCAGCCTTCCTGCCTTATTCTCAGATCGACCTGCGTCCGGTTAAAGACCTGGATGCACTCATCGGCCAGACCTTTTCTTTCAAGGTTCTCAAGTTTAACCGCAAGCGGAATAACGTGGTTATTTCCCGCCGGGCCATCCTTGAGGAAGATCGCAACAAACTGCGCGAGAAGATGCGTTCCATCCTTGAGGAAGGACAGATCATCAAAGGCGCCATCACCAATATCACCGACTACGGTCTCTTTATCGACATGGGCGGCATGGATGGTCTCTGCCATATCACCGATCTCTCCTGGGGACGAGTCTCCCATCCAGCCAAGCTTTACAAAGTCGGCGAGGAGCTGGAAGTCAAGGTCCTCAAATATGACAAAGAGAACGATCGCGTTTCCCTCGGAATCAAACAACTGAAAGAAGACCCATGGGCTACTGTTACCACTCGTTACCCCATTGGCGAAAAAGCTACAGGCAAGGTAGTTTCCATCACTGATTACGGTGTCTTTATCGAACTGGAAGAAGGCGTCGAAGGTTTGATCCATGTCTCCGAGATGACTTGGTCGAAGAAACCCCGCCATCCATCCAAGATCGTGGCAGTGGGCGATGAAGTTGAGGTCATGGTTCTGAACATTGAGCCTGAGACCAAACGGATCTCTCTGGGCATGAAACAGTTGCAGCCTAACCCATGGGATCTGGTCACAGACTCCTATCCTGTTGGCTCCATCATCGAAGGAAAGGTTAAGAACATCACTGACTTCGGCGTCTTTATCGGCATCGAAGACGGGATTGACGGACTGATCCATGTCTCCGACCTTTCCTGGACTGAGCGGATCAAACATCCTTCTGAAAAATATGTCAAAGGACAGACCATCCAAGCGGTTGTTCTGAAGATTGACAAAGAGAACGAGCGGTTCTCCCTCGGCATCAAACAGCTTGAGCCAGACCCATGGCAGGCTGCCTACAATAACTACCCATCCGGTACCGTTATTGAAGGCACCATTACCAATGTCACCGACTTTGGTGTATTCGTACAGCTTGAGGAAGGTATCGAAGGGCTGGTCCATGTCTCTGAGCTCAGCAAAGAGAAGATCAAGACCCCAGTCGGCGTCTATCAGGTTGGCGACACCCTGAAGGCAATCGTCATTAACGTATCGGCAAAGGACAGGAAGATCGGCCTCTCCATCAAGACTCTCGAAGGTGATGGTGACGAACCGACTGCTGAAGGCCAGACAGCCTCTCCGAAAAAAGAAGCTGCTGCAGCTTCAGGTGCAGCAGCAGCCGCAGCAGCTCCTGCCACCTTAGGTGATCTGATGAAAGCAGCTGCCAGCGGACAAACCGATGAGGGATCAACCGAAGAGAGCTAACAAGCTTCTCCCAGGATAAGGAGTCGTTAAGCGCAATCCTGTCGGGGTCATTACCATTGTGCAGTGGCCGTGAAGGATGAAGAGCAAACGACTTCTGATGTAGTGTTCCTCATATGTTCAGGAGCATCTTACCCGAGTTCATAACATAAAAGGTTGTTTTGCCTAAAGAAATATTTACTGGCAGAACAACCTTTTTTTATAATAATATTTCTTAAGCCACTCTACTAAACATGTTAAAAAAAGAACTTATCGATCAGGTCAGCACGGATCTCACCCTCTCAAAACAGGACGTCACCGCCGCCCTGGATATCATGCTGACAACCATGCGGAATGCTTTAATTGAAAAAAGAAGAATCGAGCTTCGTGGTTTTGGCAGTTTTTCCATTCGAACACGGAAAGAACGAAGCACCAAAAACCCGAAAACCGGCGTTATTATGGATATTCCAGAAAGAAAAACCGTTCACTTTACCATGAGCAGATCGCTGAAAGAGCCGCTGATCAAGGACTAAGGCGGGCCAGAGAAGATTTTTATGGTCAGTCACCGGGAAGGGGAGGTTCGCCTTAGATGCAAGATACAGCGGGCAAGCTTCACTGTACCTTGCTAAAGAAACGGGGTAATGTCCCCCTTCCCTTTACGCAGAATTTCAGGGTGATCGCCAATCAGATCGATGAGCGAGGAAGGATCAGGATAAACCGGTCCACCGTCGACAATGACTTCGACCCTGTTCCCCAGAATCATGTCAATTTCGTACGCCTCTGTGGGTACAGGATGATCGTTTTCTAGCGGAATACTGGTATTGACAATGGGATTACCAAGTGTTTCCAGGAGCAGTCGGCAGATTGGATGGTCCGGCACCCGAATACCTACGGTTTTCTGCTTTGTCGCCATACTTTTCGGCACAAGTTTCGTCCCTGGCAGAACAAAGGTATAGGCGCCAGGGAGATTTTTTTTCATCAGACGATAGGCCGTATTTGACACATGAGCATATTCGCTGATATTGGTCAGGCTGGAACACATAAATGAAAAAGGTTTCCCCGCGGGTCTTTTCTTTATCTGCATCAAACGCTTAATCGCCTTTTGATGAAACAGATCACAGCCAACTCCATAACCGGTATCCGTTGGATAACAGACAATTGCCCCGGACCGCAGGTGCTCAACAACCTGCTGAATCAGACGCAGCTGAGGATTTTCAGGATTAATATTGACAAGCATACTTTCATCTCTCCTTTAGGGAGCGGTTTCAAAAGGACCATCGCCGTTACACTGCTGCCTGCCCGACGCCTTCGTTACAGCACCTTATGCCATTTTTGGCATTTAAATACCGACAGTAGTTTTTTATTACAACGATCTCTATTAAATAAATCATACTCTCAGGGTGAAAATCAACACTCTCTCCCAAAAAAGAAGAAAACAGGCACCTCCTGAAAAAGGTTTGAGCTTTTATCCTGAAATGCTAAACTGTTCAGGAGGTAAAAGGTGTTTCTAGCGGACCGTCACTCCTGTCTTCTACATTCTCCGTACTTAACACTGAAAACGCATAACTTAACACTATTAAAATTCTGCACATTCTGTTCACTTGAACCTTGTGAGAGGAGACTTCCATGTTACCAGACACCATAGAGCTAGCCCTTACCTTCGATGACCTGTTGCTTGTCCCCTCAGCCTCAGAAGTTCTTCCCAATGAAGTCTCCCTCGCCACCAGATTGACTGACACCCTCACCTTGAACGCCCCGCTGATCAGCGCGGCCATGGATTCAGTGACCGAACACAGGACAGCCATTGCCATGGCCCGTGAAGGCGGGATCGGTATTATCCATAAAAACATGGGAATTGCCAAACAGGCCAAAGAAGTGGAACAGGTCAAAAAATCGGAATCAGGAATGATCATTGACCCGGTTACCGTGCGGGAAGATCAATCGGTGGCCGATGTGGAAAAGATTATGGCCAAATACAAGATCTCCGGGCTGCCCGTATTGCGCGAAGGCAAACTAGTGGGTATTGTCACCAACCGTGATTTGCGATTTGTCTCTGACAGCGACCTGCGGGTGGGTGATGTGATGACCAGCAAAAACCTGGTGACCGCCAAAGTGGGTATTGACATGGAACACTCCAAGGCCTTACTGCATGAGCACCGCATTGAAAAATTGCTCGTGGTAGACGATTTCGGGAATCTGGCCGGACTGATTACCATCAAAGATCTGGAAAAAATTCGCAAATATCCCCTGGCAGCCAAGGATCATCTCGGCCGTCTCCTGGTCGGTGCAGCCCTGGGTGTTGGCCCCGGCATTGAGGCCAGTGCCCAGAAGCTGGTGGACGCCGGTGTAGATGTAGTGGTCATGGACTCGGCCCATGGTCACTCGCGCGGCGTACTGCGAGCAGTTGAGGCCATCAAGAGTGCCTTCCCCGACCTGCCGGTCATTGCCGGCAATGTCGCCAGCTACGAAGGAACTCTCGCCCTGATCAAGGCCGGTGCCAATGCAGTCAAAGTCGGTGTGGGGCCAGGCTCCATCTGTACCACCCGGATTGTGGCCGGCGTCGGTGTACCTCAGATGAGCGCCCTGAAAAACTGTGTGGCTGCCGCGGCCGCACATGGTATCCCCATTATCTCCGACGGCGGGATCAAACATTCAGGTGACTTGGCCAAGGCCATAGGTGCCGGGGCTCATGCCATCATGATCGGCTCTCTTTTTGCAGGCACCGACGAAACCCCCGGCGAGACCTTTTTGTACCAGGGCAGGACGTATAAGGGCTATCGGGGCATGGGATCCATCGGGGCCATGCGCAAAGGCTCATCAGATCGCTATTTTCAGTCTGAGGTGAGCAATCAATCCAAACTGGTCCCTGAAGGCATTGAAGGGAAAGTCCCCTACCGTGGACCGCTTGCCGATGTTATCTACCAGCTTCTGGGAGGACTTCGTTCCGGAATGGGCTATGTCGGAGCCGGCACCATTGAAGAGCTTCGCGAAAAAGCCAATTTTGTCCGGATCTCCGCCGCAGGTCTGCGAGAATCCCATGTCCATGACGTGATTATCACCAAAGAGGCGCCAAACTACCGGACGGCATAATCACCTGCCCGGACAAAGGCTCTTCTCGCATTAATAAAATAAAATAACCAGTTACGCTAAACGCTAACCTAAATTTCAACTTTTGCTCCCTCTATCATGAAAAAAATCCTCATCCTTGATTTCGGTTCACAGACCACCCAGCTTATTGCCAGACGTATCCGGGAACAAAAGGTATATTGCGAAATCCACCCCTATTCCACCCCCCTTGAGAAGATCAAGGAACTGGACCCGGAAGGCATTATCCTCTCCGGCGGACCAGCCTCAGTCTATGATAGCGATGCCCCATTATCTGATCCGGCTCTCTTCGAACTGGGGTTGCCGATACTGGGTATCTGTTACGGAGCCCAGCTCATGATTCAGCAACTGGGTGGCAAGGTTGAAAAGGCAGAAAAACGGGAATTTGGCAAGGCTGACCTCGCTGTCCAGTTTACCGGCGGGCTCTTTGCCGGCCTGGAAACCAGCCCAGTTCATCACCAGGTATGGATGAGCCACGGCGACCGCGTAGAAGTGGCGCCCGAAGGCTTTGAAGCCACGGCTACCAGCAGCCATTCGCCCTTTGCCGCCCTCAGGCACAAAGAAAAGCCCTTTGTCGCCGTCCAGTTCCATCCTGAGGTTGCCCACACCCTGATCGGCACCGATATTCTGCGCAACTTCATCTTTGGTCTGTGCAACTGCCAGCCGGACTGGACCATGCACTCATTCATCGAGTCCACTGTTACAGCCATCTGCAACAAAGTAGGAACGAACAAGGTCATCTGTGCCCTCTCCGGTGGTGTTGATTCCTCAGTCACCGCCGCCTTAATCCATCGTGCCATCGGCGATCAACTGACCTGCATCTACGTTAATAACGGCCTGATGCGCATTGGGGAATCTGAATCGATCCTGCGTTTTTTCAAGGAAAAGTCGAAGCTCAAAGTCATTGATGTAGAGGCAACCGATTTTTTCCTCAGCGAGCTCGCGGGTGTTGTTGACCCCGAAATTAAACGTAAACGGATTGGTCTGGGTTTTATCAAAATCTTTGAAGAAGAAGCCAGAAAACTGGGCGAAGTCAACTATCTGGCTCAGGGGACTCTCTATCCGGACGTCATTGAATCGGTCTCCTTTCGCGGCGAGGCTCCTATAAAATCCCATCACAATGTCGGCGGCCTGCCCGAAATCATGAAACTGGACCTGATCGAACCCTTGCGCGAGTTGTTCAAAGACGAGGTGCGCGAACTTGGCCTTGAGCTGGGATTGCCCGAAGAGGCCATCTACCGCCAGCCCTTCCCCGGCCCCGGGCTTGGCATTCGTATCATGGGCGAGGTCAACCTCGAACGATTAAAAATTCTGCGGCAGGCCGATGTCATTGTTCTGGAAGAAATGAAAAAAAGTGGTTGGTACCGCCAAGTCTGGCAATCCTTCGCCGTGCTTCTCCCAATCCAGACCGTGGGAGTCATGGGTGATGGCCGCACCTACGAAAATGTCATTGCCCTGCGGGCGGTTGACTCCAAGGATGCCATGACTGCAGACTGGTCAAAACTTCCCTATGAGCTGCTGGGGGTCATCTCCAGCCGGATCATCAATGAGGTCCGCGGCGTCAACAGGGTGGTCTTTGATATTTCTTCCAAGCCGCCCGCTACCATAGAATGGGAGTGAGGAACAGCTCAGCTTGGCAGTCTGTAACCTCTTAGACTGTTTAGAGCTTAAACCTAGAGAACATCTACCTACAGGCTAAAAAAATGCTGAAGACTGGAATTTATGTAGATGCCGAGAATATCCGCCT
>JAQVER010000091.1 GCA_028697885.1 Desulfocapsaceae bacterium
AGCGGATATTTATGCTCTAGGAAAGATTATTTATGAAGCCATAGTGGGGAAAATGGGACCGGACACGATACCCTTCAAAAGCGCGCGACTGCCGGAAGCCGATTCCCCATTTTTCAGGGAGCTGGACCTGATCCTCCAACAAGCCACGGCAGAAGAAAAGACCGAACGATTTTCCTCAATTGAAGAGTTCCGGGAAGCAATGGCCGCAGCTCTGGTGAGGTCACGACAGAAACCTTCGATAGCCCGGCAAACCTTTGAGGGCAAGAAACTGCGATGGAAAGCGACGACCATTATCGCTGTCCTCCTGGTGTTGATCGGTTTGGTAGCACTCTATCTGCACGAAAGACCGCATATCGATTCCCCGCAAAAGACGTCGGCACCCGGTTCTGTGCAGAAGCTCGAAAATGGACAAGAACCCGGTGAACCTCCACCCTTGCAGTCCACAGGTCCTCCGCCCGCAAGACTGCAGGGGAAAGACTACGACATTATGCGTCTGGTGCCCGGCGGAGAGATCACTCTGCCGCAGGATTTCGGCCCCGACGGCGGCAACAGCGTCAAAGTAAAGTCTTTTTATATGAACGAGACGCCTATCACCAATCAGCAGTATGTGGATTTCCTGAATAAAGTTGTATCAAGGGTTCGAGTGGAAAGCGATGTGGTCCGGAGCAATGATCAAATTTGGCTCATGCTCGGAGAAGTGACCAGAGGATATGAGCCCATTATCTTTCGCGACGGCCGATTTCAAGTCAAGAACGCCGCCCATTCCGCCTGCCCCATACTGCGAGTTACCGGCTACGGAGCTTTGGCTTATGTCGAGTTTTACGGACTCAGACTTCCGACGGCCAGAGAATGGCTGTTTGCCGTGACGAAAGGTAAATTGCAGTCGGACAGTTCTTCCCCGACTCCCTCTGAATCCTCTCAGGGTATGATGGGTGAAATGCAGGGGCATATGCAACCGACGTCACCCTCAGCGCCAGGAACAGAGTCCGACATGCCGCTGATGACCCCGGTGATCATGTTTGAGCCGAATGCCTTCTGCGTCCGCCAGCTGAACAAAAACATCGGAGAATGGGGCACTAAATTCAATCAAAGTGCCGATCCAAAGAAGCTACCTCAAACTGCCTATGTGGTCATGGGCGGACCCGCCCGAAGCGCCGGAGCTACCGGTGGCGGGCCATCGGTGGTTCAGCGAAATCCCTGGGAGGCATTTGAGGAAGTGGGGTTTCGCTGCGTACGCGACGCTCCGGAGAATCCAAATTAGTGGCCGTTAGCCGTGTTGTCGTATAAGCCGCTTATTTGCCTTCAATGCAGAGGGGGCGCGTCCACATAATGTTCACTCCCTTTTCAACAAAAGCCTTGACCTGGAAGCGAAGATTAATTATTAAAAGACTACCATTTTGATAGGGAATTGAGAGTTCCTCATGAAAAAGAAATTGCCGCTTATTGTTATATTATTAATACTTGGCATCGGGTTGCTGCACGTGGTCTCTGCACCAGCGGGAGATCATGGGTTTAGTTACCCGGAAGGTCTGCATTGTTTCAGCCCCTGCCACGCATTCATCCACACCGATATTGAGCCTTACGGTTTTTTCGGTTCTTTTTTGATCGGTTGGTTGCTACAGAAGAAGACTGATCCTCATCTCGATAATTATTTTCTCGCCCTCTTCAAACCCCCGAGATGCTCTCCCTGAATTGATTCATTTCTTCTGATAATTATTCTTATATCATGAATCGGCACCGGGAGTAAGGTTTCTCCAGAGTATGCCAGGTTTGCCGGTTCAGCATCATCAAATTTGCCGCCGGTAGTTTTCCCGGTCCATGAGATAAGGAGGACCACAATGGAAAGCGAACTACGAACAACGACTTGGGAAGGGAGGGTTGCAGGGTTGGATTGTGCCGACTGCGCCGCCACCCTTGCAAAAGATATTGAGAAACTGGAAGGCGTGAAGTCCGCTTCTCTCAATTTTGCCGTTGCCAAACTGACCGTCGAATATGATCCAAAGCTCCTTGGGTTGGAGCGAATTGAGAAGGAACTGAAAAGGGCCGGTTATCGCCTGGAACAAATGGCTGAACGGCACCGCCTCGTCCTTCTAGCTGAAGATATGTGTTGCGCCGACGAAGCGTCCATCGTTGAAAAGCAACTACGGAAGCTCCCTGGCGTGGCTGATCTGCAATTCAATACGGTGGCCGGGGAAATCACAGTTGAATACGAATTGGGACGGCTAAACCCGGATCAAATCATGCATGCGGTTTCGGCAACCGGGGTGAAGGCAAAATTCAAAGGGCGGGATGAGCCGATCGAGTCCTTTTGGGAGACACGCAAACACGAAATTCTAACTGCAGTTTCCGCAATTCTTATTTTGACTGCTTTTATAGGCTCCAGGGCCGGCCTCGGGCACTCGGTGACAGATCCTTTGTATATCCTGGCCATCCTGGCCGGCGGGTATTTCATTGCCAAAAAAGGGCTCCTGGCACTGAGGACACTCAACCTCGATATGAACTTTTTGATGACCATCGCCGTTATCGGAGCGGCCGCTATCGAGGAATGGCTGGAAGCCTCCGCCATCGTTATTCTCTTTTCTCTGGCGAACATCCTGCAGAACTACACCATGAACCGGGCAAGGAACGCCATACGCTCTCTGATGGAGATTTCCCCGACGCAGGTGGTGGTCAGAAGAAACGGCGGCGAAGAGAAAGCGGCTATTGAAGAGGTTCAATTGGGTGAAACCATCATCGTTCGGCCAGGTGAAAGAATCGGTTTGGACGGTAGGGTCTTGCAAGGATCGTCCCATGTCAACCAGGCCCCCATTACCGGCGAATCCATGCCGGTGGAAAAGAATCCGGGCGATGTCGTGTTTGCGGGGACCGTCAACCAACAGGGCTCGCTTGAACTGGAGGTAACCCACGACTACAGGGATACCACCCTCGCCCGCATCATCCATATGGTGGAAGAGGCCCAGGCGCAAAGAGCCCCGTCGCAAAGTTTTGTCGATAAGTTTGCCGCAGTGTATACGCCTGCCGTGATAGCCGCTGCCTTACTGGTGGCGTTAGTGCCTCCAATTGCTTTCGGCCTGCCTTTTACCTCTTGGTTCTATCGGGCTCTGGTTCTATTGGTCATCTCCTGTCCCTGTGCCCTGGTGATCTCGACTCCGGTTTCCATCGTTTCCGGCCTTACCACTGCGGCGCGCCGCGGTGTGCTGATAAAGGGCGGAGCCTATCTGGAAGCGGCTGGTTCCCTCAAAGTGATGGCCTTTGATAAGACGGGCACTCTTACCCGCGGAATACCGAAGGTGACCCGGGTCATCCCCTTGAACGGTCACAGTGAACAAGAAGTCCTGCGCATCGCGGCGGCCGTCGAATCCCGCTCCGAACATCACCTTGCCGCTGCCATTGTCGAAGCGGCTCAATCGACGGGAATCGCGATTCCACCCACGGTTGAATTTCAGGCCATCGCCGGCAAAGGAGCACAAGCCCGAATCAATGGAAAGCTGCACACCATCGGAAGTCACCGCTTCCTGGAAGAGGCAGGCCTTTGCAATGGCCAGGCTTGCAGCGGAATGCTTCAGTTGGAAAATGAAAGGAAAACGGCTGTCATTGTGGCTGATGAAACGGGAGCCCTTGGAATTCTGGCCATTGCCGACGAAGTCCGCCCGGAGAGCGAGTCGGCTTTGCAGGAGCTCCGGTCGTCTGGAGTCGAAAAGATCGTAATGCTGACCGGTGATAACGAGGGAACGGCCCAGGCGATTGCAGAAAATCTCTCCATTGATGACTTCTACGCAGAACTATTGCCCGCAGACAAGGCGGCAATTGTGAGCCAATTGGTGCAGACACACGGCAAGGTGGCCATGGTGGGCGACGGGGTTAACGACGCTCCACCCATGGCCGCCGCCGACATCGGCATTGCCATGGGCGCCATCGGCACCGACACGGCCCTGGAGACCGCAGACATTGCCCTGATGACCGACGACCTTTCGCGATTGCCTTTCCTGATCCGGCTCAGCCGAAGGACGCTGCGAATCATCAAGCAAAACATCGCCTTTTCCCTTTTGGTCAAAGCGGTTTTTATCGGCCTGGCCATTCCCGGGCTGGCTACTTTGTGGATGGCTGTAGGAGCGGATATGGGCGCTTCCCTGTTGGTTATCTTCAATGGCTTGCGGCTGCTGGCTCAAAGGGATGTCGCTTCGGCGGCGTCCTGAAATGCTGAGCACTGCTAAGAAGCAGTATTAACCGAACCAAAGAAGGAGGGGGAAACCGTTGGTTGACGGCAACTTATGGCTGAAGAGGGTGAGGTGGTCTATTTCTGTTGTAATAACACTAAGAGTAAGAATTCTGAGGGGGACAAGAATTGCCATTTTGGGCTGTGCAACCTGTGTTCTCGCCACCGGTTGCGCCACCCCTTCGGCCTATCAGATTCCACCTGAAACAAACCTGTCGAGTCTCGATAAGGTTCTTTCTGTGTCGCATTTCGAGCCGCCCGAGCGAGCTGAATTGGATTTGCTGAAATCTTCCGGCAAAGCTGAGCTGATCATACCAGAGCATCGCGCTGTGAATGCATGGGTTGAGCGCTATACGGGAAAGCAGCGTCGCAGTTTTGAAGCGACTCTCGAACGAGCTCGCCATTACGTCGTTCCCATGCAGAGGATTTTCGTCGAGAAGGGACTGCCAGGGGACCTTGTTTTTTTGGCGCTGGTGGAAAGCGGTTTTTCTCCAACAGCACGTTCGCCTGCCAATGCGGTCGGCATGCACCAGTTCATTGCCGCAACCGGCAAGCGTTTCGGGCTGGAGCACACCAGATGGGTTGACGAGTGTCGTCATCCTCTGAAGTCGGCCGGAGCGGCAGCCGAATACCTTTCTTTCTTATACGACATGTTTAATTCCTGGCCGCTGGCCCTCGCCGCCTACAACTGTGGGGAAAACGCGGTGCAAGACGCCATCAAGCGGAGTGGACTGAAAACCTACTGGGAGTTGATCGAGAAGGGATATTTACCCAAGGAGACCCGCCAGTTCGTGCCCAAAATATTGGCCGCTGTTCGCATTTTGAGACGGCCCGACCGGTATGGGCTCGACTATGACCGTGGCCAGTGGAATCCCCTTTGTGAAACAGTATCAGTACCAAGTGGCTTGAGCCTCGCCTGGCTGAGCAAACGTGCGGGAATACCCTTGGCGGTGCTGAAAAAATGCAACCCCGAGCTGTGCACTGTGAAAACGCCGGCCGATCAGTCTCAATACGGGCTATGCGTGCCTACTGGAAAAGGAGAAATTGTCGCCGCACTGGCGGGATCCGGAGACACATCGAAAAAGCCGGCCATGATGGCCCACAAGGTCAACCCGGGTGACACCCTGTACGCCATTGCGAAAAGATACGGAATCTCCGTTGCGGCACTTGCCGCCGAAAATCGCATGAAGCCTTCACAACCGCTAAAGATAGGTCAACTGCTGACCGTCACAGCGAGAACGGCGATTATGGCAAAAAAAGATCGGCAAAATGGAACCTCTTCGACAAGAAATGAAATCAGCGCGCATTCGGCGCGAGTTTGCCGGTCCGGCTTTTATCAGGTGAGACCGAGCGATTCGCTTTGGACAATTGCCCAACGTTTTGGCGTTCCCTTAGAGCAGCTTCGCTCACACAATGGGATCTCGCGAGCTGAAACATTACGTTCCGGAGATAGTCTGCGTATTTGCGGCATCACTGCCTATTCAGGAAGTTAATGGGTGAAGCTCAGGCTATGGTTTGGTGCAAATTAGAAGGGACTATTTTCCATTATGATTAAAGTAATCAAACAACACAGCAAAATAGCTTTATTGATTTTGTCAGCCTCGGGTTTGGCCATTGCAGCACTATCCGGCCTTTCAGCGCATATCGACTGGCTTGCGAGCCTGTGCACACAAGGCGGGAGCGGGTGCAGGGAAACCGCCGGCTTCGCCATCCTGCGTCTGCCGCTATGGCTTTGGGGCGGGATCTTCTACCTAAGCATGCTCCTGATTATTTTACGAGCTCCGTCTTTCACATTTCTGTGGGCTGCCGCGGCATTCGGTCTTGAGTTCAACCTGCTGCGAATTATGTTCGCGATAGACGTTATTTGCCCCTTCTGCTTGGTGAACTTTGCCGTCGTACTTTTTCTTGTTGCAGCCTCTTTTGAAAGAAGCACCTTGTGGCAGAGCTTGAGCGTCAGCCTCGCCGTTTGTTTGATCTCCTACACGCTGCTCGTGCAACAAAATGAATCGCTATTGAGTGGTTATCAGGGGAATAAAACGGCGATCATTGCCAGGGTTAGAGATCAAAAGATCAGCAGTGCCGAATTGGAGTCTGCGACAGCCGCAAGGACCTATCCTTTGGAACGAGAAATCTATGAGCAAAAGAAAGAGCAGCTTGATCGGATGATCACCGGCATTCTGCTGCAACAGGAAGCAGACCGACAGAAGGTGCCGTTGGAAGAACTGATCAAACAGTTGGCCAAAGCTCGCACAGTGCAGATTAGCGAGAAAGAAATCGATGATTTTTATGCCCGCAATGAAGCACAATGGCGGACCTCGGGTGCACCTAAGGCGGAACTCAGGGCGCGTATAAGAAACTATCTAATGCGGCAAAAAACTTATGAAACCGTGGCAGATTACGCTCGATCCCTGGCCCCTGAGGAAGAAGTCGTCTCATACCTGCAGGAGCCGCCACCTCCTATGGCCGGATTAGATGTGGATGATGCTCCCGCACTGGGACCTCAAGATGCGCCGGTTACCGTCATCGAGTTTTCAGATTATCTTTGTCCGGCATGCCGCAAAATGCACGAGACGACCCGAGTAATCAAGGAGATGTACAAGGACCGGACCAGGTGGGTTTTTAAGGATTTTCCCCTGAGCCGACACAAGTGGTCGAAAAAGGCCGCCGAAGCCGCCCGATGCGCGGGGAGAACAAGGCAAATTTTGGGAATATCAAGATATTTTGTTTGCCGGTGAAACAGACCTCAACTCACTGCAGTTGAAGCTATATGCCAGGGATTTGGGACTGGATACGGAGCAATTTGGCGCATGTCTGGATACAGGAAGGTATGAACGGACTATTGAACGAAACCTGGAAGCGGCTAAGAAAGCCGGGGTCAATTCAACGCCAACGTTTGTCGTCAACGGCGTTCCCGTCATCGGGCCGCTTGAGGTGGCTCGATTCAAAGATCTTATTGACTTTGAGCTCGGCAGGCAAACAGATAAACTCGCTCGAGATTCCAGAAGCCGCGCAGGCTCGAACCTGACTAACTAACAGCTGCGGGGCCAATACATGATGATGGCAACACCTGCCAAAGCGACCAATCCTCCTATGATGTCAAACCTGTCGGGGGCTATTCGGTCGACTTTCCAGCCCCACAGGATGGAGAGCACGATGAAAATGCCGCCATAGGCGGCATAAACCCTTCCAAAATGGGCCGGCTGCAAAGTGGGGATAACCCCATAGAGTACCAGCACCATAGCCCCGGCAAGTCCGTAGCCTATTGGCTTTGCTTCCCGCAGCCACAGCCAGACCAGATAGCCGCCACCGATTTCACATAGCCCTGCCAGAATGAAATAGCAAAACGATTTGGCCGCTTCGACAATAGCCATCTATCACTCCAATCGAATTTAATTTGAGATTCTGTGATACTATGGGCAAGCCATCGGATTTGTAACACTTTAACAACTATTAAAGCTCATCTTTGAAGAACGGTTATTGCCTAGCGCCCACTCCCATGTGAAACCAATGGACCATGCCACCCAGGAGGGCCGAACCGCTGCTAGGGCAATCCAGGAATTCGCCATCATTATAACCTCGGCAACTTGCCGGCCGAATTGTTTAATTCACCTGGCGGCTTTAATTCAATACAATTACGGGTGGCCGCTGTGATCCCGACTGTGCGGCGGATCGGAGTAAGGATGCGCTCGACGGATCTTTTTTCACATGCAGGCCTTGACCTTATACTTGGGTAGAAGGTTTACCTTATGAGTGAAAGGACAGGCAATGATGCAAATCGGCGAACTTGCAAAGAGAGTGGGCGTCAGCACCCAGACGATTCGCTACTACGAGCGGATCGGGCTGTTAGGGAAAACGGCTCGAAGCCCATCCGGCTACAGGCTCTACAGCGAAGAAACGGAAAGGTTCCTGCGATTCCTCAAGAAGGCGCAGAAGCTGGGATTCACTCTCCGTGAGATCAAAGCCATCTGGGAAATCAGAGCCACCGGCAGGAAACCCTGTGGATACGTCAAGCAACAGGCGGAGAAGAAAGTTCTTGAGCTCACTCAGAAAATCAAGGAGTTCGAGGAACTTCGTCAAATTCTGATCGAGATCCAGAAGGATTGGGACACGCCGAAGCTCTCCCAGCCAGACGAAACCCGTTGTGTCTGTCCTCTCATCGAAGGTACCCAAATACTTCAACAAGATAAGCGCAAAGGAGGCTAACCATGGCAGAAAAACGAAAAGTCGAGGTCTTTATCGCAGGTTGTCCGGTATGCCAGGGAGTGGTGAACATGGTGAATGAGCTGGCATGCCCTCATTGCGATATCACCTTTTACAATCTCAACGAGAATGAGGGAGTAGAACAGGCCAAAGCCTACGGAGTCAGCTCGGTCCCTTCAGTGGCGGTTAATGGGGCGCTGCTCGAGTGCTGCAAGCACCGGCCCATCACCAAGGAAGATCTTCAAGCTGCCGGCATCGGCAGGCCGCTTTAGTCCCTCGGGGCCATTCGATTTCTAACCACCAATTTTCAGAACTCCGAGCTCCCGGTTGTGTGGCCACGGTCCGACCGGGGCTCGGAGCGGCGTTTTGGTAAGTTTCAGGATGCCAATAGCTGGAATTCCGGTCTTACAATAAATCGCTTTTCCGGTTTCAAATTCGAACAACTTGTCGTCATTGCAAGGAGCTCTTTGTTACACCGCCGCAGAGAGAATCCCTGCGGACCCCAACACACATAACCCACAGGCCAGGTTACCCGCAGTTCTTCCCCCTCGATCACCTCCAAAGCATCAGCCAAGAATGCCGGACTTTGATTTGTGGCACCCCCCTTGACTCCGTATCTTGGTACAGTGCTTACAATTCAACATGAAAGGTAGCTGATATGAAACAGCTGACTATAGGCATAGTAGCCGAAAGAGCCAATGTTCACGCTGAGACCGTGCGCTGTTACGAACGCCGGGGACTCATTACGCAACCGGCCAAGAAAGAAGGCGGCTACCGGATCTATAGCGAGGACACCATTGCCCGCGTGCGCTTTATCAAGCGCTCAGGAGCTTGGATTCACCCTGAAGGAAATCTCGGAGCTGCTTTCTTTGCGGGTTGAGCCCGGAGCCACCTGCGGCGATGTGCAGGCGCGCGCCTTAGCAAAAATTGACGAGATCGACCGGAAGATCCGAGCTCTGCAAAAAATCCGAACCGCCCTCGAACAACTGCTGCCGGCATGTCGGAGGAAAAACCCGATAAGTGAGTGCCCCATACTCGAGATGCTCGATTCCAAAGATCTGTGATAGCGCCAATGGAGGTGAATCATGAAAAACCTGCACCTGGAAAAATTCGGCCTGGCCGGTTCGCTTTTCGCCCTGATGTGCTGCCTCGGGTTTGGACCCTTGATTGCCATTGTTTCGGCGGTCGGTGCGGGCTTCATCATAAACGATGCGATTCTTGCCCCGCTTCTGTTTTTCTTTCTGCTGCTCGGGGCCGTGGGACTTGTGATCACCCGGCGAAGGCACCGCCGTTGGAGCCCGCTGGCAGTGCACCTGGCTAGCGCGACGGCAGTGGTGATCTTCACTTTCGTTCTCTATGTTCCTGCAATGATCTGGATTGGAGTCCTGGGGCTTTTGGCCGCAATTTTTTTGGATTTCATGTTGGGAGAGCGGGCTGTGCGGCCCGGTCCGTAACCCTATTGGAGGTGAATCATGAATCGGTTCGATTGTGATCTCTTGATACTTGGCGCTGGTTCGACCGCATTTGCCGCGGCACTGCGAGCCCAGGAACTGGGGAAAACGGCCATTATGGTTGAGCAGCGCACGATTGGGGGCACTTGCGCCAACCGAGGGTGTCTGCCATCAAAAAACCTGATCGGGGCGGCTGCGGTGATGCACGAAATGCGCCACTCTCGGTACCCCGGCCTGAATCCGTTGGGTATGGATTTCGATTTTAAAGAGCTCATTGGGCAGAAAGATCAGCTCGTTCAGGAATACCGCAAAAAGAAATACCAGAGTCTGGTGGGGGATAAAATACGTACGGAAACGGGCCACGCGGAATTCATTGACGCCCACACCGTGCAGGTCAAAGATAAGCTGCTGAGTGGCCGAAAGATTTTGATCGCCACGGGAGCGCGTTCTTTCATCCCCCCAATTGAGGGTATCGAGCAGGCGCCTTTTTTGACCAGTGATCTTCTTGGTAGCGGCGAATCGATGGAACTGACCGAATTCCCGGATTCGCTTCTGATCATTGGCGGTGGATATATCGCACTGGAGCTGGGGCAAATGTTCCAGCGTTTTGGCACAGCAGTTACGATACTGGAACGCAGCAGCCAGTTGTTGGTCTCCGGCTACGAGCCCGAAGTAGGAAAAGCCATCGCCCGCATACTGACTGACGAATCTATCCGCATTGTAACGAATGCAACCGCCATGCAGGTGGAAAAAACCGCAACCGGGGTCACGGTTGTTGCTTCGATAGCAGGAGACGAGGAGCGTTTTTCAGCTGAGCGCCTGCTCATTGCGACCGGGCGAAGACCGAATACGGATCGAATCGGCATCGACCGCGCGGGAGTTCTGCTCGACGAACACGGAGCCGTAAAAGTGAATGAGCGTCTACAAACCAACATAGCCAACATTTTTGCGGCGGGAGACGTGATCGGCCGTGAGGCCGGCAGCCAGATGGCCACTCCGGTGGGCAGCCAGGACGGGGGCATTGCCGCGCACAACGCGCTTGCAGGCAAAGAGCTCAAATCCGTCGATCACCGCGTCATTCCGCGCGTCATCTTTACCGACCCGCAGATCGCAATGGCTGGCATGACCGAAGAGCAAGCGGAGGCTGCAGGACATCGATGCTGGTGCAACACCCTGCCCATGGCTCTGGTGCCGCACGCCAGGGCGCTGCGCGACAGCCGGGGCATCATCAAGATGGTCGCCGATGCGGAAAGTAACGAAGTCCTCGGAGTTAGCATGGTCGGTAGAAATGCCGGGGAAGTCATCCATGAAGCGGCAATGGGGATACGCTTCCATGCAAAACTGGATGATTTCATCGACCTTCTTCATGTGTTCCCTACCATGGCCGAGGCGTTGAAAATTGTTGCCATATCACGTTTCAAGAATCCGGAAAGGCTTTCCTGCTGCGCCCAATGATAGAAAAGTAGAATGGCGGTGCGAGTAAATTGAAAAGGGCGATTCTTGACTGACTCGGGTGGAAAGAGACGATCGGGATTGTGCATAGTTGGTTTTGAATCTCAGAAAGTACTATGGCACTGGTCGGTGTTTCGATCTTATTGCACTGGCCGCATACCTGAAGCGCCCCAACGGCCTCAAAAGATCTGTCATAGCAGCCGTTAGGCTGCTTCACTTCAACCGTCTCCTCTTTATTTCAAAACCCGCTCCATGACCGTCTTTAAGGCTTTGAAATCGAGCGGCTTGGTCAAGTAGTCGGAAGCTCCCGCTTCTAACGCCTCCGCTGCCGAAGTAACAGATGAATAGGCCGTCATGATGACCACTGGAAGTTTCGGTTTGAATTGTTTGACTCGCCTAGTGGCTTCTATTCCATCCATTACCGGCATTCGTACATCCATAAGGATAAGGTCAACGGGATGGGTGCGCACGTATTCAACAGCTTTTTGTCCATCGCCTACCTGCATCGACTGGTAGCTCCAATCTTCCAGGAAAGTGGCGAGCATCAAGCAGTGTGCAGAATCATCATCCACGACCAGCACCAGCGGCGGTTTCTTTTCCGTCATGTTGGTTCACTCCTTTCTGCTCAAATCGAGAGAGAGTCCGGGAGCTTGGGTCTTCCGAGAGGGGCAGACGAACTGTGAAAGTGGTTCCTTGGCCCGCGAGGCTCTCCACTTCAATGGTTCCTCGATGGGCTTCCACCAATTTGTGTACATTGGCCAGTCCCAATCCAACTCCCCGCGGCTTGGTGGTGAAATAGGGATCGAAAAGATGCGGGAGGTGCTCTGCCGCTATGCCTGTTCCGGAGTCGCTTATCTGGAAAATGACTTCATTTGAGCGCATAAACGAATTGATCTTGAGTGCACCCCCGGTTTCCATGGCCTGCAGGGCATTCAAGTATAGATTCAGGAGGACCTGTGCAAACCTGTCGGCATCCAGCTCCACCTGCAGGTCTTCGGGATCGATTTGCCACTGGATGCTTACTCCCTGGTCCCCGGCCTGCTTCTCCACCAGTTGCAGGCTATGGCGGATCAACTCGCGGCAGCTGAATGTCTCTTTGTTAAGCTCGGTTGGTCGGGAAAATTCCAAAAGATCCGTGATAACGCGGTCGAGCCGGTCGACCTCCTTTTCCATAACCGCAGCGAGGCCGCTGCTTCGCTCATCCTCTTTGCACCTGGTGGCAAGAATGATGGCAAATCCCTTGATGGAGCTCAAAGGATTTCGAATCTCGTGGGCAACGCCGGCTGCGAGCTGCCCCAATGCGGCAAGCCGCTCACTGCGTCGGAGCTGATCCTCCAACTGCTTGAGTCGGGTCAAGTCGCTGAAAAGAAAGACATGCCCGGAAGTCTGCCTTTCCTCATCACGAATGATGGCGGCATTGACCAGCAGCGGTGTGGACCGAGAATCGTTTGCCGAATATTCAACTTCCTCTTCCAATATGGCGCCTTCACTCTCCAGCCGCTTTGCCATACGAAGAAAACAGGGGAACTGGTCAATGCGGCCGGTTATGGCTGAGGAGTGAAGAATTTGCTGAGCCGCTTGATTGACCCTTTGAATGTCGCCTGCTTTGTCCGTAACCAGAAGACCCACCGGCAGCTGACCCGCCAATGTTGAAGTGAATCGTTCCATTTCGTGCAAAGATCCACGTGCCGAACGATAGTTTTGCATCCAGACAAGAGATATGATTCCCGCAGCGCCAGCCAGAAACATCACGAGAAAAAGGACATAGGTCTGCTGCATGTCCTGGCGAAGTGCTGCTTCAAAAGGAGAGGGATCTAACCCAACGATGGCGAACATGTTATCATTTACAGGTGCACCGGGTGCCAGCCTGCAGGACATGTTCCCCTGGCCTCTTTTTTTCTGTCTATACCAAGGGCTGTATGCGCGGATCACTTCAAAAGACTTTTCTCTTCCTCTGATATAGCGCTGGAGGATCTGTCCCGGTTGTGGAGCGACAAACGGCAAAATGCTGCCCACCCGATCGGCACGGCTGTCGGCGATCACCTGCCCTGCCGAGTTGACGATCGCCACATAAAGCACATCCGGCTGCTGAGCGGTCTCTTCCATCAGCACCTGGACCTGCCTTTGGCCCCATCCCATGCCCATCATTCCGGTGCGACTACTGGCCTCCAATGAATCGACAAGAATGTTCGCCTCCGAAAGCAGCGCCCGCTCCATGAATACCTTTTCTCTATGGATGTTCTTGGAGGCCAGAAAAATCAGAATGGCTGCTAGAATGCAGACCGAGCCAATGATCATCCAGGGCGAAAACCATACCCAAGGTTTTTGCTTGTAAAAACGAAGCTCCATAGTGAATCTCTCCTGAATACTCAATAACCATTTGATGTAACATTATTTAGCATAGTTTATGCCACGAGTGAAACTGGCAAGCAAAGTCGATACCTGTCCGCCTTGTGCGGCAAAAAGTGCGTAAATTTTATCCACCAGGAAGACCATTTATTGAAAAACTGGATAATTATTATCCAGTATAGTCGATCCATAAAATGCACGAACGAATGCCATTAGCCGTCGTTGAGACAATAACAATGTGATTTAAGTATCTTACAATAACAACGAGAGAGATTGGCACGGCTTATGCTTCATCTTAACGGCAAGTCCGTGTACAAATGGAGATGAAGGACCAGGAACCTACCTTCCGTATTGGTGCACAAGTGACACCGGAAGAATTTTAGAAAGGAGAAAGAAAAATGACAAAGACACTTTTCATCGTAACCGCAATTGCCATCCTTATGGACGTGGGTCTTGGGCTTGGTTACGCTAAGACCGTCGCCCAGGGGTATGCCCAGGGTGGCTGGTACTGCCCATGGCACAATCAGGCGATGG
>JAQVER010000014.1 GCA_028697885.1 Desulfocapsaceae bacterium
CACTATTGTTTCGGAAAATAAGGCGATTACGTCATAAAGATTAAGAGATGTCGGTTGAATTTGTCATATGTTCACCATGTGTGAACTAAAAAAACATTTTTGGGCGAGTGCTGAATAAAATATGAAAACCAAGTCTTGCACCATCTAGGAGAATTTATGCCCAACGTTAGCTATATTCTCCGGTCTTTCATCCGAGATAGGGAAGTTTACGAATTAAACCTAAAGCAGACGTTTTCTGAGAATAAAGTCATTATCTTCTCGGGACTTTTGCTCTACGTTGTTGTCATGCTGATTCGTTCCTGGGGCAATTTCTCCCAGCCAGGACTGTATGCCGAGGATACTGCCCACTATTTCAACTTTTACTACGGTAACATTAGATCTTTGGGCGATATTTTTCAACACCCAAACGGCTATTATAATATTTACAATAACTTGGTTGCTTTTCTGGTTGCTAAGGCCGATATCCTGATTCAACCTCTTCTGTATCAGTTGGTATCGATTATTCTTTGCGTCTTGACTGTTGCCGCATTTTCTCTTTCCGGCCTGATCAGGAGTAAATATATTCTATTCATTAGTCCTTTTTTTCTTGGCCTTTCCGGATTTAATCATCTTTATTATTATATTAGCCTTACTTTTCAGATGTATGTGGGTGTGCTTCTTCTGCTGGTTCTTCTTTTCTGGCAAAGAAATTCTTCAGCGAGTTTTAATATCATCTATTTCTTAGTTGCTTCCCTGCTTATCTGGTCAGGGCCTTACTCTGTCCTGATTGTACCTTTTTGTCTTGTCTTCATGCTCTTCTTCGCAGGGAAAGATCTTGTTTTTTTCGGACTTTTGCTGGTGGCATTGGCTTATACATTTTCTGTTAGTGACAGTACCATAATGTTAGGAAATCTCTTTCATAAAGAGATACTGCTTCTCTGGGGCAATACACTGGTTACACAAGTTTTTTTTCTGGGTTTGAAAGACTCGGTTAATCTGGAAAAACTTCTCTTAATTGCAGGAACTCTTATTCCTCTGCTTATATATTTACGCAAAGAAAGATTCTATCTGAAAATAGCGATGCTCTTTTTTTTGATCATCATCAGCTCATTTGCACCACTATTTCTCAGCAAAAAATATCTTCTCTATCAGAGTGTGAAAGAATGTCATGTGTTGATTGCTCAGTTTTTCTGGGTGGCTTTTCTGCTTTATTCAGCTGACAATCTTATTCTGAAACAACGCCGTTATCAGCATTTATTAGGTACTGGGCTGGTTCTTACCATTGCTTTCTTTATCATTTTTCATAACTCTCAAAAGGTTGACATGTATCGAGCTCCGATACTTACCCCGATTTCTAATTTCTTACATTCTGTAAAAGAAGCGGAGCAGAAAGGACTCAAGGAGAAACATCAGTTCGTGATCATCTCTAGCAATGGGAC
This sequence comes from Desulfocapsaceae bacterium, assembly GCA_028697885.1. Taxonomy (GTDB): domain Bacteria; phylum Desulfobacterota; class Desulfobulbia; order Desulfobulbales; family Desulfocapsaceae; genus UBA2270. Next base: position 1,419 of record JAQVER010000014.1, read on the forward strand.
AGATAACATGTTTAGTGCAGTAGCCATTGTTGGTGACCGTTCCAAGGAATCAAAAGAAATTGGAAGAGAGGATATTCGTTAGCTGTCAAGAAAATTTTCTGAAACTGGTACCGTCTGATTGTTGCTGTTTTCCGTAATGCTTGCTGACTTTTGTCCAGAGACTTCCATGGCTGTTAATAGCAGGTATTGCAAGGAGGGAGGGGGGGAAACAAAGAAAACGAATTGGAAGCTGAAGAGCGACTTCCGTATCTTGATCAGGAAATTGTGAAGAGATGTCAGCCCGTTAACCAGCATGGCTGAGGAAAAAAGAGAGGAGTATGCTATAGGTAATCCGCGGATTTCTGACACGGTAAAACCATTTTGTTGGAAAAGATTTTTAGCAGAGCGCAGGGTGAAAAAATGTAAACTGTTGAGGTTAATAATACCTCGTCTTGTATAGGAGAATCGACCGAAAAGGAGCAATATCCTGGTCAGGATAAAACCTATATTTGCGACCGTTAGGCATATTTTTATGTGTGGAGAGTACTTGCTGGTCTGTAGTAATCTGTCCATAAATTCATCAGGGTTATGGACGATTCCACATTCGTCAAATAAGAAAATATAGTCAAAAGTATTGTTCTTATCTATTTCTTCATTGAAAAATTGCGCATTTTTTACACTAATGATATGACCTGTATCACACAGGTAGGTTTGCAATTTCTCTGGAACCTTGCCCACTAATAAAATTGTCGATTTGGGTGTAATCTCCTGTTCAAACAGAGCCGAAATGTATAACTCGTTAGTCGCGCTCCCGTCTAAGGCGGTTTCTACCGGCTTGCAGTCGTATTTTTGGTCATAAAAGATATGAAAAGGCTGTACTTTGGCCAGTAATGTAGCTTTGAATACGTCCCATGCGTATTTGATGCCGTTGACATGACAGACTTCATCTCCGTAGAAGGTAGGAATAGGTAACTCTTTTATCCTTTGTTTTGCAAAAATGAGCTGAATAATGATCTCGGTATCGAAATGGAAATCGTTACTGTTGAGATTGAACGGGATCTTTTTCAGGGTATCAATACTATATAATCGGTATCCGCTGTGAAATTCGCTCAAATTTGAGCCAAGCATTGCGTTCTGGTATGTTGTAAGGATTTTATTACCTACAAATTTATAAAGGGGCATACCGCCTTTGAGTGCCCCCTTCTTTTCGATCATCCTGGAACCAAAGACCACATCTGCCTCTCCTGTAGCCAGAACATTAACCAATTCCGGCAGACACTCTGGTGCATACTGTCCATCTCCATGCACCAATGCTACCCAGTCAAAATTGTTCTCTATGGCATAATGAAAACCGATCTTCTGGTTGCCGCCGTATCCTTGATTTACTGGATTGTAAAGAACGGTAAGCTTGAAGGGGATCAGTTTTGCCCGGCGGACTAGCTCGCTCTTGCGAAATGTATCATCCTGTGAGGAATCATCAATGATCAGTACCTCTACCTCATAGAGATCAAGGAGTAGAGATGGGATGCGTTTAAGAACACTCTCAATAGTATTTTCTGCATTGTAGGCTACTATGAAGATGAGCAACCGATTATCGTGTACACAATCAGCGCACAATTCTTTATTGATGTTTATATCTTCTGTGTTTTGCATGGTGTGATATCGCCAAATACGAGATGATGTATAGGAAATAAAGAGAAAATATTTTTTATTGGCATAGAATTATCTTTGGAATGTACATCAGTCCCTGAAAAATAAAAGAATATATTCCAAGAAGATACATTAAGATAACGCCAAAGCTTAAGATACTACTTTGGATGGCCTTATGGGTTATGGCATACAGGATGCCCAACATAGAAAAAATCGGGAACAGATACCTTCCTTGGGCTTGAAAGTCGGCGGTCCAGGAATGATAAACAGAAACCCCGATGAGCATCACTGATAAACCCAGCACTGATACCGCCAATCCACTGTTGATAAGACCGCCTCGCCAAAAGATAGAGCCGAATACAAATAACAGTAAACTCAATCCTGTCCATCGCACTAATTCATAGTAGATGTGTGGGCCATTGATGCTAGAATAGCCATATACGCCAAATCCACTCTGGAATGAGCGTTCAAACCAGTTTTCCTTTATTATAATATCCCGTAGAGTTGCGCCACGCGCTTTCCGAAAAAGATTAATATGTTTTTTGTCGAGCTCGGTGCTTTCTTTGTACAAAGGGTGAGCCAGTTTTTCCTGTAACTTTTGTATCTTCTCTTGACGGTCAAGGCCGTTCACCATGTAATCAATACTGATTCGCATACCAACAATAAGAAATCCGATCAAGGTGATAATCGATAGTTGTGTAAATATCTTTTTCTTCTTGCCCGCAAAATCGTCACTTAAAAATAGTTTGAGTCCAAGGCAGAGATAAAAAAAGAGAATAAATGGATAATAATTTTTCTTGAGGAGAAATAAAATCCCCAGGAGAATAGCTATCATAGCTCCCGAAATAATTTTTGGAATCCATCGGTTGTCTTTGAAATAATGATAAAGCAGGCTTTCAGGGTTGACTAACTGGCAGCCAACAAGAAAAGCGCAGAAAAGTGCGAAGGCATCAGAATTACAATAACTAAATAAATACCAGATCTGTGGAGAGAGAAGAAAGGGGAGGGCTACCAGCCGGGCGGACCTGCTTTTTAGGGTTGAAAGTAAAATGAGAGTAAAAAGGAAAATATTGAATATTCGCAAGGAAAAATAATCAGGAAGTTTGAATCTCTCTAAGAGATTATCAAACTTTCCGGCGAATAAATAATATACTTCGGGGATATTGAGTCGCGAATAGCCATACACACTGTATGTTCCCCGAATCTCCGGGTCTTCAACTACAGGAGGCAGCCAGTGATCTTTGTAGTAGGATGTTGCAGCCATATGAACGTATTCGTCGGGATGTGCATTCCATTGGCTTGTTCCGGCCATGACAAAAACAAGCATCCATACGCCAAAGAGCAGCACTGGGACAAAACGGAGATCTTGTACTAATGATCCTGCACCATACAGAACAAGGCAAATAAAGATAGATATGGCGGCAAATCGGATGGATAACCATCCGATTTGCCGCTTTATATGTTGAGGGGTAATAACTAATTCAAAATAGGGATCATCGCCAGTCGATTTGACCATGAGCCCCTTACTGTCAATGCCATACTCGATAATGTGATGCAACGGAACAAGCTGGTTAAATTCTTTAGGGCTTGCAAGTGAGATGGGGGCCCATCCCGGTTGTTGGATAACAACACTTTTTAACGTTGCCTCACCTTTATAACGATGGGTGTCAATCCGTAACCTTTCGATGTGGCCAATATTGGTCAGAAAAAAATTATAGCGCTTACAATTAGGGTTTACATAAACCCCTGACATGTTTTTTTCGGAATAGAGTTGCCCTGCACCTGCCCAATAAATTTTAAAATCAGTCTTTTGAGTTACCTCAATCTCAATTTCTACATAGGCCTTATTCTCGAAAAAATGATAATAAAGACTGCATGCAAAAAGACAGATGATGGCAGTAAATAGATACTTCAGCGTCGTACTTGTAGTCGAATCCATTCTACTCATTCGGTGCTCATAAAACGTAATTGCAGACTAAAACCCCAGCGGATAATAGCGAAAATCTGGGAGTTATTTTCTGTAACTAGCGTTAATTAGGTAAAGGGTCTTAAAAATAAAAGATTTTCCAGCCTCAGACAAAAATGGCATTTGAAATACTCGAGTTAAGTCTTCTTGCAGGTGAAAATCCGTGTTCTTAAAAAAAGGGGGTGATTGTAATCTAAAATTGCAATTATCAATAAGAGGTGTTGCTGCTGGCAGCATATTATTGATAGTGTGTCGGAGAGATTAGTAACTTTCTGAAAAAGTTTATCGAACATCCAGCATTTTTGCATTCATAGCCACGACTATAAATCCTGGCATCAGAGTGTAATAAGTTACAACTTGCTCTCTGATAACCTTAATCTTTTGGCCAGTACAACTGATTTGGCTCTTTTATCAGTGAGCAGAGTGGAGAAGTAACATGAGTCCGGGCAAGATGTGTTTTTTCGGTAGCAACTCTGATAAATTTTCATACCAAAGATATCCTATGGCATCAAAGCCTGATCTGTTAGGATGAAGTCTATCATTATAACATCCTTGAGGATTAGTATAAATATCCCAATCAGGAGCTAAAAAATTGTACTGATCGACCAGGATAACATCTTTTTCTTGAGCTAATTGACGAATATAATCATTCATCAATGGAATATCTTTCCATTCATGATCAGGATCTGGTGGTATTGTTGCCAATAATGGTATTAGACCCTTGGCACGACTTTTATCTATCATTACCCCTAGATTAAATTTTATATTTTCCATCTGAATTCCAAAAAACAGATCATTGGTCCCATGCATAATCAAAATGTAACCGGTCTGATTATTACAATCCAGAGCAAATAAATAGCTCATCCTGTTTACCGATTCCCAAGTAGTTTCTCCACCCTTACCATGATTGTAGACCGTAATGTCTGAATGTCCATTTTCTAAAAGTAATGCCTTCAAATTGTTTGTATAATTATAGCCACCTAACCAACCAGCGCAGACAGTATATCCAGAAACATCACACCCCTCCGTCAAGCTATCTCCATAAGCAATAATGGATAGCGCTTCACTGGTAAAACCTTTGTCTGGAAATAGAAGCACACATATCAAAATCAAACAAAAAATAAAAACATGACTTATGACTGTTTTATTGAATAGTTTCTTCATTTTACGTAAATAATTTACAAATGGGAAAGAGGAATCGATTCAGCGCCATCTTGCGTCTTTAAAAACAAAGTTGCCTTCTCTGGAGTTTTAATAAATTTCGGTAGTTCAGGCAGACTTTTTTGACTTAATGTCATCTTTTTCTTACTTGTCTCGTAGCTTTCAGGAGATATCTTTTTCCACTGCTGTCCATCCCACATATGTGAGACTGTAACATACATTCCATCAGCAAACGTCTGCCAGGAAAGAATAATATTCCCGAGATCATCAATGGAAAGGGCCGGTTGGACATCGGGGACCTTGTTGTCGGCATGTGCCTTAATAAAATGATCCCATCCGTATCCATTCCATCGAGACCAATAAATATCAGAATATGAATCTCCTGTACCTTCCATGGCTATCCATGGCGTATTATACTTATCGACTACAATAGTAACTGCACGATTATCATTAATGCCTGTATTTATTTGTTTCTGCGGACTCCATTGGGACTTATTGTAAACTGAAAATTGAAGAAAATTTCCATTCTTGTCTCGTTTGGTCCATACTACCCATATTTTTCTATCATCACCGGAACTACTTATCGGATGAAAAACAAAATTAGAACCATCACTCAATTGAACAGGAGACGTCCAGTTGTTATTCATATAACTGCTAAAATATATCTGCTCACTTAGTCCATTATTGTCTGACCAGACGATATTGATATTCGGATTTTGGGCAACCTTTACATTCTGTTCAGCTAAAAGAATTCGGCTCGACATAAAAATAAAAAGAAAGCATAATCCTGTTATTTTCAATAGAATCTTCATCAATCACCTCACTTACACCCAACTAGTTTACGAATATAATATGTAGGTTTGTTTTGTGACTCATGATAAGTTCTTGCTAGCATCTCAGCAACCAAACCGATGGTCACAAACTGGACCCCAACAAAAATCAATAACACAGCCAGAAGCAGTAGTGGGCGGTCAGAGAGAGGAATTCCATAGAGCTGACGTTGAATTGTTAAAATAAGTGCCAGTAATCCTCCTAAACAACCTGAAACAAAACCGAATGTCCCAAATACATGAATCGGTCTGGTGGCATAATTTAGTAAAAACTTCACGGTAATTAAATCAAGAATCACGCGTAATGTACGAGAAATACCATATTTTGATGTGCCAAATCTTCTTGGTCGATGATTAACTTTAACCTCGACAATGGTCACCCCCATGGCACTGGCTATTGCAGGAATAAAACGGTGCATTTCACCATAAAGTTTTATGTTCTGAATAACTTCCTTTTTAAAGGCTTTAAGGGTGCATCCATAATCATGCAAGTGTACGCCTGTTGCATAGGAAATTATTTTATTGGCAATTTTTGAGGGGAGTTTTCTGCTGAAAAAATGATCCTGCCTGTTAAAGCGCCAACCGGTTACCATATCGGCACCTTCTTGTATCTTTTCGAGCATCATGGGAATATCTGCGGGATCATTTTGCAGATCAGCATCCATTGCAATGATTACCTCACCGGTAACATGGTCAAAACCGGCGGTCATGGCTGCAGTTTGTCCGAAATTCTTCCGCAGAGATATCACGCGTACAGTTTGATCTCTCTGTTGGAGAGCTTCCAGAATCTCAAGACTGGCATCCTTACTTCCATCATCGACAAACACCAATTCATATTTCAATCCTGCACGCTGTAACACCTGCGTGAGTTCGTCATATAATATGGGAATATTTTTCTCCTCATTCAACAGAGGAATAACTACGGAAATATCCATTTTTTCCTTTTGCCTGTTCAGTCAGGGCAATATTTCATTCCAAAAAAACGAACTCATTGATTGAGTTGAACAGATTCTGCTGATAAACTAAAGCTTGAGGCAGTAAAGGGGGGGATGAATCCTGAACAATCCACTTCCCTTATTATCTCAGCAGAAATGTATCCTAGTATCACTTTTATAAATAATTTGTCAGGCTATAATTAGTTTTAAAATAGTTTGATTTCTGACCTTATTAAAAATGACGATGATTTTAACAAAATGATCGCAGGTCATAAAATTTCACAGTTACATCCGACAAGACTTGTTGGGGGACGGAGCACAGCTTAACTTCAAACGATGCACATGTTGTGTCAACTTCATTAAACTGAAAATTGTCGGTACTCATATGTTGAACAGATCCAACAGAACAGAGCGGTTCAGTTTGCTAGCTATGCTCGATGACAAACTATAACAAGCCATTTTTTGATAAGTCTAAAACAAAAAGGCAGACAGTAAAGAATGGATTGTTTATGAAAAAATGATGAATATAAAATAAATCTGGTATTCATATAACAAAGCAACCTTTTTTTCGAAAGAAAAAAAGGTTGCTTTGTTATATCTCTGTCAACTGCAATGCAATATTATTTCATTATGGCAGATGCCCAACAACCCACCGTTCCACTGGGGTATTCTGTGAAATAAAGGTTACTTCTTTTCCGATCATTGCATTCTGCTGGTGACCGGTCACAAATGGAATGCACTAAAGTTCCCATCCAGCAATCATGCATCCCTTCTTCCGCTACTTTGAAGTGAGTATCGGGGACAAGAAAGTCCCATGAAATAAGTTTAAATGTTTTACCTTGATCATTCGACCAGACTGCCGCGACTATCGAGTTGATACCATTGGCAAAGGGCACATATGTAGTAAGATAGGGGACAGTGTTCCATCGTAAAGTAAATTGAGTAAAATAAACCTGATTAAGATAGACTTCCAACCCTGTGGGGGCGACAGCATCAGGAGTACGCGGCCAATCTCCGTCCCATTTTGTGATGTCCACGCTGTTAGCTTGAAAATCCGTCACATTGACTATTGTCAAGGACGTTGATGCCTTGAGGGAAGCTGCAAAAGCACCTTGTCCCAGAACCGACACCGTCGACAATACCATAGCGGATATAATGAAAATCCTTTTTATTCGTTTCATATTACTCAAAGTCTTACTCCTTTTTCATATCTGTATCGGATAGATTTACTTTCGTCCTTCATACCAGTAACACTATCACCCAGCGTTAGTTAGGCTCACAAATTGCGTTAACAGTAATATCTGCTGAGACATTGGTATCCGTACGCGGATTTGCGACACTCTCGTCATCCCATTTCGTAAAGTTAGTACCAGCAGCTGGAACTGCCTCAACCGCTGTACCATCTGCTCCATAGTTTACTGTCTGCGGCGAATCGCCCGAGATACTTTCACAGCTTCCGGACCCGTATGTCAAGGTATAGGTGTTGATGGTAAAGGTTGCCTCAACAGAGCAGCTTTTCAAGATAGGACCAGTGGTAAACGTATCGCCAACTAGAGATCCGCCACAGTCGCTTTGGACGGCTGCCGTATATCCGGGATCAGCGGTGACGGTGAAGGCTGTAGTGTTACCGTAATTGACACTTTGCGGTGTGTCTGGTGTGATGGTGCCATTGCCCACTTTACTTGGTGTTACGGTGAGAACGTCAAGAGCAAAGCCTGCTTCAACGGTGCAGTCTGTTGTGATGGTATCAGTGGTATATGTAGTACCTACCAGATTACCTCCACAGGTGCCTGCCACACTGTCCACATGATATCCGTCGGCTGGCAATATTGTGAATTGGGTTGTTGCATTATTTTTTACTGATTGCGCATTGTCAGGAGCAATCGTCCCGTTTCCTGCTGAAATACTTGGAGTAACCTTATGGCTATTTAATAAAAGTTTAGCAACAATGCCTCCTGCGCTCCGCGCTTTCGGATAGGAACAGGTGATTTTCACCTGTCCGGATGTTATCCCTGTTCCAATTGTCGCTAATCCGGTTGCGTTAATTTGGACTAACGTAGTGTTGCTGCTTATCCAATCCACATCTCTGGTAATATTGGTAGCATGTCCTTGAGCATCGAGACCGAAGGCTACAAATTGCTGTTTTCCTACCGTAGTAAAAACTCCAACGTGCTCAGGGTAGACTTTAATGCTTACAATATCACCGGCAAAACAATTTCCTGACATTATAAAAAAGACCATTATCATTGCCAATGTATTCATGGCAGTGATAATTCTCTTCCTCAGTGGGGTATTATTCACCTTCTTCAAAAGATAACCTCCATTTTTGTATGTAAATAATTTTATCATCTATAAAAGCTACTTTATTACTTCAAAAAGTGCTATTTGTCAAATATTTCTGGTCCCTCTGTCATGCCCCTTGTTTATCAAAAATCCTTTTTGACAACTTTTAATGTGCAAAAGAACAATGAGTTAGGTGACAGATGAGGAAAAGTGAAAAGAAAGATTCCTGGAATCTCGACACTCCAACAGGTGAGAACTCCCCTGTGCTTTTCTTAGCTAGTTACTATCTTTCGAAATGATAAATAATGAAGCACTGTAAGACTTGTAAAACTGATAGTTGAAGCTATAGCTGCTCCCATAACACCATATTTGGGAATAAACAAATAGTTAAATATCAGATTCAACATGGCTGAAATCCAACAATTCCGGTTGTCAAGTCTAATGTTCCCGGTAGCCCCGAGGATTATCCCTGCAACATGGCCTACGGGTTTCACCACTGAGGAGGCGAGAAACAGATATATTAAATTAATTGAATCATCGTACTTCCCGCTATAGACCAGATGAATTACTGAAGGCGCAGCGATGGCGATCACCGCAACAATGGGGATAATACCAATGTAAATATTCTTTACTGACTCTTGAAAAAGGAGCAGGAGTCTTTCCTTGTTGCCAGCTAATTCTGAGGCTTTGGGTAGACAGACCCTGAGTACAGAGTCAAATACCATATTCACTGCCTCGTTGACAAACATGGCCATTCCGTAAATACCGACTTCTTGAGGAGAGCATAAATACCCCAACATCAGTACGTCCGATTTGACAATAATTACAGAACTTATTCCGCTTAACACAGTGAACTTTGAATAGTGAACAATCTTCCATAGCAAGACTTTTTTGATTTTGACTGCAATATCGATAAGACGCCTGAAAAGAATTCCGCCGGCAACTGCTGAAACGATCATGCCGAGCGAAAAGATAACAATTATATTTTCTGTGGAAAAATGTTCTGTCAAAAAGTATGCGCCAGTTAAAAACAGGATGAAAACAAGGCAATTAAGTAGCTCATAAATAAACAGAAGCCGTAGTCGCATCCTGGCGATTAGAACCTGGCCTACAAACATATACATCGTAAGGGAAAGAAGCATTAACGGTAGAAAAAAAAGCAGCTTTTTCCGTTCGAGTCCAGAGTAATGGACAATAAAATCTGCAAAGATAAAAATGACCATGGAAACGATAAAAACATAAAGGATTTTCAAAAGAATGATCTGGAAATTGACTTCTGCGGGTTCATTTTCACCATCTGTCGCAAATTTGATAAAGGGAAGGTGGAGAGAATTTTCAGAAAATAGACGAGAGAAAAAGTAGATCGAGAGAAAAATATTAAAGATACCAAACTCATATGTGGTAAGTAGGAAGCTTGCCAGAAGCACAAGCAGGAATCGGCTGATGGCGCGGCTTAAGGTAGCTCCAAAGGAGAAAAAATTGTCCTTATTTTTTATAAATATTGATCTCATACGTTTAGTAAATATTCCACCTTCTGATAATATCATTCAGCTAATGTATCCTTGAATAAAGTTTTGCTTACAGAAATGAGTGCTACTCGCCACTATAATATCTAAAATTTACAATCAGTCGTCTTATTAGTCTCTGTTGATGCAATTATGTGTCGTGTGCTACCAAGCCGGGCCAGCTTTTATTTACGCAGTGCCATGTAATGTTCAATACTTACCGTGATGTTATTTTGAAAAATTATCTAGGACTATATAGGGGGCAAGAAATTTTTTTAAATTTTTCATACTGTGGGTCTCCCCACCTTTTTGGTACATTCTTATCTCCTGAGTTATAATAAATAGTAAAGCTACTCCCGCCCCAGGTCAGGATCTCTTCCCGGCCATCACCGAATAAATCAACCACTATTGCCATGGCTTCATAAGGATTAAAATTCGGTTGATTATGCACTCCCTCCCAGTTTGTCGGGTCTTCGACAACCGCACCAGAGAATTGTTTTATTAATATTTTGTTTGAGATCGGTGAGGCTATGGCCAGCTTAGATTTTTGTCCATGATTTATCGGGTTTGGCACATGCCGTTCTATATATAAAATCTCCGTCCCGATTATATGATCCCATTCAATCCCTTGAACATATTCACCGGCGTTATCCCAACCGGGATAAATCCTCCAATCTTTTTTTATGACCTTTCCTTGATAGTTGGTCATCCAGTGGTTGAAACCATCATTATTCCTGACAAGTATTTCAAGTCCATACGAATCAGGATCAAAATCACCAATGGTATGCTGGTGAGGATGTTTCTGTGAATCGGGAGACAGGGTGGAAAATAATTGCTTATTACCGGTCGTGTATCCGTAGGCCAGTAATGAAGGATAGTTGTTAATTGGAGAATAAAGACTAAATACTGATTCAAGTCCGGTTCTGGAAGGATCTAAATCTTTAACCGTTGCCGCACAAAGCCCTCGGCCTTCGGTCATATTATTAGCATCGACCAACCAGATTAATTTACCATGTTCATTCAAGGCAATGGAACCAAAAAATATTTCATCTCCACCGACACCATCAAGGTTGGCAACTTGTGGTGTTAAATAGACAAACATGCCATTGTCTTTAACTTCACGAGAAAAAGTCCATTCGATATTTGGCGAACCGCTGCGGATGTCGATGGCTGTAATATTAACACTTGTATCGTAACTTGCGCTGGTCACAATAATTCTGGTTGAACTCTTGGGGGTATCTTCTGCTCTTTGTGCCAGCAGAACATACATCCATTGTTCTCCAGGGCTTAGTTGAATAGTTTGCTTAATGTTGCCAGTTTTTCCATCTCTTATAAAGAGTGTTCGCCAATCGTTTCCAAAATGTAAAAATTCTGCTTTTAAATCTCCATCTGCATCACCGATAAAGCCATAGGTAGTGTAATTCCAAAAATAGTGTCTGGAGTAATCCCAGTTTGTCTTGGTGGATATATCCCATAATTTTTTCCCACATATTGAGTAGGCCGCGATGCGATTTCTATTGGCCATGACAAGATCCGGGATTCCATCATTATCCAAATCACCAATAGTCGGTCGGCCATTGAAATCAATATTGACCTGGTGGCTTTTTAATGTACCCGCAGCCTCATCAGTATCAATTTTTATGCATTCAGCCCCGACCGTTGAAGGGTTAATTGGCTCAGGAATAGGATTTGGAACAGTAATTGAGTCTGAATTGGTAGTAGTTTCATCATAAACAGTTCGAATCTTGATCTCCCGAGGCGGTATATTAAGTGTTTGAATAGAGAGATTAGGATTATTGCTTTGAGGAGTATTCATGCTACCGATGTTACCGGTCCATTCATAGAAACTTCTTAAGAAATAAAAAGGAGTATTAGCTAAAATATTGATATTATTTCTATTATGGTAGAGTGCGCTGTCTGTTTCCTCATGCATAATTAATTTTCTATCAACACAAGGGGATAAAAAAATAATCAATACAATAAACAATCTAATTACCATCGAATATTAGCCAATTTTAGAAGGTGGTAGGGGATATGGGTACAGTCGGTCCGCTAAGCAAGAGGGACTGCTTGACCGTCTTGTCAAACTCGAAAAGGCGTATGAATCGGTAGCAAAATTCAGCAAGGTAACGAGAGATGGATCTTGGGGAAACCGTGTGGCGGGTGTCGCGGATGGAATTTTTAACGTTTCCACTCAAGGTTTTCATTCATTTGAAGCCCGGGTTGTTGAAACAAGAACCCTCAGAGGTAGCTACCTTATTGTACAATGTGGGATGCAGGAGCTTGTCTCATCTTTGCGATATTATGAAACAATTACTTTCTCCCTGCAAGGTGCCGGGACAAAGTGCGACTCTCGCTGTGCTGACAATGGTAAAAAATTTTTCCGATTGGTACTGAATTGTTTTTTACACATGCTTGCTAGCAATATCGGAGCCAGCTACTTTCCCCCACTGAGATAACCCTTGACTAAGCCCAATAATGCCTTCGTATTGCCACGTCTGAATTCTCTCGCTATCGTCTTCATGCCGAGAAAGGGCAAAAGCAGATTAAAACAGAACCATTGAAAGGATGAGGCATGACGCTTAAAAAATCTTCGCATGTTCTGTCCTTTCATCAAGGTATAATCAGCGGTATAACCGGAAAATCCTGTTTTTGATCCTAAATGATAGACCACCGCATCAGGTACAAACAAAAATGGTGCTCCGCCAGGATTGGCACGCAAAACCATATCGATATCTTCATAGCCATAAGGATCGAAAGAGACGTCAAATCGGCCAGCCCTTTCAAGGGCTTTCCGGTGCATTAAAACAGCGGTTGTTGGTACACAGTTCGGGAATCGCTCATTCTGGTATTGTCCTGTGTCAACTTCTCCATGCCCTCGAGTCTGTGTAGAGCCTGTGTAAAAATTAAGTTTCGGGCCGCCGGCACTATCTATAATCTTATCTGTCCCCATTTGATACAAAAGAGGCGAAGCAATCTCAACAGAGGGATCTTCACAAGATTCGAGGCCATCCACCAGCTTGCTCAAAAAATCAGGCATGACCACAATATCATTGTCCATGAATAGGATATATGTAAAATCGAGATGTTGCAGGGCATACTCTATCGCTGTATTGCGTCCACCAGCAGCGCCGATATTTTGTTCATTACGCAAGACAAGAACATGAGGGAATTTCTCGATGACTTCATCTTGAACCCCGTCTTCAGAGCCATTGTCCACAAGCAGAATTTGTTTATGCTCATACTGGCACTTGAGAAGGCTGTTCAAACAATCAAGGGTAAGTTTTTTCTGATTACAGGTAAGGATAACAATGGCAACAAGAGGAGAGGTCATTTAGTTCTCATTCACCAGATTTTTAAATATTGCCAGAGTTTCAGCTGCACATTTCTCCCAACTGAAGATCTTTGAACGTTCAAAGCCTTTCTCACGCATCTTCTGCTGCAGGGCTTCATCGTTCAGCACCTTTTTTATGGCATCTGCAATGGCTTGACTATCTAGGGGATTAACGGCAAGCGAAACTCCGTGGGTAAGCTCCGCAAGGCCGGTTCCATTAGAGGTAACAATAGGGCAGCCACAGATCATGGCTTCCGTTGTCGGTATGGGAAACGCTTCTATGATGGTTGGATAGAGATAAAGTTTTGCCAGGCTGTAAAATGCAGGGAGATCCGCCTGCGGAACAAGACCAGGAAAGATAAGGTCATCTTGGATACCCATACCTTGCAAATCATGGTCTTCTCCATAGCGATCACAATCACGTCCGACCACGACAAATTTTTCTTTCCCGCCCATCTTTTTATACAGGGAATAGGCCTCAGCCATTCCCTTGAAATTCTTGCGGGTATTTCTGGTACCAGGATCATAACGAATGACCGTGAGAATGAAATCGTCAGGCAGATGATATTTTGCGCGAACTGCGTCCAACACTTTTTGGTTGGAAATAGGTTTGAAGATCTTATTTGGGCCGAAATATATGGTCTTAATCTTCTTTTTGCACCAGGGAAAGGCTTTCACAAAACCATCAGTTGAATAGTCAGAGACAGAGCTGATAAAGTCAGCCTTACGAAAATAGAGGGGCATAACCCTTTTGATATAGAAATTGTCTATGGTGGTGTACACCTCGTCATAGGGTGGTACAAACCAGTCAGCACCGTGGACCACCATCACTGTTTTGCAACGAGTAAAGAGAGGTACAGTGAATTTCGGATTGAAAATCAGATCAATTTTTTCGCGCCGTGCCGCCAGGGGTATTTTGATTTGGTCCCATATGGCCTTGTTTTTTCCGGGCAATAATAGCTCGCGGCAATTGGCAAACTTGCTGTAACGTCCAAGGTGCTTTTCACTTTTATAAAAGAGGACATAGTCATTCTCATGGTCCAGTTTTAAAAGCTCCTCCACGATATTCCTGGCATAGACCCCAATTCCTCCGGCCTCGTCAGCTGATCGCATCATAATAGCTATGCGCATTGCTCTGCTCCTTCACCTCTTGTGTCAGTGACCACTGCCGGAATTCCTTTTGCTATTGAATTCGGGGGGATAGATCTGGTCAAAACAGCTGAAGCTGCCATGATGGATCCAGTGCCCACCTGTACCCCGCCCAGAACCGTAACATGGGCGCCAAGCCAGACATTATTGTCAATTTTCACACCACCGTCATTCTTAATTCCTTGCAGGCGAATCGGGATATCAAGACGATCGATATTATAATTTCCTCCGCCAATCACAAAACTCATCTGACCAATAATCACATCTGCACCAATACAAACAGGACAGTGATTGGTTGATTGAATGATTGTTCCGGCATTGATCCCGGTTGAGTCACCAATGGCAATGGAACCGTTTTTACAGGAGAGCATCACATTATTGGAAAGGATAACATCATTGCCCAGCACAATAGCCTTGTCTGTTTCATCGTTTCTTCCGTCGAGAATACAACCTTCGCTGATCACCACGGAATCGCCCAAGTGTATCCGCTTTGGATGCCGGAGCACTACCCCTTTTGCAAAGGCAGTTTTTTTGCCGCAGGAGCCAAAGAGTCTGGGCCAGAATATCTGGCGCAGAAGCATACCTAATGCACCCGGGATAACACCAATCCAGGCACACAACTCAAAATAGAACAGAAAAAGCAGAGAACGGTTACCAATAATAACATCTTGATATTTAGTAAGCGCCGATCCTTTTCCGGTAATGGCCTTATGTGTTTTTTTCAGGTCATCAGTCATGATTTTTGAGTTTAGAGCTCTTTGCCATTTCCTTACAGATATCCTTCTGCTCTATACCACTCGCCTGTTCTCTTCAGTCCCTCATCAAGACCTATCCGGGGTTGATAGCCGAGATCTTTCTTGGCCTTACTGATATCAAAGGCCCTGTTCTGCCGATACCAGTCAACACGCCTGGGAAAAATCGGCGGTTTCATTTTGAACGGTTTACAAATCTTTTCAAAAAAATGGCCGGCAATGATGAGCGGCCAGATAGGATAATGGGGAATCTTTACTTCAACCCCCAGAGCTTTTGCGGTGCGACGCACTAAATCCTCAATCTCAACATACTCTTCATCGGCAATGAGGTATGCCTCTCCATTTCCTTTTTCCGGATCCATGGCAAGGACATGCGCATCAATCAGACTGTCAATATACAGGGGATGATAATAGGTTTTACCACTTCCGAACATGGGAAACATGCCATTATTCACCCGTTTGAAAATCATAAAAAAACGTTCCGGATCTCCAGGACCGTAGATGGCGGCCGGACGGAGAATAGTTGCCTTCAAACCTTTTTTTACATAGTCAAGCACAATCGGCTCGGCCATATATTTGGTTTGCTGGTAATAATCAGCTGCATTGATGGGCGCTGTCTCATTGGCCGGTGGGTTTTCTACATTGCCATGCACACCGCAGGTACTGCAGTAGATAAATTTCTTCACCTTATTCTTGAACGCAGATTCCAGAACAATACGTGTCCCGCCCACATTGACTTCGTCGTAGTATGAATTGGGAACATCCATCTCCCGAAAAGCAGCGGCAAGATGCTGGACGACATCAACTCCCTGCATGCACTCTTCAACTACTTTGGCATCGGTGACCGTGCCAATGACAACTTTTGCTCCCCATTGACGGAGTTCATCTGTCTTCAGCCCTTCCTGATAGTCAAGAGCAACCACCTCATGCCCATCATCCAAAAGTCTCCGAACTAGGGCCTTTCCGGTAAAACCGGTTCCCCCTGTCACCAGAACTTTCATATTTTTTACTCCTCTCTACCTTTCTTATTTAAAAAAACGATTATGCCAGATTGCGACATTAATCAAAGCCCAGAGGACATGGTTATGATTATGGACCATGTCGCAGTGTTCTTTAATCAGATGATTCACGTAGTCGAGATGCATGTTTTCTCGAATAATCGCGGAATCATTCAACAATGCAATCATATAGGATTTCATCTCTCCGCGCAGGAGATGCTTGACCGGTAAACTGTAACCCTGTTTCCCGCGATGCACAATATTATCGGGCAGCAACCCCTTCAGGGCTGAACGAAAAATATGCTTTGTTTCAAAGCCCTTCAGCTTCCAGTCTCCGGGTAATGATGCCAGAAATTCGACCAGCACATGGTCAAGTAGTGGTACCCTGACCTCAAGGGAACTGGCCATGCTCATCTTGTCGACCTTCATCAACACACTGTCGGTCATCATATACCGCATATCCAGATATATTTCTCTGTTAATTCTGTCATGGGCATTGCAACGTCCTGAATATTCGCGGACGATTTTAAATGGATCAAAAA
Source organism: Desulfocapsaceae bacterium (assembly GCA_028697885.1). Classification (GTDB taxonomy): domain Bacteria; phylum Desulfobacterota; class Desulfobulbia; order Desulfobulbales; family Desulfocapsaceae; genus UBA2270. Next base: position 18,503 of record JAQVER010000014.1, read on the forward strand.
CAGCATGGTCTTTGAAATGTTCATTAAAAAGACGGTTATTCTGTTCTTCACTGGAAAAATATTGCCACCGAAGATGATGTCCCTCAGGGGGAAGATTTGCGCCTTCGACAAAACGCTTCAGCATGTTGACGGCGCCTTTTTTCTGCGGCTGATCGGGAAGGGACGCAATCAGTCTCCCAATAACCTGCTTGCGCAGAGGAGCAGGGATGATCCTGAAAAAAAGATTAAGTTTACTGGCCTTGAATCGATCGTAGCCTGCAAAGCTTTCATCTGCCCCCTCCCCGCTCAGACAGACGGTTACATGTTCTCTTGCCTGTTTACAAAGCAGATACAAGGGCACAGTGGACAGATCCGTCATCGGTTCATCCAGATGCCAGAGGGTCTTTTCCACATATTCAGATTTAATATCATCAAGCATCAACACCTGATGCTCCGTATCAAAACACTGGGCCACCTGAGCGGCATAATCCAGTTCGCTGAAGCTTTTATCCTGATAGCCAATAGTAAAAGTCTTGAGAGGGCCGGATATATGGCGGCGCATCATGGCCACAATGGCACTGGAGTCCAGTCCTCCCGAGAGAAAAACGCCAAGGGGGACATCGCTGACAAGATGGCTTTTGACCGCATAATCCAGCAGCCCACGCAGTTTTTCCACGTTCTCATCATAGGAAAGGAGAGGGGTTTGTGAGCTGAAATCAAGGTCCCAATAGCGCTTGACCTGTACTTGTCCCTGGCGACAGAGCAGGTAGTGGCCGGCAGGAATCTTATAGATATCCTGAAACATGGTTGCGGGCGCCGGGACAAACTCGAATCCGAGATAATCATATAGGGCCTGATGACACAGTTTCCTTTCTATGGTTCGGTCTTCGAGAATCGCTTTTATTTCCGAGGCAAAGACCAACCTGTCGCCCTTGTGGTAATAGTACAGCGGCTTTATTCCTATGCGATCTCTGGCCAGGAAAAGTGTTTTATCTTTGAGGTCATAAAGGGCAAAGGCAAACATGCCACGAAGCTTATCAAGGACACCCATCCCGTACTCTTCATAGGCATGAATGATCACCTCTGAATCAGCCTGGCTACTGAAGATATGTCCTTTCTGAACAAGAATATCCCGCAGCTCCTGAAAATTATAGATCTCGCCATTGAAGACCAGGCAGAGGCTGCAATCCTCGTTGAACATGGGTTGCTTGCCATTTTCACTGAGGTCGATAATACTCAGGCGCCGGTGGCCCAGAGAGATATCATCAGAGCAATAGACCCCGTCTTGATCTGGTCCGCGATGCGACATCTGGTCGTTCATCCGCCGGATCAACTCTTCATCATTCCAATTAAAACCGCAAATTCCACACATTTAATAGATTCCCCAAGTATCACATATAAACGAAAGACAGATCAACTTTGCAACTTTTGGTAAAAGGCCGCCAACTTTTTTTGGAATGCAGGAAGTGAATACTCCTCCTGTACCCGTTGCCTTGCTCGAGAGCCAATTTCTTCCCGCAATATCTTATTTTCTGCCAGGACTACAATCCCGTCAGCCATATCTTCTGGTAATGGATGAACGAGATAAGCGATCTTCTCATCCAGTACCTGGGTATGGGTTGGTAAGTCTGTAGCTAACACGGGTCTCCCGGAATCCAGATAGGAATAAATTTTCATTGGCGTATTGTTTCCCTGCGTTCTGGGAGAAACAAGGATGTCTGCCTGGCCTAGGTAATGGCCAAGAAGATTAACCGGGCGCTGGCCACAAAAAAAGACCTTTGCGTCAATGCCAAGTTGCCTTGTCCGTTGTTTATACCATTGAATATCTTCATTATTACCGCCAATCAGAACAAGCTGTAAGTCTTTTTTTCTACTCACAGCCCCTGCAAAGCCATCGAGCAATAAGTCAATCCCCTGATATTTCTCAAAATTCCCAACATACATCAAAACAATTCCCTGAAGTCCCAGCTCTTCCCGTATATTTTCCTGCCCCTTACTTCCACTTTCAAGCAAGGTAATATCTTCAATCCTGGCGGTAAGTTTATCAGGTGCATTTTTTTTGACAATATCTTCAAGAGTCCGGCAAACAGCAAGGACACCTTTACTATTAATTATCGCTCTTTTTTCCAGCCATTCCATTATGGTGCGTACCAGCCCTAAAGATGGAAATTTGTCTATGAGTTGCACTGACATACATGAGTCCATATCATAAACATAGGGGATCTTGAAAATTTTTTTTAGCACCATCGCCAAAAAAACAGACTCTTCTACAGCATGAACCAACTGAAACTCATGCCTCCTTATAAGCTGAATAGACTTAGCAAACAAAAAGAAATCACAGATGAGTTTCTTCACGGATAATCCTGGTTTAATATTGGATATGCCGGGGAGGGAAATGTGCCTGTGAATGGTGACATTGGGGAGAGTAATATCCTCTCCTTCTGCAAAAACAAGCAGATGAACGACATGCCCCTGTTCACCCAAGGTCTGGGCCAGGAGCTTTACCGCAATGGGCGTACCTCTTTCCTGGTAAAAAGGTTGAGGAGCTAAGAGAAGAATATTCAAAATAATCGGGGGCTCGATATCTAGGGCAGTTGTTTCATATTACTACGAATGATAATGGGTGATCCAAACAAAGATGTCAAGCCGGTCAGTCGAGAAACGGCTTCCAGAGATCGAGAAATCGCCGGGCTCTTTAATTTTCGATGAAAAACCATGGGTACAAAAAACTCAGGCTTCATCACGGGAGTATCAAAATGATTTGCCGCCAGTTCTGCAATGATATTTTTTCTGGAAAAAAGTGTATAGGTTCGGGTATTGCCTTCCATGTTCTTTTTCACAGCAAAGAGGAGATCATATAAAATATTTGCACTTCTTTTATCAGGATAGTCAAAGATAACAGCCTTGCCTGCTACGCGACACATCTCTTTGATCAGTCTTTGCCATTGATGTGCATGTGGCAACAAACGAAAGGCCATGACAATATCAAATTGATTATCCTCAAAGGGCAGGTTCAGACAATCGCATGTTCTATATGTAAAACTTCCCTTCTCGCAATACTTATCCAGTCGTGCCCTGCAGGAATCAGCACTTCCCGTAACTGTCACATCGTAACCATTTTTTGCCAAAGGCATCGTAAGTTGCGCATGACCACCGCCCACATCCAGAACAGAGGCATGAGGAAAATCTTGCAGCAGCTCCAATGTCAGTTGAGCCTGAACATCTAAAAAATATTTACCGACTGGACCTGCAAAACGGGATGCATAATCGTCTGAGGCCGTTTCAATATCAGCTGTTTCTGACAGATATGGTTCTAATTTTCTACTACTCATTATCAAAAATGAACATAATATCGAGTTCAAACCTCGTTAAGGACTAATGGAAAGTAACGCTGCAAGACTTCTTCTCTTTCTCTTTCTTTTCTTGCCTCATCCCATCCAAGGATATTCCCTATAAAATCAGCTAATTTGATAAGTATCTTCTGCTGAGGGCATTCTGCGCTTCCTAATCCTGTCCGACGGAAGACAATATCTGATAATTTACATGCCATTTCTTCATGTATCAGATAATTCACTTCAGCCTTCAGCAATTGCGCATCTCTGTCGATCCATATATCGTCATCTTGCTCACGGCGCAAGAACTGAAGAATTTGCAATGCCCGCTGGCCGTATTTTTTTTCCAGCATTTCTCGTAATGCAGATTCATTTGCCTCCCATTGCCAAGGATGAGGGGAAGATTCGTTTTGGCTTTCTTTGCTCAATACCGGCGAATATTGCTTTTTTAAAAAGCAGACAATCTCATGTGCAATATAGGGAGCCGTTGTATACTTTACTCCTTTAACGGAAAGCACCCCGCTGAACTTGCTGTCTGTATGCTCAAAGAAGGTTGAGTTCTTCTCCAATTGGATATTACTTTCATCCAATTTAGCACGCATTGGCAACAAACCGGCATGAAAAAAGGAGATGTCTTCATAGGTCAGCTGAGCTGGAGGGTAGATAGCATTAACTTCATCCACCATCTTCTGGATCATTTCACGTTTGACCTGGAGACCATCCGGACTAGCATCACTTTCCTCATAATCAGTTCCAATCATGGTATGGCCACGCCATGGGACAAAAAAATAAAGACGCTTCCCCCGTTTTATAATTGCATCCTTATCTTCGTATTTACCCTGTCCTTCAAGGGCCACGGCATAGTCTGCAAAAATTTTCTTTTTTGAGACTATATTCAAGGCCAGGGCCCATTTTTGTTCTTGAATACTTTTTTGAGATCCATGAAGGCAGCGTTCAAGCCATGGGCCGGATGCATTCACTATAAATCTGGTTTTTATGAGATGTGTCTGCTGGCTGAGCTTGTCGAATAGCGTTACATGATAGAGATTATCCGTTCCTTTTTCAACTCCTGTCGCTTCCACATAATTTGCGGCCCGGGCACCATAATTGACGCTTTCTAGAATATACTCCAGCACCAATCTTTCAGTATCCTCCGCTAGAACATCATACCAGACGGAGGCGCCATGCAGATCTTCTGTCTCAATACCAGGTATCACCTCCAAACATTTCTGCTTGGAAACGATATGACCGTTGGGGATATAAAGGTCAGCCGGAAGACCATCGTTACGATCCCAGCTTATGCAATCGTTGAGAAACAGAGCTGTCTGCATAGCCCTTTTCCCTCGTAAGCCCTTACCGTAAAGCGGCATTATACAAGGGAGAGGCTTAACCAGGTAAGGAGCAAGATGCATCATCTCTTTCCTTGCCTTAATGGAATGTCGCATTCTCTTGATATTAAGATGCTGAAGATACCTCAGCCCACCGTGTAAAATCTTCAGGCTGTTAGCTGAAGTTGAGCCGCAGAAATCATTTTTTTCTACAATGGCAGTAGAATAACCGGCCTTTGCGACATGATAAGCAATCGTGGCCCCATGGGCGCCCCCTCCAATAACCAGAACATCCAGAATGTCAGAGCTAAGTTTTTTTATATCACGGGGCATCATAGGTTGCTCTCGATATCATTCAGGAGTGGTGGCGCAGCCGCAACTGATTTAAGAAAAACAGTCGATTTTTCTGTAAACAACCAAAAGGGGAAATTGTCACCTTTGGGGACAGCAAAGCCTTTTTAAGATATTTCGTCGGAGAACCACCATGAAGGTTATTCGCGTGCAGATAAAAACCAAAACTCCCCACACGTAAGGCTTCACTGGGCAGGGGAAGCGGATCACTGCCGGGTAAGACAACAAAACCTGTTTTTTGGGCCAATCTAAAGAGATCGGGAGTTGGCCAGAACCGGGGACGACCGCCGTTGTCCCCTAAAAATAGATTGCTGTCTCCGTGATTTACCAAAAAATTCTTAATAATTTCCCCTCGTTTTCCAAACCATTTTCCCGCTCCCCAAGGCAGTACCGGAATCCCACCCAACTCTTTGACCCTGTCAACAGTTTCATGTAACGACAAGCCATTGGTGAGACCTTGCTTCACAAAAAGAGCAAGGACTTCTATGTTCTCCATGGTCACCACTTGACGACCAGCAACAATATGAATTTCTCTTTCTGGGGCATCGTTACGAAAAACAATAAGAGAATCCTTACCACCCCTGTCAGCTACGGACCATTTTTCTGTTATCTTGCACTGTCGGTTGGTATCAAGTGTTAGCGATAGGGTCTGGAACCAATTCTCCGTTTTCCCTTCTGTCAGGAGAAGCACATATGAGAAATGCTGCTGTGCGATTGCATGTTGTTTTGCGACCTCCTGAAAATTATTCAGGGCCGAGTCAAGGAGCAGGTCGATATTAAAGCAATCATATACATGGACGTGGGCATCTACCAATATCATTATTTTCTCAGCTCGTTACCTCAATCTTTTTATCCCTGCCAGGTTCAAAGAAATATGGAAAATCCATCTTCAAAGCTATTTTGTAGAGAATAATGGGAGCAGACAGCCCTGCACCCATGCCAACAATCATATGAACCAGAGGACTCTGTATATGAAAGAAATTCCAAAGGACTACTCTTGCACCCACCCCGGCTAGCATATGAACCAGATAAATCTGAAGGGAGTAACGTCCTAGGGTTTTGATCACTCGACAGCATTTTTGTTTATCCAGATACTGGGCAAGACCTATACAGCAAAATATTCCCACCCCCGCAAGAAACAGAAACAAAAAGGGATGGGCCCCATTGGTTAATCTCATAGGTGAAATGATATTTGTAAATGTAAAGTAGCCTCCGCCTGTCAGAATAAGTAAGAGGGTACACGTTGTTATGGCAGGGATGCGGTATTTTTCAAAATGCCATAAATATTTTTTACCAAGAACCCCAAGTACAAAAAAAAGAAATCCAGTGGAAAAGCCATGGAGAGCCATTATCTCAGTAGGGAAAGGTTTGAAAAAAACAGCACAGGCCCCCAGTGTCATAACAGCAACTTGGAATCTGCCAAAGTACTGGGCAACAGTGTAACTGGTAAACATTAAAAGAAGGGCATACAGAAACCAGAACTGTGACCATGGCAAGTAGGGGATGGCCAAAAGATCGGCAGGCATTATCCCGCGCTGGGAATGTTTTGAAAATAACAACTCTACTCCAACTTGCAGGACAGACCATACAAAATAGGGGTAGGCGATAGTTCTTAGTTTGTTGACAAAAAAGGCACCTGGACCGCGTTTAGTGTAACTCTGGTCTACAAACAGTCCTGCCAGGAAAAAAAAGAGAGGCATGTGAAAACTGTAGATGATGCTGTCTGAAAGATGAAAAAACTCCTCCGGAATGGCCAGCTTTGCATGGTATCCACTACTTAGAAGGTGGGCATAGGCAACCAGTATTATTCCAATACCCTTTGCGTAGTCTACCCATTCAGTCCTTTCTGTCATGGCAATCGGAGATCAGAAGAATAATAAATTTGTACAAAATCAATAATATCCAGATAAGGAGTCGCAGATATCTGGTCAAAAAATTCAAATCATTAACACATTTTTCTTGACAAATCAATGGGATATATTTATTTACCTCGCTAAATTGGCATGTGTTGGCTAAACATATTTTAATAGTATTACCTTTGTGTTGTTCTGGCGTCAATTGACTTTTTCTTGTACGCTGCCGGGGATATGGAATCTCTCTCTTCTGCATTCCGGAGCTGGTCATTTCGCTAGGGAGAGGGTATTGAGCAACGAACACTATTCGAGGATAGCTATTCGACTGCTGAGTAGTAGTTAGAGATAGTCTTTTCAATTTGCCGCATTTAGCTATTCAAAGTTATAACATTCCGGATTTGCCGGAGATAATTCAACTTTTGATCATTCTCTCATTTTATGGTTTTTAGCTCGACGATATTTCTTTTCCTGTTTTTGCCGTTGGTTCTACTAGCATACCTGGTGCTGGGTAGAAAGCTCAGAAACATTGTTCTGTTGATTGCAAGTCTGGCATTTTATGCTTGGGGGGAGAACATCTTTGTTCTGCTCATGCTGGTCTCCATCTTGTTGAATTATTCCTTTGGCATCCTCATCGATTACTCACAGAGACATGGTGGCAATGGGAAAATCCCTTTGATTTTTGCGGTGACTGCAAATCTTGGATTGCTTGGCTTTTTCAAGTACGCTAATTTTATTGTCACGAATTTGAACACTATTTTGCTGAAGCTACAGATGACTCCCTTGGTGCTCGAAAAGGTCCATCTGCCAATAGGTATATCGTTTTTTACCTTTCAGTCTCTTTCATACGTTATCGATTTGTATCGTCATGAGACTATTGTGCAGAAGAATCTGATCAACATTGCGCTCTATATTTCGTTGTTTCCCCAGCTCATTGCCGGTCCGATTATCCGCTACCACGATATTGCCAGTCAGATTGTGCAACGTAGAACACGTTTTGAGGACTTCAGTTACGGCATTCAGAGGTTTATCATCGGTCTGGGGAAAAAAGTCCTGCTGGCTAATGTGCTGGGGAGAACCGCCGACTATATGTTCTCGCTGCCGCCGGGCAACATCCCGGCCAGTCTTGCCTGGCTTGGTGCAGTTTCTTATACCTTGCAGATCTATTATGATTTTTCAGGCTACTCGGATATGGCCATCGGTCTGGGCAGAATGTTTGGTTTTCATTTTATGGAAAATTTTAATTATCCATATGTCTCGAAATCCATCAGGGAATTCTGGTGCCGCTGGCACATTTCACTATCCTCGTGGTTCAGGGACTATCTCTATATTCCCCTTGGTGGAAATAGGTACGGTAATGCCAGAACATATTTCAACCTGCTCATTGTTTTTTTACTTTGCGGGCTCTGGCATGGTGCTTGCTGGACATTCGTGATCTGGGGGCTCTATCACGGCGGATTTTTGATTTTAGAACGGCTCTCTCCTGGTAAGTATTTCCTGAATATTACACCGGCACCAGTTAAACATCTGTATGTGTTACTGGTGGTGATTATCGGTTGGGTGTTTTTTCGGGCGGAGACGTTTGTTTATGCCCTGGGGTATCTGCGTGCTATGGTCACCTTCTCCACCCCTGCTATGTATAATTCCCAGCTTTTTCTGAGCATTAATAACGAATTTTATGTGGTGCTGTTTATTGCCGTTATATGTTCCGCTCCTATTTTTAGTATGTTGGAGAAATCGCTGGAATCTTGGGGTGAGCAACTGTCGATGAGCGGGATGCTGTTCCGGCTCACGAGGTCGCTTAGCTCAGTTTGTTTTTTTAGCTTTGTTTTCTTGTACTCGATTGCCAGCCTCATGGGCGGTTCATACAACCCATTTCTTTATTTTAGATTTTAGCATACGCATGGCAATGAATAAGGTCGCAGGTAGAAGAAAAGTTCAACTTACTCTCGTGTACACTGTGTTGGTGTCGCTGTTTCTTCTGGCATGCATTTACCAGAAATTGGCAGCTGACATTGATGCTGGTAATTGGCAGAAGGCTCTCACCCGTGTCGGTTTAGTCGGCTTGGTCAGTTTTTTTGTGGTTTGGCGCCTTGATCAGCCGACGCAACTGAGCATGGATAAGTTCCTGAAGACTTTGAGCCGTCTCGCTATCTCAACATTATTTTTGGTTGTTATCTTCTTCCCTCTATTTTCGCAGACATCTTTTCTGTCGAAAAGTGTAAAGGAGGTCGTGCATAGTATTGTAAAAGATCAGAACTCTAAACTCGACAAGATCTATGCCCTGTTGAAAACCTTTTCCCAGAGCTATAGTGAGTATACAGATAAAAATTTTGTTCTGCCGAAGTTGTTCATTCACCTCAATGCTCTGGTCAAAGTGTACGGTCTTGGAATCTCTCCAAACAATAATATTGCAGTCGGCAAGAACGGCTTTTACTTTGAAGGATGGGGTGCGAGGCAGGTTGAGAAAGGTATCGTTGAAAACTTTGATAATATTGCTGATTACATGGGGCAGATTCCATTTTCAGCGGACGAATTAAGGCAATGGAAAAGAACCCTTGAAGAGCGCAAGTACTGGCTCAAAGAGCAGGGAATTGAATACGTTTTTGTGCTGGCCCCGACCAAGGCCTTGGTATATCCTGAAAATCTTCCCAATAATTTGCAAAGTATTAATAAAGGGTTGACCCGCTACGACCAGTTGTCCCAGTTCCTGCGTACAGAGACTGATCTTCAATTTGTCGATTTGCGACCACCCTTGCTTCGTGCCAAGGAGAAACGGGCTTATCCGCTCCTGTTTTATAAAACCGATTTTCATTGGAATTACTACGGTGCTTTTATAGCTTATCAGGCGATTGTGGATCTGTTGCGTGAAAAATTTCCACGGTATAACCTTGTCCATCCCAAATTCTCGGACTTTAAACTGTTAATTGATGAGCATTGGGCTCATGATCGCTTTATGAATATGGTTGGTTTGCCGGTAGCTCTGCACAAGAATGAGCATCACATAACCATGGTGCCGAAGGCGGGGGGGCGCTACGATTCAGCTCTCGATTTACCGCCCGGTGGAATTTACGATTTCTATCCTCCTGAGCGGCCGGTAGTCGGTGTTGACGGAAAATCAATGAATCTTCGACTTATTCTGAATCCGAAGGCCCCGATACGCTCAATACTGCTTCTTGGGGATTCTTTCCTGGAAAAATGCGTCTATTTTTTTAGTGCCGATGCCCAGCGGGTCTTAAATTACAGAACGATAGTGAATTTCCCTGATATGATTATGCAATATGAGAAGCCGGATATAGTTATTCAGGAAATTCTCAATATGTTTATTTTGCGGCCTCCACCTCAAAATCCGCAAGGGTTCGCGGCAGCCTATTTAAAAGGAAAATTTGCTGATAATGCAGAACATACGATCATCAGTAAAAGCAGTAAAGATTTTACTCGAAAGATGAAAGGTGAAAGCAATATTTTTGAAATCCGGTTGTCGGATATTCCGCATATGGCGGCAGCAGAAGTGCGGGTTGCGAAGGTAGCTCTGAACGCAGTGCAAGATGGTAAAGCTGAGATTCGGATGTACACTGCTGACAATAAACTCTGTGGAACATCTGCACATGATCTGGTAATTGGATTGAACAGTCTTTATTTTGAAGTACCTGCAAAAGCGATAGATCGAATCGTTATTTCCGGAGCAGGAAATCCAGTGTCATTATTTACTCCAGTAGCTTTTGAACTGCGATCTGATCATGCTGTAGAAGTGACACGGTGAACAGATTTAACGCCCTGTCTTTACGTTGTTGTGATGTTTTTTTTAAAAGTGGTTTAAAAATTACAGGTAGAGGATATGGACTTTGGCGGCTGATTGTGTACAGTCGTGACAGGTTTGGTGGAATACAGGTTGAAAAATTCGGACGGACGTCGTCCGTTCCCGAGTAAAAGGAAATATAAAAAAATGTATAAAATTAATATTGGTTTATTGTGTATTGCTCTGACAACGCTCATGCTGGAGCTTACTTTGGTACGGGTGTTTGATGTCATCTGGTACTCCAATATGGCCTATATGGTTATTACATTGGCCATGTTCTGTTTCGGTTTGTCCGGTATCTACAGTTCGTTACGTCCGTTACAGAAGGGGGCAGACGTTCATGGCTATCTGGCTAAGCTCTCTTTTTTCTTTGCAGTCTTCAGTCTGGCCTTGCTGCCTGCTCTGAACTTGATTCCTTTTGATTTTAACGCTCTTTATAGCGCTCCGGTGAAGGGAAGCCTGACATTTCTGGTGATGTATTTATTTCTGCTTATCCCCTTTTTTTTAGCAGGCCTTATTTTTACAACAGTCTTTTCAGCTTATGCCAGCCGAATCCAGAGCTTGTATTGTTGGGATCTGACCGGTGCAGCTCTAGGTTGCCTGTTGCTGATTCCGTTGCTTCCGCCTATAGGGCCGGGAGGAATCCTCTTTCTGACTTGCAGTTTCGGTTTGATCGCTTCCGGCTGCTTTGCCACCAGTAAACGGTGGTTTGTAACAGCCCTGGTGCTTGCATTAGTAGTGGGAGCTGTTCCGTTTTTTAAAGGGGGGTATTTCGAGTTCAAAGAGCATATGGATAAGAGGGGGGTCAAGGGAGCTCGAGAGAGTCATCTTATTGAAGATTCTCGTTGGGATCCTATCTCGAAAATCGATGTGATCGATTTTGGTAAGATGAAGCATATTGCCTATGATGGTGGTTCTCAATCCAGCTATATTATCCCCTTTGACGGTGACCTGGGGAAACTGAGAAAGGATGTGGAAACTGGCCATGGTTACCATTTTTATGGTAGCAGCGTTTACGTTTCTCATGCGTTAAAAAAAGATACTGGTCATGAGGTTTTGGTGATTGGAGCGGCTGGTGGCTCAGAGACAAAAGCAGCGCTTATGTATGGTGCATCGCATGTCGATGCGGTCGAATTAGTTGGTTACGTTATCGAAATTGGAAAGACCAAATATGCTAAGTATAACGGTAATATATTTAACAACCCGAAAGTGAACGCAATCAAAGGGGAAGGGCGCAGTTTTTTACGTTCGAGTGATAAAAAGTATGACATCATTCAAATGTACAGTAACCACACAAGCTCCAGTATCGCTGCAGGCACCGGAGCAATGGCGACAACCTATCTGCAGACCGCTGAGGCCTATAAAGAGTATTTCTCTCATTTAAAGGATAACGGTATCCTCCATATAAATCATCATGTCTATCCTAAAATGATAGCCACGGCTGCCTTAGCTTGGAAAGAGATGGGAAGAACTGATTTTTATAAATATGTCGTCGTGTTAGAAGCAGTAAAGGAAGGATTTCAGGACAACCTTCCGACGATGTTAATTAAGATGCAGCCTTGGACCAAAGCGGAGCTTGCCGAAGTACAGTCTTACTTCCCTCCGGTGATCGAAATGGTTGTTAATCCTTTAGAACCAGAGAAAAACATGCTCTCTGAAGAGTTCTTCTCCGGAGACCTTTCACGAAAGACGATAGATAAGGTTGCATTTCGTATCGAAGCTTCAACCGACAACAAGCCCTACTTCAATTTTCTGCGGAAGTCATTTACTGCGTTGAAGGATGATCCAGCTAATTTCCTTAATTACTCGACTGCTTCTTTGTTAAATTCCCAACTTGCAAACGGTTGGATTCCGACTGATGTGGTTCATCTCCTTGTCACCGGAGGTGCGTCCTTTTTCTTTATTATTTTGTTTGTGTTCGTCCCGTTATATTTTTCTCGGGCTGGCAAGACGCGATGGGCTGGTAAGGCCAGCAGTTTAATTTATTTTTCCTGCCTTGGTGCTGGCTTCATCATTTTTGAGCTTACTTTTATCCAGATTTTCATGAAGTTGATTGGTTATCCTCTCTATACCTATTCAACCGTTGTGTTTGCATTACTAATAGCGGCAGGACTTGGCAGCACAGTGTCTGGAAGGGTAGGAATAACTACCCGGCACTTGTGGTTTGTCCCATTTATCGGGGTGTTATTTTGCAGTCTCATTACTCTTCTGGTATATCAGCAATATTTCGAATTATTCCTGCAAACACCGACTGTGGTGAGGGTCTTTGCTGCCACTCTCTTGATTTTCCCCTTGGGCTTCTTTTTGGGTATGCCATTTCCTCTTGGAATTCTTGCCATTGCTCGACAGCCAAGCGGATCGATCGCTTGGGCATGGGCTATGAACGGGCTTTTCACAGTTGTGGGTGGCTTGGGTAGTGTCCTATTGTCTATATTTTACGGATTCCAAGCTACTTTGTTCATTGCTATACTGCTTTATCTCTTTGCCTTCGGTACTTTTTATAAACTTCGCCAGGCACTTTATAAGGCGGCAGGTTAAGACCTAAGATAAATAGTTATTGTCTCATTTTTGGAGAGGCAGGGGCGTCTGTTTGTCTCTGATGAAAATATTGAGATAGAAAAAATGAGTCGAAGTTGTCTTAAGCCTGTTGATCACAGGGGACATGCCGGTAATTAGCCGGAAGTGCTGACTTGAGTCGTAATCCGAAGCCATTGCCTTTCAGAGACAGTGGAACGTTCATTTGAATGCAACTGGGAATAAGATGCGCAATTCTCAACCGTATGTTGATATCGTTATTCCTAATTATAACGGGGTTGAATTTCTCGATACATGTCTCCGCTCAATTGGTAGGCAGACATATCCTTATTTCTCCATAACAGTTATTGATAATGGCTCTATTGACAATTCATTGGAATTTGTCAGGAAAAACTATCCGCTTGTCCACCTCATTGTCTGGCCGCAGAATAAAGGATTCAGTCCAGCGGTTAATGCAGGGATATCTGCTGGTAGTGCCCCGTTAATTTTTTTGTTAAACAATGATACGGAGTTGGAGGAAGACTGCCTGGAGCAACTGGTGAATGCGGCAATGTCTCAGGATGAATATGGATTTTTTGCCGCTAAAATGATAAGTTATAAAGACAGGCATCTCCTCGATGGCGCTGGTGATGGTTTTCTTAGGGGGGGAGTAGGGTACCGCTTGGGGACCATGGAAAATGATGACGCGCTCTATAGCCGTCCGGGAAGAGTTTTTGGCGCCTGTGCCGGGGCGGCTTTGTACAGGCGAGAGTTGTTTGATAGTGTTGGTCTTTTTGATGAAGACTTTTTTGCGTATCTGGAGGATGTGGACTTTAATTTACGGGCCAATAGTCGTGGTAAAAAATGTTATTATGTGCCTGATGCCAGGGTGTTTCATATCGGTAGTGCCACCACGGGATCAAAAATTAACAGTTTTACCGTCAGATTGTCCACCAGGAATAATCTGAACTTATTGATCAAAAACTATCCTCTTTCCTTCTTCTTTCGTTTTGCTCCAGCTCTTCTTGTCTATCAGATTTTCTGGTTTGCCTTTGTTGTCAAAAAGAGGCAGCTTGCCGCATATTTGACTGGTGTGGGGGAGTTTTTTGGAAATCTCCCTCGTATGTTGGAAAAACGTAGGGAAGTTCTGGCGGATGCCACTCTCACCAATAATGAGCTTGCGGCAATTCTTGTTGCCGCAGAAAGGGATGTGGTTTGTTCCATCATGAATCGACGGCGGGCGCAGGGCAAAACGAACCGGCTTTTGTCTCTTTATACTCGTTTGTTCCTTTGATACCACGAGTTGCATGATGCAAGACGTCTCTGCCGTTATTGTCAGTCATAATTCAGATCGAGTGTTGCCCCATTGCCTTGATGCTTTGGCTCAGCAATCTGTTGCTGTGCGTGAGGTCATCATTGTTGATTGTGCTTCCGATGACCGAGAGACCCTTTTGTCTATCATCGGGGCGAAGGAAGGAACTAAAGTTGTTGAGACCAGGAATGTGGGTTTTTCAAGGGCAAACAATTTAGGGATGGAGTCTGTCTCTCCTCAAGCTGATTTTGTTGTCTTTCTTAACCCTGACACCTTCCTCTCTCCTGATTTTGTTGAAGCAGCCTTAGAGATCTGCCTGGAAAATCCCCAGGTAGGGATGGTCTCCGGAAAATTGCTCGGCTATGACATCGAGCAAAATGCACCAACTGGCAGACTGGATTCAACGGGTATCTTTCGTCAATGGTACGGCCGTTGGGTTGATCGAGGTCAGAGTGAGCAGGACCGGGGGCAATATGATACGCCAGCCCTTGTTCCGGCCTTGTGCGGAGCCTTGCTTTTTTGTCGGGTGACTGCTTTGCAGGCACTGCATGGACCTGTCTTTGACCCTGATTTCTTTCTTTATAAGGAGGATGTCGAGCTCAGCCTGCGCATGAAAAAAGCGGGATGGGAGCTTTTGTACCATCCGAGGCTTATCGCGTATCATTGTCGTGGCTGGAATGAAAAAAGAGGGAGTATACCCTTGGAACTTAGATGTATGGCAGCCGCCAACGAGATACTGCTTTACAAAAAACATCCCTCCCCCTATATAATCTGGGCCTGGTTGAAATATTTGTTGGTACGTTTCATCCATCTGTAGCTTCTCTATGGTATTCATACATCAATATCTCGCATGAGTAATTCCAGTACTCCCCATGATAGATTCTTTCTCTCGGTTATAATTCCCACATGGAATGGTGCTGCATCTCTGCGAGAACTCCTCGGCGGGCTCGTTCGACAGACTGTTTTGTCTCATGAATTATTGGTTGTTGATTCTTCTTCCAGCGATGAAACGGTTGCGATCGCCAGGGAGTTTGGCGCTGAAGTGGTGGTGGTTCCCCAAGGTGAATTTGATCATGGGGGGACCCGAACCATGATAGCTAAGAAAGCTCGGGGGGATATTCTTCTTTTTCTGACGCAAGATGTCGTTCCTGCCTCCAAGGATGCAGTGGAAAAACTTATTGAACCTCTGTTGTCCGACGAGAGGATTGCCGTAACCTATGGCCGTCAGTTGCCAAATCCAGATGCTACTGTCCTGGCCTCGCATCTGCGTTATTTTAATTATCCACCGCAAGGGGGGGTCCGAAATTTTGCTGATCGGGAGCGCCTTGGCTTTCAAACCATTTTTGCCTCCAATTCCTTTGCGGCATATCGCAGGACTGCCCTTAGTGAGGTCGATTATTTCAAGAGCGGATTGATCTTTGGCGAGGATACCTGTGTAGTCGGCCGTTTATTGATGCAGGGGGATAAGGTTGCTTATGTAGCCGATGCGATGGTCTTTCATTCCCATAATTATACCTGCTTGCAGGAGTTCCGGCGTTCATTTGATATCGGGGTATTGCATGTAACGGAGAGATGGCTGCTTGAGACTTATGGACGTGCAGAGGGAAGAGGTTGGCAGTATGTTAAATCTGGATTATCTTATCTGCTGCACGTGAAGAAGACAGTGTTGTTGCCAAATTTCATCTTGAGAATAATGCTCAAACTTTTAGGCTATAAGTTAGGGCGCAATTTCACCTTATTGCCGCAAGGGCTGGTTCCCTTCTTGAGTATGCACCGATCCTGGTGGGCTAGATGCAGAGATGTGTCTGTGGATTATAAGTAGATTTATCCGGTATTGAACATGAAACATTTGCCGAGCTGGAACCGACCATGAATATGCTGTCTGCAAATCTGCGCGAGCAAAGTTCTGCAATGGTTAGAGTATTGCATTTACTTGATATCGTGGTGGTGGGTGGGTATCTCTGGCTGCTTCTTGCATGGTACCGAGTGCCATGGACCTTTTATTATACCCGTTTTTTACTCATTACTTTGGTGCTGTGTCTGATCAGCTTTCAGTCCTTCCAGCTCTATCGTTCATGGCGTGGCTGGAAATTTTATCAGGAATTTCTTGCGATCGTCAAGGCGTGGGGTACGGTTATTGGGCTGTTGTTGTTTTATTTCTTTATTTTTAAAATATCGCATGCCTATTCCCGAGTTGTCTTTCTGGTCTGGTCCTTGACTACCCCCCTTCTGCTTTTTGTACTTCATATGATCGCCAGGAAGTTCCTCCGATATTTTCGCTCACAGGGCAGAAACGTCCGGTATGCTGTGATCGTCGGGGCCGGTGATCTTGGAGTTAGGCTGGCCCGGGAGGTTGAGGCTATCCCCTGGGCGGGTATTGAGGTTATAGGCTTTTTTGATGACAAGATACAAGAAAATGAAGCCATGCAGGTTATGGGTAAACCCATATTGGGTGATATTGCGATGATCGAGGAGTATTTGAACTGTAATGATATCGATTATGTCTATATTGCCCTCCCCATGCGAGCCGAGAAAAAGATTTTCACAATTCTGCGGACCTGTAGGTCCTTAGGGGCACGCATCTATCTGGTTCCTGATTTGTATATCTTTGGTCTGCATCATGCCGAGATCCAATCCCTTGGGAACTTGATGATCCTTAATTTTAACCCCAATACCGAATGGAAGCGTAGTTTTGATCTGGTTTTTGCCAGTTTGGCTCTGTTATTTACCCTTCCCTTTACCCTTATCATTGCTTTGTTGATTAAACTGGAGAGCCGCGGACCGGTTTTTTACCGTCATAGAAGGATTGCCGCTGCCGGCAAAGAGTTTGACTGCCTGAAGTTCCGGACCATGTGCGAAGGGGCTGAGGGGAAATTACAGGAACTCTTGGCCGGAGATGATGCCTTACGTGAAGAGTGGCAGCGCACCTTCAAACTCAAGAATGATCCCCGGGTGACCCGGATCGGACGTTTTCTCCGGAAAACCAGTCTTGATGAGCTTCCTCAGTTCCTGAATGTCCTGAAGGGTGAGATGAGTGTGGTGGGAGCGCGCCCGATCGTGGCCAGAGAATTGAGCGATTTTTATAAGGAAAGCGCTGGCCGTTATTGTTCCATGAAACCCGGTGTTACCGGTCCCTGGCAGGTAGGGAGCCGCTCTGATGCTGAAGATTATAACGAACGGGTCGAGTTGGACGACTGGTACATCCTCAATTATTCCCTGTGGACCGATCTGAAGATCATTGCCAAAACTGTGCGTTGTATGTGGCGAGGCAAGGGGGCCTACTAAGAGCTTGATTTACAGCTAAGCTCTCAGGCCAGATGATTATCTGCTCAAGGCTTCCATTAAGAGATGTGGTGCATCCTCTACCGGAAGCGGAATGTGGGTCAGGGGAGTTTCAGCCCGTTCAGCCTCTCTGATTGCCTGGGAGTCGGTAAAGAAGGCAATGGGTGTAATGCCCAATCCATTGCTTAGAAACTGACGATCACTTGCATCCTTGATCAGATTGCCGACAAAATCAATCCTAGGAATTTTGACATCTTCTGCCAGCTTCTTGATCTTGAGGGCGGTGCGGATGGAAGAGCGGGAGGGGATGACTACAATTAACAGCTGGTCAATGCCGGCAATGGTGCCGCGGCCAAGATGTTCAACACCTGCCTCCATGTCAAGCAGGACAACCTGTTCCGGTGACAGCAGGAGCTTGGTCAGCATCCGGCGCAGCACATTGTTTTCCGGACAGGCACAGCCCTTGTCCCCTGTCTGGATCGCACCCAGCACCATGAGCTTGATCCCTTCATGACTGATCATGAAGTCGTGGAGCAAGTCGTTTACCTGGGGGTTCATGTTGTAAAAAGGGGATCCCTCCACCTTGCCGGAGCGTTCAACCAGAAGCTTGGTCATCTCGGCAATGGGCTTGATCTTTTCAATATTCTTGACCCCCAGGGTCTCTGCCATATGCGGACTGGGATCGGCGTCAATAATCAGGACATCCTTGCCGGCCTTCTTGAATTCATTGGCCAGAAGAGCCATAATGGTGGTCTTGCCCACGCCGCCTTTACCGCTGATTGCAATCTTCATCCTTCTCATCCTCTTTTTCTTGCATGCTGAAACAAAATGATTAAGATACAATCTACTTATGTATCCTATTTACTGTCAGACGTAAACCATGAAAAGGAGAATTGACATGTACGGAAATACAAATCAGATTAGCTTGGCTCAGGCCCGGCAGGAGGCATCCACTATCTTCCTTGCCAAGGTCTTTAACTGGATGGCCATTGGTCTTGGGCTTACCGGTGTTGTGGCCTATCTTGCCGCTGAATCCGGAATTGCCATACAGATTGTGTCCAGCCCTCTGTTCATGATCCTGATTCTGGCTGAGTTGGGCATGGTCTTTTATCTTTCGGCACGGGTGGACAAAATTCAGGCCTCTACAGCTACCGGGCTTTTTCTCGGCTACGCTGTGTTGAATGGTTTGACCTTGTCCACCATTTTTCTGGCTTATACCCGATCATCCATTGCCGGGACCTTTTTTATTACGGCCGGGATGTTTGGCGCCATGGCTGTTTACGGACTGGTGACCAAGCGCGATCTCTCCGGTCTGGGATCTTTTCTCTTCATGGGCCTGATCGGCATTATCATTGCCTCGCTGGTCAATATGTTTATGCACAGTTCCGCCATGTCCTGGGTGATTTCCATGGCAGGTGTCTTGATTTTTACCGGACTTACGGCTTATGATGTGCAGAGGATCAAGACCATGGGCGAGCAGGGAATTATGAGTCAGGGTGAGGAGATGGTCAGGAAAGGCTCGATCATGGGTGCCTTGGCCCTTTATCTTGACTTTATCAACCTCTTTCTCATGTTGCTCAGATTCTTTGGGGGCAGCCGGGACTAGAAGGAATTATTGTCGTCATTATTATGAAAAAGGCATGTTCTGCACGGCGCGGGGCGTGCCTTTCTTATTTCAGGATTATTGATAAATATCTATAGGGTAACATCTTCTTATGCATACAACCTTTGCGGGAAAACGGATTGTTGTGGGAGTGACCGGCAGTATTGCCGCTTTTAAGGTTGCCGGTTGGGTGAGCTCTCTAACCAAAGAAGAGGCGCGGGTGGCGGTGATCATGACTGACTCGGCCTGCCGTTTTGTGGCTCCTCTGACTTTTGCCGCTCTTTCCGGTGAGCGGGTCCACTCCGCCCTTTTCGCTGAGGAAGGTGCCGAGACCATCCCCCATATCCAGTTGGCACGTGAGGCTGATCTTCTTGTTATTGCCCCGGCCACGGCTCATACCATTGCCCGTCTGGCGCATGGTCTGGCTGATGACCTGCTGACCTGTACGGTGCTGGCCACCAGGGCGCAGGTGCTTGTCTGTCCGGCCATGAACAGCCAGATGTACAATCATCCTGCCGTGCAGGAAAATATCGAAAAACTGAAGGGTTACGGGTACCAGATCCTGACCCAGGAGAGCGGTCGCATGGCCTGCCGGGAGGAAGGTCCTGGACGTCTGCCTGAATGGGAACTGGTGCGGGAGGTGATGCTCCAGATCCTCGCCGTTCCTGACCTGGCAGGCGAGAAAATATTGGTTACCGCCGGTCCTACCCGTGAACCCCTGGATCCGGCCAGATTTCTCAGCAACCGCTCCTCTGGGAAAATGGGATACAGTCTGGCCCGGACTGCCAGGAGGCGGGGGGCAGAGGTGACTCTGATTACCGGGCCTACGGCGCTTGCCTGCCCGCCGGGTGTGCGCTGCGTGGAGATTGAAACAGCTCGCGAGATGCATGAGGCGGTACTTGCCCATTGTCGTCAGGCCTCGGTGATTGTCAAGGCCGCAGCAGTGAGTGATTTTAGACCAGCGACGCCCTTTGCCGAGAAGGTAAAAAAAGAGCAGGCCGATCTGCAACTGTCCCTGGAACAGACCACGGATATCTTAAAAGAACTTGGAAAACTGAAGAAGAAGGCTGGCTTTCTGCTCGTCGGTTTTGCCGCCGAGAGTCATAACCATGTGGCGGAGGGCGAGAAAAAACTCAAGAAGAAAAATCTTGATCTGATCGCCATTAATGATATCGGTTCAGTAGACACCGGCTTTGCGGCGGATACCAATCAGGTGACCCTGCTTGATCAAGATGGCATCAGCCCGTTACCCTTGGTCAGCAAGGAGCAGACGGCAGACCTTATCTGGGATCACGTGGTGCGGCTGCTGGCCAAAAAGAACAAGGAATAACTGATCTCGCGCCGAGACGCAGAGGCGCTGAGAAAAACTTCTTTTGTCCTTCTCTGCGCCTCAGCGTCTCTGCGCGAAAAAATATTATTCGATAACGATTTGTCTTGAATCAACACCCGGCCAGAATGGCCTGAATGCGCTCACCGTCATAGTCCGGCATCCGCCAGACCTTGGCCAGGGCCATCGCGTTTTCGGCAATCTGCGGGATTGCTTCTCTGGAGATATTCAGGGCGGCAAGAGAGATTGGGCTGTCGATTTTCCGGAACCATTCTTCCAGGGCGTCGATCCCTTTTCGGGCCCGTTCTTCGCTGCTGCCGCTCCTGCAATCAAAGACCCGTCCGGCAAACTGGGTGAAACGCTGGGGGGTGCTTTGGCACTGATGGCGCATCCAGCCAGGGATAATCGCGGAGAGCCCGGCTCCATGGTGGACATCATAGAGCGCGGAGAGGGAGTGCTCAATCAGGTGCATGGGGAAGCCCACCTTACCTAAACCCGCTGCGGTCAGTCCGTTCAGGGCCAGGGTGGCGGTCCACATGAGGTCAGCGCGTCCCTGGTAGTCGTTTAGATCGGCAAGCACCCGGTTACAGCTTTCCATGGCATTGATTACCAGTCCTTCCATGAAACGATCCTGAACAGGCGTGGCCGGGTCCTGGGTGGTGAAATAGAATTCGAGGACGTGGGCGATGGCATCCACTGCGCCGTAGGCGGTGTAGTCGGCGGGGACGGTAAAGGTTGCTTCCGGGTCGAGGATGGAGGTCTTGGGATAGAGCTTTTTATTGGCGAAACCAAACTTCTGCCTGGTCTCATCGTTGGTGATGACCATGCCGGAATTCATCTCGGAACCCGATGCCGCCAGGGTCAGGACCGTGGTCAGGGGCAGGGGGGCGGTGATGGATTTTTTGCCGGTAAAGAATTTCCAGACATCATAGTTAACCACAGCGCCGGCGCAGATGGCCTTGGCCTCATCAATCACCGATCCGCCGCCAACGGCGCAGACAACCTGGCACTTCTGCTTTCTGGCCAGCTCGATACCTTCCCGTGCATGGCTGAGCAGGGGATTGGACTGGACTCCCGGATGCTCAATAATCTCGGCCCCGGCCTTGAGCAGAGAGTCGCTTACCTGCTGGTAGATCCCATTCCTTTTAAGAGAACCGGATCCAGACACCAGCAGCACCTTACTCCCAAAGGCAATGGTCTCTGGGCCGATGGCGGGAATGGTGCCCTTGCCGAAAAGGATCTTGGTCGGATTATGAAAGACGAAATTCTGCATGCTGTTTGAAAGGTGAAAGGTAAAAAGAAAGGACAGCCTAACCTGCAAATGCCAGGGTGAGCTGGACAAAATCCTCAAGGGTCAGATCTTCAGCCCGGGCCGTTGGTGCTATTCCGGCCTTGCGGATGGCGGACTCGGTCAGTTGTTTGATGGTCGCCTTGTCCTGCTCCGGGGCCACGGGAAGAAGATTGGCGCTGCTCAGGGTGTTGAGCAGGGTTTTGCGCCGCTGGCTGAAGGCCCCGCGGACGACCCGCTGGAGAAGTGAAGAGTCGTAGGCGGGAAGGGCCTTGATCCGCTCGTCCTGTCGGTCAAAATCAATGCGGACCACCACCGAGTCTATTTTGGGACGGGGATGAAATTCTGCGGGTTTCAGGGTCAGTAATTTTTGCACCGTTGCGCAGGCGCTGAGAAGAACCGTCGGCACGCCATATTGTTTGCTCCCCGGTTGTGCTGTCAGCCGGTCAGCCACTTCCTTCTGCAGCATGATGGTTGCCCAAGCCATCTTCTCCTTATTCTCGATCAGTTTAAAGAGAAAGGGATTGGAGATGGAATAGGGCAGGTTGGCCATGATCTTGATCGGCCCATGACACAGCTCGGAGAGTTCCTGGAAATCAGCCTTCAATACATCCTGGTGGATGAGGGTAACATTTTCTGGCAGGTCTTCTTCTTCCTCATGAAACCTGATAATGCCGCTGTCGATTTCCAGGCCGATAACCTGTTTGGCTGCATTGGCCAGCGGCCGGGTGAGGGCTCCAAGGCCGACACCCACCTCCAGAATAATCTCCTCGCTCGTTATCCTGCCCGCCCGGACAATGGCTTCGGCTGTTCCCGCATGGACGAGGAAGTTCTGACCAAACCGTTTTTTGGGGGTCAGGTGATGTTTCTCAAGCGATGATCTGGGGTTATGGGCTGCGGTCATTGAGGTACCATGGTGAGATTAATTTAATTTTCGCCCCTGGCGAAACATGTCGGTATATATTGCCGGCAGATGCTGTTGTTGCAGAGCTGTCACCACATCCTCCACCGGGTAGGGGATGCGGTGGAGAGAAACCTGAATATCCTGTTCTGAGAGGGTCAGGGTGGCGCAGCTGGCCTCCGGGTTCCCATCGAACATCCTACCGGCACTTCCCGGGTTGATAAAGTGAGTTCCCTGGATGTATTTGTAGTAGGGGGAATGGGAGTGGCCGCTGACAACGATCCGACAGCTTGTCAGTTGGCTGAGTTCCTGGAAACGGCTGTCCGGGGTCTGGGCAAAAAGCAGTTCTCTGGGGTGGTCAGGGCTGCCATGGAAGAGACCGATGGTGTAATCACCAAACTCGATTATCTGTGAGTCTTCCAGAGAGCACAGATATTGTTTGCTCTCATCGTTCAAGGCCTGCACCGTGGAGCGGTACATGATTCGTTTTTCTTCATTATGGGGCTTTTTGAAATCTTTCCCCTTCAGCAGGGTTATGACCTTATGGTCGGTGTTACCCAGAATGGAATATGCTTTCCTGTCTTGCAGCCACCGCAATGTTTCGTTAGGGAATGGGGCGTAAACTGTCGAGTCTCCACAGTTATAGATGGCATCAAAGGAATTATCCGTAAAGTAATGGTCAATGGCCAGAAGGGCAGGAAGGTTTCCATGGATATCTGACAGGAGAAGGATCTGCATGACAAATGGCTGATAGAGGTGGATGTGACAATATACATTCAGAGAGACAATGCTAATTCTACACGTGAACAGAGAAACAGGAAACCTCTTTATTTTTAACTGGCATATTTGGTAGAAGGGATGGTACCTTTATAAGGGTTGGGGAGATCTGTTGCCAAGAGCAATGGACGCATCTGTTCGTCAATAATTCAATAAATATAAAAAGAAAGAGAATGGAAATCAAAGGGTTTAAGGCAGCGGCTGTTGCTGCCGGTATCAGATATGCAGACAGATTGGACCTTGGGCTTATTGTCAGTGACGTGCCAGTTGTTACTGCCGGCGCTTTTACTACCAATCAGGTGAAGGCGGCGCCTGTTGTCCTTGATATGGAACGGCTCAAAAAAGGCAAGGCTCAGGCTATTTTAGTGAATAGTGGTTGCGCCAATGCCTGCACTGGAGAAGCTGGAATGCAGGCGGCCCTTGCGGCCGGAAGCAGTGCCGCTTCGGCTCTTGGTATCCCCGATGAGATGGTGCAGGTCTCGTCCACCGGTGTTATCGGAGAGCAGTTGAATGTGGATGCCATCAAGAAAGCCATGCCGGGACTTGTCGCGGGCCTGGCGCCGGATAATTTTGAACAGGTTGCCAAGGCCATTATGACCACGGATACCGTTTCGAAAACGGCATACCGGACCGTTGTCATCGGTGAACAGGAAGTTCATCTCATGGGGATGGCCAAGGGGGCGGGGATGATTATGCCCAATATGGCCACCATGCTTGCCTTTGTGCTGACGGATGCCCAGATCGGTTTCCCGCAACTGCATGGCGCCTTGATCAAGGGCGTGGAACGCACCTTCAACCGGATTACCATTGATGGCGATACCAGCACCAATGATATGATCCTGATCATGGCCAATGGTGCTGCCGGAAATCCCTGGATTGACGAAGACAGCCCGGCCAACCAGGAAATCTTTCAGGCGACCCTGATGGATCTGTTAAAGGATCTGGCCTTGCAGATTGTTGCGGACGGCGAGGGTGCCACCAAGTTTATCACCATCCGGGTCTGCGGGGCCAGAGAAGAGCAGGATGGTGAACAGATTGCCAGGACTGTGGCTAATTCCAATCTCGTAAAAACAGCCTTTTTTGGCGAAGATGCGAACTGGGGCAGAATTATTGCCGCTATGGGACGTTCAGGGGTACGTATCTATCCGGAACGGGTGGATATCTCATTCGGTGATGTGATGATTGTCAAGGACGGTCTGGCGCAGGGAAAAACAGCAGAAAGGGCAGCAACTGCCATCCTGAAAGAAAAGAATATTGTGGTGACTATAGATTTGAAAGATGGCGTAGAATGTGCTGAAATCTATACCTGTGATTTTTCTATTGATTATGTGAAGATTAATGCCGATTACCGGAGCTGATTGGTAATTGCGTCGGCGTCCGGCGTCGTCCATGAAGCCGGCGTAATGCCGGCTTCATGAAAGTTTATACTTCTGCCATTAAGCCCGGTCGCGAGAGATCGAATCCAGGCAGTCGATGAGCAGCTTTCTCAGGGCCTCGCTGCTCTCTTTCCGTTGAACCGCGTCATCTCCCTGGAGTCCTTTGAAAAAGGCCTCGCATGTCTGCCGTGCTGCCCGGTCCCAATCTGTTGTGTAACCTTGTTTCATTTCCGGCCTTTCCGGTGTGGACATGCTCTGGGCATAGTCGCGGCGGCCGTGGGCCCAGTTGATGATGTGGCTGTAAAAGATCAGGGCCCGGTCCAGCAGGATATAGAGGAGCTGGATATTTTTCACCGGTCCGATCTGCAGCGTGTGATGATCAAGTTTTATACCCAGCAGGCGAACGCCTGAAAAAAGCGAGCGGCCTTTCAGGGCGGTTCCGGCCGCGCCGAGCACTCCGCCAAGGGCCGAAAAGACGCCGAAGGTGAGGCCGGCATGGGCAACATCAACACCGGCTCCGATGGCCGCGCCACTAAGCGCCCCGGCCAATACCAGCTGTGATCTGCTCAGGCCGAGGAACTGCCAGGTTCGCTCACTGAACAGATCTTCCTGGAGGATGGAGTGCTCCGGCAGGTCATAGTTGAAAATATTATGCTTGTAAAACGAACGGATCTGCTGATAGCTTTTCTGCTCTTCCCGGGCGACAAAGCGGTCGTATTTCCCGAACAGTTTTTCCCTCAACGCCACCTCATCGGTCCCCTCAGGGCAGGCGAAACTCCGCTGGTAAGCAAGTAGCTCAGTCAGCATGGTGACAAGCGTATCGGCGGTTCGCTGGTTGCGGGCGGCCCAGTCCTGTTGAAAGGCCGATATCACCACCTCCAGTGCGCCCTGCAAATACTGATCTATGGATTTCAGGCTTTCCAGCAGGGCGATGCGTTCGCCATAGGTAGCCCGGTTTGCATTGAAGAGGCGGATAGAATTAAAATGTTTCCTGAACTCGTTCTGCCACTGGTCAAGATAGGCCGTGTCATCTTCCTTGTTGTTAATGATGGCCATGCGCGGCCGACCGATCATTCTCAGTATCTCCATTTCCGCCCGGTCCACGTTGCGTAGCGGTCGGGAGCCATCAACAACAAAAATGATTCCCGCCTCGCCAAGAAGCGGCTTCAGCAGCTCGCAATCATCGCGATAGGCCGGATCATTTTCATGGGTACGGATAAACTCTTGTACCATGTCTCTTTCCGGCCCCTTGTAGTTCTGCATCCACTGCAAGGTGTTGCGCGGGTTCTGAAAGCCGGGGGTGTCGATAAAACGGATAATCTCCTTCCCGTCTATGATGACGGGAAAATTCCGGCACTCGATGGTCTCACCAGGAACGGGGCTGATGCGGACGGAATCGTCTTCAGCAAGGGTGGAGAGTACGGAAGACTTCCCCTCATTGGGGTGCCCGACCACGGCGAATATTGGCACACCATTCTTCATGATGCCGCCACCAATTCCACAACCTCAATATCAGCGTCCCCCATGGCCATGACCTTTTGGTGCCAGATCTTCATGTCCTCTTCTTTAATCTCGGTAAAAATTGTATCGCTAGCCGGTTTGCCAACCAGGGCCACAATGAGTGGCACATCTGCACCCACGCTGGCTCGTAACCCTTTCAAGAAATACAAAAATTCCGCAATAGGCGGTTGCCAGGCCTCCTGCAGGATGACAATGTTTTCTGTTTTCGACGTGCTGTTTCTTTCCTTGATCTGATCAAGGACGACCTGCTCATCCTGGCAGGCAACTCCTGTTCGCAAGGTTTCCTGCACCGTCACGCCCAGACGCTTTTGCAGCAGGGCTTGCAGTGTATGCAGAGGGCATTGTTCATGCAACTCGTCGGGAATCAGGGCGATAGCGGTGTGCAGGCCGCCCTGAGCATCGGGACCGACAACCCGGGCTTCAGCTGATTCTGCTGATTGCGGCAGCCCCTGGGCAAGAGGCTGCGCAGAACGATCCGGCCTTGGAGCCTGGGAGGAAACCTGCGGAGTGGTCATCCGCCGCAGGAGTTGCCCGCAGGCAGCCCCTTTGAACTGCAAGCGGGCCATGCAGCGCCGTTGGCTGCTCAGGCCGACAAACAACAGTACCATCCGGGGCAGCAGACCGTAAAACAGCACTGCCAGACAGAGAAAGGGCCACCAGGAAACCAGGGCCTCGGTTGTCAGGTGATAGATCCCTTCTTTGAGAATCATCTGGCTGCCTGCAATGTGTGCAAGACTGGGGTGGGCGATATCTCCCGGGATGAACCAGGACCAGGGCAGGGCAAGGGCTTTCACCAGCGTGAAGACAAACTGTTGACTGACCTGCAGGGTGGACTGCCAGCCAAAAGCAATATCCGCTGAAATGACTTTGAGCAAGGTTGCCCCGAGGACACCTGAGTTAAAGCCGATGGCAAGCACCTGAAGCAAGGTAAAGATCGGCAAGAGAAAACATGAACCATGGGTCTGTAACTTTTTCCGCACAAGTCCTTGGACTGCCGACATCTGCAGACGCTGCTGGCCGGTCAGCTTATTCCCGATATACCCGTTGAGCCGCAACATGCCGCGAACCATCAGTCCACTGAGCAGGCTATAAAGCACGGATGAACGCAGGTCCAGCCGCCAGAGCAGGCGATAGAGGAATGCCGCAGCCAGCAAAGCAATTAACAGGATCTGTACCCCAACGAAAATTGCCAGGTACATGGATACATTTACAGGTTCCGTACCGGAATAACCAAGAAAGGAAAAAGCCAGGCCCGAGCCGCTGGTCAGGCCCAGCAGCAGTATCAGCAAGCAGGAAATCTTGTACAGTTCATTCCAGACCCGGCCAGGTAGAACGATCCCGTCTGTTTGCTCTGCCTCTTGCTGTTGCCGGACTTTGAGCCACTTATGGAGCAGAAAAGGCAGAGTGAGCTCTCCCTGTCTTTCAGCCTCCGGCGCAATCTCTTGCAAATAAATCTCCCGGTCCCGGCGTTTGAGCGCATCCTGGCCATTTTCTTCCATGAGGAGATCATCCCGGAGAAGAAGATATTCAAAATCAATAAGATCGCTAATACGCCACAAGGGTTTCATGAATGCATTCCCAGGAAAAGAAAAGAATCGGAGGGCGAACAGATATCATCATAGTAATCGGTGCGTCTTCGGTCAACTGACAGATTAGCATATGAAGGGAGATAGCAGACAAATTTACCGGGCTATTTCTGCTGTGGCTATTGAATCTGTTTTTTTTACCGATCTGGGCGTGCCCCTTCGCTCAGTCATATTCAACCGGGACCGTCTCGAGCGTGGCTGCTTCCTCGAATTCGGCCAACTCGTTTGCGCTCTGGCTGAGAACTGTAACCCCCTTGCGATCAAAGGCAAAAAAAACGCCCAGATTGGCAAAAACACCGACCACCAGACCGTCGATCCCCCACGGTTTGCCGAGCCAGTAGCTCCAGATCAGCACGGCGGCAATACCTGCGGCTGCACCGGCGAGAAAGCGGCTGCGGCTCACGGAGGCCCCCAGTATTGCGCATGCCAGGGGCACAAGGATGATCGGGGCCCAGAAGTTATAGGCATAGATCAGGATTCCGAGCACACTTTCAATGGATATGGCAAAAATAACAGAGAGCACACCTACGACCAGGGTGATCGCCCGCGCCATTCTGAGTTCGGTCAGCGGGGCCATGGCTTGGCGGCGCAGGGGCCTGACGATATCATTGCTGAAGCAGATGGCGGCCGCGTTCAGAAAGGAGTCGGCAGAAGACATGACAATGGAGATTATAGCTGCGATAACGATCCCCTGGAAAAGGGGCGATAAAGACTGTTTGATCACATAGGGCATCGCCAGATTGGGGTTTACGGAAGGATCCAACGCCAGTGCCACGATTCCAATCAGACCGGTAATAGCAAAGAAGGGAATGGAAAACAGGCCGCTGAGGTAGGTGCCCCGTGCTATCTTCTTCACGTCCCGGTTAATCAGCAAGCGCTGCAGGTAAGGCGGCACCAGTGTCTCGCCAAAGAGAAAAGTAAGAAACAGGGAGGCCAGTGAAAGCAGGGCCACGGGTTGAGTTGGCAGACTCAGGTGGCTTGCCGGTATGGCAGCACTTACGGCGGCAATACCACCCGCGTGTTGGATACCGAAATAGAGGGTGAGCGGCATGCCGATTCCCAGGATGACAAACTGCACCACATCGGTCCAGATCACCGAATTCATGCCGCCGATGGTGGCGTAGATGATCACGATGCCGCAGCCGAGCATGATGCCCCAGATCCGCTCGATGCCGAGAAACAGGTTGAATACATAACCCATGGCGCCGACCTGGGCCCCCAGGATGCCGGCACACAAGATAAAGCCGAAGATCCCGGCGAATATTTTGGCGACGGTACCGTAATGGATCTCCATGATGTTGCCTACGGAGATCGCATCCGGATACTGTGCCATGCGGGGGGCGATGAACCTGGCCACCAGGAGTTCCTTCAGGCTGAATCCCCACAGGGCCACGATATTGGTGATCCCGACCAGAAAAACCCGTTCGGCGTTGCCCATGGAAAAGCCGCCGCCGATAAAGGATGCAGACAAGGTGGCGAATATAATCAGGGTGCCGTAAGATTTGCCGGCAACAGCATATTCGCGCAGATTGGTGATATTGCGGCCAGCCAAGACACCTACGCCCAGTACGACCAGAAGATAGACAAAAATAATCACATTTTCCATTCTGCTCCTCTTCTTATTGTAATTGATTTCAGCAAGTTACTATGTGTGAACATCTTTCCAAAGATTATGGACTAATTGATAGGAGATATCTGGACTACTTTAAATCAGAGATTCACAGTAGACATCTTTCACTGCATTGGCAGATGAGTGATTAGGGCTGCCAGGTAGAAGCTCAACCACTTTTCGTTAAATGACTCTTGAAATTCGTGCTCAGTGCAAATCTGACCATGTCACCGGCAATATCAAGTGAAAGAAGTTTGATTAAACTGAAGATATATCGTAGTAACCTTCAGTTTAATGGTTCAGGTGAAATATACATATGTTGACTTGTGGGCCATGAAATGTGGTATTGCAAGACCTGGCCCCACTTCTCACGAATTAAGAATTAAGCAAGGTGTCCCTGGAACTCGATACGTCTCCTTTTTCAGATCACTCCTTCCGTTTACCACTAAGCTTCATTACCACATAAATGGTGATCACAAGAGGATATATATACAAGCCTTCTATAAAACGGCCCTGGTAAAAAAGGTACATACTGAACAGCAGACTTAGGATTAACAATAACAGCAAAATTTTGGCCAATAGGCGGTTCATGGGAACTCCTTCGGTGTTCCAAGATAAGTTTGTAAATGGGCTAAAGGCTGTGGGAATGGCCCCCCACCATCCTTACGAACATTGACTTTTCTCAATTCATATCCCTTGTCGATTCGATTGTATAAGCACAATTCATCTAAAACAAAGTCAATATACTTCCAAATATACTGGACCAGTGAATAGGAGATATGTTTTTCTTCTATAGAAATGTCATTAAGTCAAGCCTGGCCCCGTTGAGTGTCTCCTTTCTACCTCTTCGGCAATAATTCGAACATATTTTCAGAGGCCAGTCTTTTCGCTGTTTCAGGAGTTAGTGCATCGAAGAGAACATCATATTTTCTGATCGTTTGCACATAATCTGAAAAACCTCCAATCTTATCCGTTCCAACCATGAATCTGGTGGGGAATTGCTCAAAAATGGCGATCCACTTAGGGTCAGGTTTCCCATTAGGGGCAATGATCTGTTCGAATACCACCCAAGAGATATCATAATATAGATTTGGGTAAGTGTTTAAGAGTCTTATGGTTGTTTCATCTAACCCCTCAAAATCTACTCCTCTTGTATTACCAACGTGGCACCACACAATCTTTGTCTTAGGATTATTTTTAATAGCCTCTTCCATTTCGTATAAGAACGTAGGTTTGTTGGCTACGGGGTCTCCTATATCGCTGTGAATCCATATCGGGAGATTTTTTTCAGCAGCATATTGGTAAATTGGTTCCATGGACGTGCAATTGGCTGTTGGATTTCTTCCATAGGTCATTCGCGTCAAATCATCGTGTCTGAAAAAGACTTCACCAATACCAACCCATAAATCAGGATACATTTCCACCATTCGTTTTATGTGATCTAAACCATTTTTATCGACGGGGTTAAAGCCACAAATCATAGGATAGATCCTGTCTTTCTGTTTTTTAGGGAGCTTCTTTATGGCTTCAGCAAGTATCACGTCTGTAAAAGCATAGTAATATACGGGCGCATCGTTATCGTCATAGTATGTAGGCCTTTCTCTGTCAAAATCCGTCCAGAGTTTGGTCACCGATAAACCAAACAAAACAATATTGTCGACAGCTGCATGGTCCATTTGTTTTAAGAGAACATCGATGCCATCTGTATTTTGAATAAAATCTACGTAATGACAGTGTATGTCATTGATTCTGTAATTATATTTTTTATTTTCTACTGAATTGGGCGATTCTGTATTTTGAGCAAAAATCTGGCTTGTGCAAACAAGCAACACTGCAATTATTAAGATTGTTTTTTTCATGTTAGCTAAGTTAAGTGAGGTTAAGGAGTTTCTCAAAGGTATAAATTAAAAACTTCATTGCCAACGGTAGTGATGTAATCTATCTGTAGATGTTTCTTTTTTATCTAACGGTTCAATCCTGTGTGAGTGGGGTCAATTATAAAAGAGAACTATTGTCCCAGGCTAATACTTATATCTATCTTTTTTTCCTAAATTGATAATCAAACCGTGTTCAGGCCAATGTCTCCTTAAAAAATTAAGATAGTTCCAAAACATCTTGATTTGCACAAAGAAAATTTTGATCCCTTAAAGGCCGCAAAGCATGTAGCCGAGAATTGGCTGGCATTTGTTTTTGCAGCCGGGATAGAATTCTTTGTGGAACCTTGTCGAAGCCTTATTCTCCTTGCCAAAGTAGAACTCGCTCAGTCCGAGAGGTGTCAGTTTGTTTTGGGCGGCGGCGTGGAGGAGTTTTGGGGCGCAGCAGTCGCCGGATCCGGTGGGAATTCCCCGTTCTTCATAAAAGACATTCAGGATGGAACGTTGATTCCCTTTGAAATTTTGCAGTTGATACAGATCCTGAAAGTCAGCCAGCATGGATTGGGAATATGTCCTCCGGTTTTTCTTGGCAAGGTCGAGCGTTTTCAAGGCCTCCCGCATCTGCCGGCGGCAATCTTTCTGGGCCGCCCGACCAGCAGAACGCATGGCTTCTTCGAATTTTAGTTTACACTGCTCTGCTTTTTGTGTGCAGGACTCAATGTCGGCAGTCATGTGCTGGACCGCCGCCTCGATCTTTGCCATCATCCGGGCGTATCCAGCCAGGTCAAAAGTCGGCGGCACCCAGCCCTCTGCTTGCCAGCGTGTGTTGAACTGTCCCGAAAATGC
The DNA here is from genome assembly GCA_028697885.1 of Desulfocapsaceae bacterium. Taxonomy (GTDB): domain Bacteria; phylum Desulfobacterota; class Desulfobulbia; order Desulfobulbales; family Desulfocapsaceae; genus UBA2270. The sequence continues at coordinate 50,958 of JAQVER010000014.1, forward strand.
GCGCAGCACGATGGTCTTGCCATCGGCATCGATACATTCCAACACCCCAAACATCTGGCCGCCTCTTTTTCCCCAGAGGCAGTCGGTGGAGAATATTGGCTCCGGATCCGGTCGGCGAAAGTCGATCCGTTTGTGCTGCTCGAGTTCTGCCATCAGCTCCAGGGCATATTTGCGGCTGTTTCCCTCGGTCAGATAATGAACCTCATCACAATCTGGACAATACCCGTAGCAGGTCGCGTCTTTGGGAAGCGCAGCAAGCAACTGGTCTATGTCGGTACTGTTTCTCATGGCAACAAGATGATCCGGCAAAATACCTAGAACAGAGGTTCCGAGTTAAATTCGAGACTCTCACCAGTCCTGGGGTGAGCAAAGGAAAGATAGCAGGCATGGAGCTTCAGCAAGCCCGGGCCGGTTCCCGTTCCGTAGAGCGGATCGCCGACAATAGGAATGCCGAGACCGTGTTCGGAAGCGGCGTGAACCCTGAGTTGATGGGTCCTGCCGGTTACAGGTCTAAACTCGATTCGAGTTTTGCCGTTCTTTACCAGGAGTTTCTTCCAGTGGGTAATCCCCACCTTTCCGTGAACCGGGTCGTAAATCTGATAAGGTCGATTGTCAATGTCGAGGCGGAAAGGAAGCTCGATGACACCCTCATCGCCCTCTAATTCGCCGTCAAGAATGGCGATATAGCGTTTATTCACCTCGCCCTCTTGAAACTGCATAGAGATGTGACGATGTGCCTCTTTGGTTCGAGCGAGCACCAACAGCCCCGAGGTGTCCATATCAAGGCGGTGCACTGCGGGCTGTTCGATGCAGCCAGGATACCGTGCTTTCACCCGCTCGCTGACACAATCCAGGTTTTCCGGACCACGTCCGGGAACAGAGAGCAGCCCGCTTGACTTTACGACCACGACAAATTCGGGTTCTTCGTGAATTATGTACATTTCTTCCATAGAATATTTAGCTTGGGACACCCCAAATTTCAACTGATCTTCTTTTTTATATCAATTATGGGTGTACCATCCAGAATATCCAGCCCCGACACCTCTAACTGATTCCCCTTGATTGCCAGTACTTTCAGTTCTGAAATTGCGATGGGGTTTGGTCTTACTGGACTGCGGGTGGCAAAGACACCACGAAGTCCCTTTGACCTGTCACCCCGGGGATAAACCTTAAGAATGTCCCGGCTTGATTTGTGAAGCCAGAAAAGCACAACGATGGTCTGACCGGCAGCAATGCCTTCAAGACCTTCCTGGAATTCAGGATAGATCTCCAGTGTTCCAACTCGTTCCGATTCATCGAAATTTTTGGGAGCATCCTCACGGCTGGTGATATCGCCATGCAGTATGCCGATGCGTTGTAATATGAGCTGTTCCATTTAACTACACTATTGCAATTGATTGGCGATGGATTTGTTCAGTATATTTTGAGCTTCGATAAGTTTTTTATACTTTGATTCGATTTTTTCGATATTTCGAGACAGAATTGCTTTCAGTAAATCACCTTCAATCTCAGCAACATCGATTCTTTCATAATAGTCCATAGTCTCTTTGAGATGTGCAATAACGATCATGCCTGTCAATATTGGGTGGTTGTTCGTTACATTTGCATCCTCAAATCTTGTTCCATGTTCAAGCTCAACTTCCAAACCTTTTTGAAAGATCTCAACAGGAATATTCATCCCTTTGGTATTCACAATATTGAGAATCGTGGATGCTTCCTCTCCTGAGATAGATGGATCGGTGATTTTGGACCAGTCACGCAACCCAATTTCGTTGCAGACTCTTTTTACTTCAGCAGCAGTTATATACTCTGGCAGTTGCATGATCCTCTCCTTTTAGGATTTTTCTAACCGTATTTGACAAAATTAGCTTACTTTACTCTGCTATAGTTTCCAGGGAAGGTCACTGGTTATAAATATCAGTTTACTACTATGAATGTCTGAATTGCTAATGAATTAATCGGCATACTTCTCAGGTTTAGACTAAATAACTATAATTTGTCGGCTAAACCTGTTAGCAATAAGGAATTGATTGGATCGACGATAAATGATACATTTCTTTATGATAGTACATCTATCTCAGAGATCACCGCCACCCGCCTATGCCAAAAACATAATATAATGCGTGTTTATTTTTGGGAAAAAGTTAAAAAGGGGTATGGAAGCTGGTATGGTGCTGTTTTGTTCTCCTGTTATTTGTGTTAACAGAACAACGGGTTAGCTTGTTTGACGCCGATTTTGAAGCTCCGTCACCATTGAGTCAGGATATCCTCGTTGGGGCCTCTGCGTTCTGTCATAAACTTCTATAAAAAAATGAAAGAAAAGAGTGTCACTTATATTATGAGGGAACAGGCAGAACTTGCCGTTTTGTTGTCTGGGCTCTCTGAAAAGTATACTGTTCAGGAAGGTGGCCTCCTGGTTTATACTGTTAGCTATTTTGACACCTTTGACTGGCGTTTATTTGACAAGGGGCTTATTTGTCTGCGGCAGGGAAGTAGCGTTTATGCTTTGACTGATTTTAGTGATGAAAACAGAATTGAAGCCGAAGGGCCCGTCCGGAATAAACTCTTTCCCCTGGATTTTGCCAAGAGTGTTCTGGGCGAGAAGCTGCAGTTAGTGGCAGGTATCCGTGCCCTGTTGCCGCTGGTAGAGATTACCCGCCA
>JAQVER010000092.1 GCA_028697885.1 Desulfocapsaceae bacterium
ATCCAGGGACAACTCACTGATCTCGTCCAAAAAGACGGTTCCTTCTGCAGCATATTCCAGCTTCCCTTTCTTTTGTTGCGCTGCACCAGTGAATGCGCCTTTCTCGTGGCCAAAAAGCTCGCTTTCAAGCAGGTTCGCAACGATCGCCGCACAGTTGATTGCGACAAACGGCTCCACCGGTCGCGATTCCTGATGGATGGTGCGCGCAACAAGTTCCTTACCGGTCCCTGTCTCCCCTTCTATGAGCACGCTGGCGGGCGTCTGCGCGACCTGAGCAATGGCTTTAATGACGTTCAGCGTTTCCTGGCTGCGCCCGACGATTTGATTGGGCTTGTATGTATCTGATATGAGATGGCTTAGTGAAGCCAGTTTTTGACGCTCTTTTTTTTGCAGCAGGTGTTTTTTCAAAAGGAGGTCGAGCGCATCGAGGTCCAGAGGCTTGTACAGGTAATCAACAGCACCCAAACGAAGGGCGGCAAGTGTCGCCTCGGTATCCTGAAACGCGGTAATCATGATGACATCGCCCTCAAGCCCTTGGTCGATGGACCTGCGCAGCACCTCCGGACCGTCCAGATCCGGCAACTGTACATCCAATAAAATCAGATCCGGTCCCTCTTGACGCCAGTGTGTGAGCGCCCGCTGTCCGCTCTCGGCCACAAGCACCTGGTAGCCTTTGCCTTGAAAGTAGAGTTCAAGGGTGCGAGCCAGGGAAGGATCATCATCTACAATCAGAATCTTTTTCATTGAATCCCCCTTAACTGACGGGAAAGCGAAGCCGAACAGTTGTCCCCCGACCATTCGCACTCCAAAGGTCCACCTTGGCTCCATGAGCTTCCATTATTTTTCGAACAATGGCGAGTCCCAACCCAGTCCCTTTCTTTTTGGTGGTAAAGAAAGGTTGAAACGCAGTGCGAATGTGCTGCGGCGGAACGCCGGGTCCGTCATCGGAAATCGCAACACTCAGAAAAGAATTTCCATTAGAATCTTCCAGTTTGGCAGATACGGACACAATCCCGTTTTTCCCCGTCGCTTCCATGGCGTTCTTAAAGATATTGACCAGCACCTGCTGTACCTTGTCCGAATCAACCAAAATGGTAGGCAACTCCCTATCAAATTCTTTGTCGACCCTGGTTTCTTGTATGAGGAACTCCTCTTTCAGCTGCATCAGACTTTTTTCTATCAAGTCTTGAATATTGGTTGCGCTTTGTTCCAGGCTAACAGGTTTGCTGTAATTGAGCAGATCGGAAAACATTTTTTCCAGTTGCACGGCCTGGTTTAAGGCGATTTCAAAATGTTCGGAAAGAGCGCCTTCCTCTTGCAGTGTGCGCCCAATGATCTGCAGGTTGAGCTTGATTGAGGAAAGCGGATTTCTCATCTCATGAACCACGCTTGCGACAAGTTCGCCGATTGCCGCCATTCGCTCAGATCTGACCATCTGCTCTTGCGCGCTCATGAGCTCATCATAGGCGTTCTGCAAGGACTTCTCCTTCTCCTGCAGTGAAGCGATCAACGACGACAACTTCTGACTCATGCTGTTGAAACTGTCGGCGAGGGCGCCTATCTCATCCTCGGCCCGGTATTGAATACGTTGATCCAGTCTGCCCTCAGCTATTTCTCGAGCAGCATCCGCCATACGGGTAATCGGGCGCGATACGCGTCGGGTAACGAACAGGGCAGCCAGGAGACTCAAAAAGGTGACCACAGCTATGGCGCCAAATACTCTCGCACCAATCCCTCCGAGTGGTTCCATGATTTCACTTTTCTCTATCTCCGCCAGCAAACCCCACTCGAAACGGGGCAACCATAGATAAGATCCGACCACTTTATGGCCTGCATAATTTTGGTAGACGTCCGTCCCCTGCTGATGGCGGAGGGCCTGCTCGATGCCGTAACTGCTAAAGCTCCGACTGAATGCTTCCTCCCGGCTTAGATAAATTGACTTGCTTATGATCCTTCCCTGCCTGTCTATCAGATAGGTTTCCCCCGTTTCACCAAGGCCCACCCGATCCGTCATCAGCGGGTCGATGGTCTTTGAGACATCAAGGACTGCCATCACATAGGCAACTGGCTGCTTGCCACCGTCGACAATGGGAGCAAGCAGATGCATCCGCCAATGGCCGTCTCTGTGCTGATGGACTGAACTGAGCACCGGTTCTTTACTCTCTTTTGCCGTATCGAGAATATCAAGTTGAGCAAAGTTTTGCACATCCTCCGAAGCCGGATTGGTCGAAGCGATAACGGTTCCTCCAGGAGTCAAAATATGAACGCTCTCATAGGAAGGAGATCTGCCGCGAGTAACCGAAACAACGCTTGCCAGCTGCCTTTGATCGTCAGTCGCAGGGAGTCGCTGACTCCCCAGGGCACAATATTTGGAACAATAGTCCCTGACCGTTGAAAGCTGCGAAATCGTGTTGATGTCATTCACTCGCTCATTAAACCAGGTTTCGAGATGATTGGCGTGGTCCAGAGCGATGGTAGACATGTGCAGATAAGCGGTCCCGGTCAAAGCACTCCTTGCCGCTCCATACGTGTAATAGGTAACAATACCTACCGGAAGGATTGCGATGACAATGAGCGTTATAAAAAACCTTCTTGAGATACTTTTCCTGATTCTAAACATGCTTCGTGATCCTTTCAAAAAGGACTTATATATCATAACGAAGTTAATGTTCACCACGGCGCACGGTTACAATTTGTCATGCATCCATTAAGTAGGAAGCAATATTCATACCTCACCCGCAGCTTGTTTATGAAACTCCCGGAGGCAATCACCGACTTGGAAAGATGATCCAATATTCCGACCTACTTTCCGGCTGCTTTCAGAACCACTCAGTACAATTGAAACTTTTCTTCAATGAATTGAAAATTTCTTTCAGATCGCTCCCGTGCCGAACGCACTCATGGTTTATGCTCCCGGCTCATCATCTTATTATGAACAGATGGTGCAGAATTTGCTCCTGTTAGTTTCATGAGCAATTATAATGATTAGTGTTTGAATTGTCGGACTATCGGCCCAAGTGAAACCGCCGTTAATCAACCCCTTGCAACCAAATATGAAGAGAGTCGACAATGAAAAGTCGAAGAACTGACAAATTGAAAGCGTTTTTGATTGTAGGGCAAGTGCTGGCAATCACCGCCCTTCACTACGGGACTGGTTTGAGCGAACACCACTACCATATTTTTTACCGCGAACTCTACTACCTCCCGGTTATGCTGGCAGCCTTTTGGTTCGGCCTGAAAGGGGCTTTGTGGACCTCATTGAGCATTAGCGGATTTTATTTCCCATTTATCATGATGCACTGGCAGCAGTTTTCACCGGACGACTTCAATAAGGTCATGGAGATTTTACTTTACAATTTGGTAGGCTTGACCCTTGGATTGTTGAGCGACAGGAAAAAGGCCGAACATGAAGAACTGCTCAAGTCAGAGAGTCTCGCGGCCATGGGCAAGGCTATTTCAAGCGTGGCTCACGATATGAAAACGCCTCTGATCGCAATCGGTGGTTTCACTCGAATGGTGCAAAGAAGGCTCGATAAAGATGATCCCTCATTTGAGAAACTTAGAATTGTGATGCAAGAAACCGAGCGATTAGAAAATATGGTCAAGCAGATGCTGCATTTTGCCAAACCGCTGGAACTCGACTTGGCCGAAGGCGACGTCAATGCAGTAATTGAACAGAGTCTGGTGGTTTTGGAAAACAGTGGAGCAAGGCGAGATGTAAGTATCGTGACCGAGCTTGATCTATCCATTCCGCTCTTGTCCATGGATGCCGCAAAAATGGAACAGGTCATATTGAATCTTATTTTCAATGCGGTCCAGGCTTCGTCTGATGGGGAGGTCGTTAGAGTGAAGTCGTCGGTCGACGATCAATATATCAAAATCGATATCATAGACTGCGGGTGCGGCATTCCAGACGACAAAAAGGACCAAATATTCATGCCTTTTTACACCACCAAAAAAGAAGGCACCGGGCTCGGACTCGCCATCGTGAAGAAGATCGTTGAAGCCCATGATGGGCGTCTGGATTTTCAAAGCAATCCGGGAGGAGGTGTCACTTTCAGCGTCTCCTTGCCTTTGAGCAAGGCTTAGCCTGCTCGGTGCGATGGGCGCCAAGTCTGATGAGAGCAAAGAAATACAGATCCTTGCACAAAGATAACCCAGCTAGCGCGAGGACTGACCATAGCCCAAGGAGGCCGAATAAGATGAAAGAAAATGTTGCAAGCACGTTGCTGCTAATAATTATGGTGCTAGGTACAGCTCCGAGCGCCGCCATGATGCACGGGATGGATGGTCAGATGCACGGTGGCCACATGCGCCAAGGACCGAGTGAACAATCCCAACAAACCGAACAGGACCGGCAATTGGGGCATCGCCATGGCGACTACTATCACAGCCATGAAGGGGGCAATCTGCCACACAGTCATGACCAAAGCGGCGCTGCCATCAAATCTGGCACCGCAGATAAAAAAGCAGCTTCCCCTTTAGAGACTGAAACCTCAAGGAAGACCGAGGTGCATTCCCAGCAGGAAACGGTTAAACCTGCAGAGCAAACCGGTACAATAGGACAGACAGGTTCGATAAGAGCTGTTGAGGAGCCAACCCTTCCCACAGTCCGCCAAGGACGGGATGACATGGTGATGCATTTGATCCCTGGCGGTAAGTTCACCTCTCCAAAGATGCTTCAGCCCAAAGGTGCTGGAGAGATTCAATTCGATTCGTTTTATATGGATGAGACGCCGGTAACCAACCATCAGTACGTTGAATTTTTGAATCGGGTATTGGCAGATCTCACGGTGGAAAATGGTGTGGTCCGCGGGAGAAACGAGAACATCTGGCTGCTGCTTCGAGAGGTAGAGGAAGGCTATGAACCCATTGTTTATGTGGACGGCAAATTCCTGGTGCAGGGTGCACACCATGCCGCCTGTGCGGTGCTTCGAGTCACGGCTTACGGAGCCTCGGCTTATACGAAGTTTTTCGGTAAAAGGTTGCCGACAGAGCTTGAGTGGGTTTATGCTGCAAGCAATCAGGATGTTAACGGTGGAAATGTTTTGCCCATCCCTTCCCCGGTGATGCTTTATCCGGCAAATGATTATGGTATTCGAGGATTAAACAGCAACATCGGTGAATGGACGACACGACAATTTGAAAATCCAGATCAAGCGGATACGGGAAAGGAGTTCATCGTGTTGGGCGGCATCAGCCAGGATGGCAAGCAAAAATCAGAGCTGAGCGCGGGTGTTCGGCGCTATCCCTGGGAGGCCTTCGCTTACGTTGGATTTAGATGCGTCGAGGATGCGCACCAACAGCAGCAAAAACCGTCAGAAGGCCAAAACTGAAGCATGAACGGGAATATACTATGCCGCACTTATCCCGATTAAATCAAGAATTTGTAATGAGCAAGGTCTTGAAGTATGAGTGAAAGCGACAAAACCACTCTAAATATTGGCATGGTGCTTGATGACAAATGGGTGATCCTGGATTTTATCGGCAGAGGAGGCATGGGCGAAGTCTACCGGGCGCACCAGCTGAACCTGAAACGGGATGTGGCCATTAAGATCATCTCTCGCCAATGGGTCAAATCCTTCGAGTGTGATACCCAGGAGCTTGAGAATTCGATGGAACGGTTCCGCCGTGAAGTCCAGGTCATGGCTCAGGCCCGTCATCCAAACGTGCTGCAAATCTTTGATTACGGTTCGGTGACGATTCATCGTGGGGAAGAGGAGATCTCTATAGAATATCTTATCATGGAATACGTCCCTGGCTCCAGCCTGCGCGACACCATGTCTGATGAAGGCTTCTATCCTGAGGAAGATCGCATGAGACAGTGGCTCAACAAGTATTTCATGCCTTTGCTCGACGGTGTGCTGGCTCTTCATGAACTGGGCATCGTTCACCGGGACCTCAAACCGGAAAACGTTCTACTTGCCGGCTCCGTCCCCAAAATTGCGGATTTTGGCCTGGCCAGATCTTGTGTTCTCAAGCCTATCACCCAATCCATGCATGTTCTCGGGACACCGCCCTATATGGCGCAGGAACAATTCATGGATTTGAGAAGAAGCGATGAGAGGGTGGACGTGTATGCGTTGGGCAAAATCCTTTATGAAGCCGCTGATGGCAAAATGAAGTCCGACCAGATCCCTTTTAAGCAAGCCCGGCTCAACAACCCTGAAGGCGCATTCTACCAGGATTTGGACCGCATTGTACGGATGACCACGGCTGAAGACAAGAACGAACGGCTGGCATCAGTGGCGGATTTGAAGCAAGCACTTGAAGGTGTTCGAAAAGTTACTGATGGCCCCTCTGTATCAGCCCTCCCAGAATCGGGCAAACTCTCTCCAAGGCCCAAATTTCAAAGAAGCAAGGCATGGCTGCTGGCCTCAGTCGTAGTTTTCTTACTAGCCGGCATAGTGGCCTATTTCGTGCTGGGCGGACCAAACGGAGAGCAAAAGCCATCGCCTGCCACTGAGAGCCCGGCTCCTGTACAAAAAAAGCCCGGTTTACAGGCCGTTGCAGAGGTGACAACTCCATCAGCAGATCTAAAAGCACAACTGCTGGGCAAGGACGAGGCCGTATTGAAGTTGGTGCCCGGTGGCGCGACTGCCTACCCGAACAACTTTGAAGCAGAAAGCGGCAAGTCAATCCAGGTGAGTTCATTTTATATGGATGAAACGCCGGTCACCAATCATCAGTTCGTGAAGTTTCTGAATGCAGTGCTTGATAAGATCAAGGTTGAAAACGGCGTTGTGCGAGGTGAAGGAAATATCTGGCTGTTGCTTGGGGAAGTGAAGGCGGGTTATGAGCCCATCATTTTCACGGGTGAAAGATTCCATGTGAAGCTTGCGCACCATTCCGCCTGTCCGGTGCTTCGAGTGACCGCATACGGGGCTTCAGCTTATGCCAACTTGTACGGGCGGCGTTTGCCCACACTAGCTGAATGGTACTACGCATTTGCCGCCGGAATTGGGGGCAAAGCATACGATCAGGCCTCTTACCGGTCAGAAACGGCTTTGCCGATACCTTCGCCGGTCATGGTTTATAAGCCTAACCAGTTCGGCATCCGAGGGCTGAACGCGAACATCGGTGAATGGGGATGGGGCAGCAGAGAACGAATGGATTCTAGTCAGCTCGACGGCGGGCAAACACAATACGTTATTTTGGGCGGAATCTCAAAAACCGATCAGAAGGAGGCGATTCCCGCTCCAATCCAGCGGTATCCATGGGAAGCCTTCGAGACGGTCGGCTTTAGATGTGTGCTGCATATTGAAGCGAAGCAACCGCAATAGTGCCGCACTGTCAAACGCTTTCTATCGGAGTGAAGCCCAATTCGAGGGTCCGAGAAAAGACCAATGCGATAAATGCCATGAATATACAGAGTATCACACATAGAGGCTTGGTGAGGAAGTTCAATGAGGACCGCTTGCATGTCGAACAGTTTGATAATGGTACGGTTCTGGTGGCGGTGGCAGACTGGATGGGAGGTGAAAAAGGCGGCGCTATGGCGGCGGAACTTGCCGTTCAGAGCCTCAATTCATTCGACCCCGAACTCAAGGAAATAGAAAAGCTGCTGACCCGATTAATCAGGAGCGCCCATCAAAGTGTGATTGCCATGGCCGAACAGAAGGCTGAGCTGAAAAGAATGGGAACGACTCTTACTGCAGCATTCTTAAATGGGACAAAAATAACCTGGGCGCATACGGGAGATAGCAGGGCGTATTTGCTCCGCGAAGGACATCTCATACAGATAACCGACGATCACTCCGTCACGGGGTTTCTTTTGCGAGAAGGGGAGATCAGCGTTGAAGAAGCAAAAGATCACCCACTGAGAAATGTTCTGTTGAGATGCTTAGGCTGTGAACCCCTGCAGGTGGATAACGGGGAGTTTGAAGCTGCAGTCGGGGATATTTTTCTGCTGACAACCGACGGGCTTCATGACTATGTATCAGAGGATGAAATGGTGTCGATCTTGACATCGGGAAGTCCCCTCGAAGCAAAACTGGATTCACTAACCAGGTCCGCATTGGCAGTCGGGGGCAGAGATAACATCACGATAGTTGCGGTAGAGATTTAGTTCCTTTGTATGCTCATCGGCGTGATGAGTTTTGACATGAAGACAAACCGGCAGCGTGATGGCGGTTTGCCGTTTGGGGACAACTTAAAAACTGAAAATATCTTGCAACTCTATGCAAGTTTCTTTCAATTGGCATGCGGGCGGTCAGAGATCCCAGTTTCTGAAAAATCTTGATTCTGCTCCCACGAGTGTTTTTTTGGCGATCTCTCCGCCCGAGTGAGAGTTCTCCAAGTTCTCCATGAATGTTAGCCTCAGCTGTAGGGGAAGTCATCTCACCTAAGCGTATGTAAGACGGCCAGACTGCTTGTTCCACATATATCCAATCTCTTATCCCAATCATCAATGATACCGATATAGAACAGCCAAATCAGATTGGCATAAGTATTGCCTCTCCTATTATGCAAGAAGTCACTATCAAGAACTCAGCAAAGCCAAGATAGTGCTAATGGTTGGAGATTGGGGTCGTGACGCCGACGCGGTCAGCACGAAGGTAGTGAGGAGATGATAGATGATTACAGTGGCGCTCCGGTGATAGCAGGGAACAATAATAGCAATAGAGGAGAAACATCAATGAAAATGAAAGTAGCCGGCGTTGTCTTATTTGCAGTTTTGATCTTCATGATGGTGGGCTGTGCCACGCTGGAATCCGCCGGGCACAAATACGCTATGAGAGGGCAAATCCTTGAAATGATTGATGGTGCAGCCTATCTGTGCGTAGGTGAAAAGCAGGGAGCCCAGGTAGGGCAACAGTTCATTGTGTACAGGTTCGCAAAGATACCGTCGCATTCCCCGAAGTCCACAATACCATCCTACAAAAGAGACGAAGTTGGCAGGGTGCAAATAGTGGAGCTGGTTGGTGAACATTACGCGCTGGCCAAGGTGCTGACGGGAGAGGTTAAACCAAACGATGTCGTAGAATTAAAATAGTGAATGGCAGAATGGATGCAGGAGCTTGTTGAAGCCGAAAAAAACCTCATGAAAGGAGACTATATTATGACCAAGTTTATAACAGCGAGTTTGATCGGTTGCTTGATTGTGTTGTTTGGAGCTACATTAGCTCTCTCAGGATTTATTCCTGAGGGAGCCAGAGTTATGCTGGCTGCCCACGGAGGCGATGGCGGAGCCGGCCATGGCGGTGACGGTAGTGGGCATGGTGGTGGTCGTGGTGGAAGCGGTTGTTCGGATGCCAGTGGCGGTGGCGGCGGCCAGGGAATGGGCACTGGAACGGGTGCTGGCCATAGTGGTGTCGGCCCTGGATCTGGCGCCGGCTACGGTCACCAGGGTGACATGGGTCGCACGGGGACGACACCGCAGCAGCCCCACTCCGGGCAAACTTCGGGTCACATGCACCACGGCCAATAAGCGTAACGAGAAAATCCTGATGAGGTGACTTTCACCTCTTCAGGATGCAGCAAAACTTTTTAAGCCTATTTCGGGGTGTTTGGTTTGACCGAGGAGCCCCTGAAGAACCATGTTCGGATGGTGGAATGAATAAATCGAAATTGTTTGAGACCTGTGAATCAGCGGTTCGCTTTTGTGTTTGGTTGACGATCTTGTTGACTTTCGGGTGTGCAACGTATGGCCCGAATTTAGTCAAAGAGGGCACCATGACTGTAGAAACGGTAAATGCAAAGGATATTCGCTTGTCGAATATAGGCGTGTACCAAAAGGACGGGGGGACTATCGTGAACGGTCATATACAAAGGCGACGATTTTCCTACTTCATGCCCAGCGGTTACGTTCAGGTGGAGATGATTTCTCCCGATGGTACACGTCATCAGCAATGCGAACGCTATCTAGGCGGATATGGAAAATCAAAGCGGCATGGCACTTCTTTCGTTACAGAATTTCCATTCATACCCGTGCAAGGAACCGTGGTCCGTCTATCAGTGCATAATCTCACCTCTGACAAGGACCTTCGCTGTAACGAATAAGATAAGACGCTTCTGGTTGGTGCCCTCGGAAAGTTCGCTTGATCTCGGAATGCCAAAAGGTTCGTGCAGGAAGCCGCTAAGGTGATGTGGAATCGTGCTGAAAGGAAAAATTATGGTCAAGTCATACCGCAATCAGGTTCTTTTCTCAGTCCTCGGTCTATTCGTGGGTTACTTGATTTTGCATCCTTACACCATGGTTGTAGCCATGATCGCTCACCTGCACAAACAAGGAAACCTTGATTTCAGCTTACAAGAACTCGCGACGAAAGCGCTGCACTCGTTTCAAGCGGAGATGTTGATGATGGCCATGCCTTTTGCATTTTTCGGCGGCCTGACAGGATTTCTCATCGGTATGATCATGGACCGCAAAAAGAGGCTTCTCGAACTGAAATATGAAAGTGAAAAAAACGAACTGGCGCTCCAAACAGTGAAAGAAGTTATGGTGACTCTGTCGCATCACCTGCTTAACGCAAATATGATCATTGGGGGCAAAGTGCGTCATTGCCGGAAGTTGGTATCTGACGAGGACATCGTGCATTCGCTCCAAGTGATTGAAGAACAGGGGCATAGGATCGATGCCGTCATAAAAGCCCTGCGGAATGTCAGCGAGGTCAAGACCACCGACTACACCACAAGCGGCCAGGTGAAAATGATTGATATTTCAGAGGAGATTGATGAGGAAATAAAACAAATTCAAGATAGGGATTCAAGTTGAAGGCTTTCTCGGCTACGTATGATCCATTGATTTCGGCGAACTCCATTCGGCAGGAATTGTAAGATGCGCTTTTACATGATGACCAATTGAGATGATTGAAAGGAGGAAACTCTATGACAAGTAAAGTTCTCATCGCTATAGATGATTCGGAAAACGCAATGCGGGCCGTCGAATTCGTCGCCAGGTTTGTGACTAAGGATCATGCAATCACTCTGATGAGCGTGGTCCCTGATACCAGCGCCATCTCGCAATTGGGAAGTGCAGCCGAGATTCCACACATAAGAACCCGACTGGATGTTTTTTTTGCCCTTGAAGAACAGAAAAAGGCCAATGTGAAGAATGCCTTGCAAAAAGCCAGAGATCTTCTGCTGCAAGCCGGGTTTGCCCAAAACAAGGTTGCAGTCAAGCTGGAGACCGAAAAGAAAAACGTGGCAAAGGATATCATCGATGAGGCGCATAATGGCTATGATATAATCGTTATGGGCAGAAGGGGCCTATCCGGTCTCAAGGAATTTGTTCTGGGCAGTGTCTCTCACAAAGTGCTGCATGCAGCTAAAGGCCTGGCAGTTGTTGTGGTGGATTAGCAAGCTAGGCAGAACGCAGAAGCAAGTGTTTCCGGCAATGCATGAATTATGGCAATCGCATTGAATTCTCAATTGTTGCAACTATTCTACCGAGAGGGATTTTATTCCATAATAAGTTATGAGGTGCACGTATAGGGGGCTTATGAGAAGCGACTGAAGAAAAGGAATCCAGATACACCAATGACCGAACAAGAGCTCAGAGAAAAAATCAATGAATACTCCAGATTCAAGCACAATGGTAAGCTCACCGTTATTGAGGACACCACTGAATTCATGAGTATCGATGCGGGTCACGTACTTGAACTGGAAGGCAGATACTACCTGGTGCGTGGTGACGAAACAGAGCCGCGCTTCGGCCTTGAAGGAGATCCCAAGTTTTGGGTAAAAAAGGGCATCGATCTGGCTGACGGCTCTGCAAAGATCATAAAACTCGTCTTTCACGAGTCCTTCTGGATTAATATCGCGGAACAGCCCATCAAGTGCTATCGGAGTCCTCAAAAGGAAGCACGCATCCTGGAAAAAGTCACGGCTGATCCCTACTTTATGCAAGGAATCACCGTTCATGACGCGACAAGAAATACCATCCGCATCGTGGACCGCATCCAGGGTTTGTGTTTCTACGACTACATAGGGAGGATAAAGAGCGATCATGAAACTTACCTTCGTGACCAATTCTGCGGGATACTACGCAACATCATCGACTGCATATGGGCCATGCACAGGCTGCATGAAATGGGCGAACTGCATGGAGACATCCGCACCGATCACATCTTCATCGAGCGCGGCACCGGTTTGTACCGATGGATTGATTTCGACTACACCTATGAGTGGTCGGAGAATCCCTTTGGAATGGACCTGCTCGGCCTGGGAAACATTCTCCTGTACGCCTTCGGAAAAGGCTTTTACCATCTTCAGGATCTGACCGCATGGGGACCGCAAGGCGAGGCAGTGCTTTCCTGTTTGGCTTACGACGACCTTTCTCTCTACTCGAAAAACCGAGTCGCCAATCTGGAAAAGGTTTTTTCCTACATGCCGGACTGCCTGAATTTTGTACTTCTCCATTTTGCTCAGGGAGCGGAACTCACCTACGAAAGCACACTAGAGCTCATCGGCGATTTGGAGATGTGTATGCGTGAGCTGTATCCAGCGGAGGCTGATAGGATGGGGTTGTTGGAGGAATCGCTCTGAGAGACTTGTGGCATTGTGTTACGGATGTCTATATTCATAATTCCTGCACATGCTGCGTCGTGAATTCTGCCGCATACCATCCGATTTTACGATCTGATTGAATCACAATAGTCTGCATGGGGCTAGTAGTTTTGGCTCATGTGCCGGCTTTCCAAAATCAAGAGAGGTGCGAACAATGGAAGATTCACAAACCAGCCTGCAAGAGTCTAACAAAACCTATCTTGTTATAGTCTTTTTGATGATCGCGGCGGTTACGGCGCTTCACTATGGGACCATGGGACCTCATGTGGCCTACCACACGCTGTATCGTGAGCTCTATTTCATTCCGATCATCTTGATGAGCTTCCGTTATGGTCTCGATAAGGGCTTTTACACGGCCATGCTCGTTATTTTTCTCTATTTCCCCCATGTTCTGATGACCTGGAAGACTCAGCCGGGAGTCAATATAGGCAACCTGCTGCAAATCCTGGTCTACATCCTGGTGGCGGTGGCTACAGGGTACCTTTCCGACCGTGAGAAGGAGCGTCACCGGCAGGTGAGCGAAGCCCGGAACCTTGCATCGTTGGGCAAGGTGACTTTGGCCATGGCGTCGGAGCTGCAGGAAGTTCTTAAGGGACTCAAAAGATTCCAGTCATCAGGGTTGCCATCCTCTGAGCGTAGCTTCGATGAGAACATGCAGGGCATCATTGACCGAGTAACAACCCTCAATCAGGCTTTGCTGCATTTCAGACCGGGGCATGAGACCATGCGTCGGGACTTTGTGGAAGTCGGCAGCGCTATTGAAAGAGCGCGTGAAAGAGTCAGCAAAATCGCTAAAGAAAACCGTGTCACGGTGGAGACGCAGTTAGGCAACGTTTCGGGTCTGCTGCGAATCAATGATACCGATCTCATTTTGATGATTGAGGAACTGGTCAAGAACTCAATCGAACACTCCGCACCAGGCAAAACGGTTACCATCAGCGCCAATCAGCTGGAAAATCAATTCACGATTTCGGTTACCGATCAGGGTCGGGGCATCGCTTCTGAGAACCTGTCTAAGATTTTCGTGCCGTTTTTCACAACTAAAGAGAAGGGAACCGGATTGGGGCTCTCCGCATGCAGGAAAATAATACGAGACAACGGCGGGGACATACTGGTGGAGAGCAAACCGGGAGAAGGAAGCACATTCAGTCTGGTATTTCCCCAGATGATCGCGTAAGAATTCAGGCGAAGTCTTCTCAAAACCGACAAACTGTTTTACTGGATACGGTAAATGCCTCAGCAGGTGTGAAGGCTAAAAGAAGAGAGCTTAATATTGATTGAGAGATGCTACGGTAAGGTGCCCTGAAACAATCCTTCAAAGAAGTAGAGGCACTGTGAAAGATTCTTTCAATAGAGCGGACTCATCCAAAGGCGACAAGACTCCCCACCTCTTTCGAAATTCGGAAGAAAGTCAGTAAATTGGCCGTTGATCGCGGCCCCAATGGTGTTGGCATTGCAATTGCTTAAATTACACAGTGACCAATGTCGTGATGTTTGTCAGATCTTTGCGACTTTATGGCGTAGGTCTATTTAGGATTATGCTAAACGGATTTCCATCGACGGAACTGAAGGAGGACGATGATGAAGCGAGAAACCAGAATATTTTT
>JAQVER010000093.1 GCA_028697885.1 Desulfocapsaceae bacterium
AATCGGCCATAATTTATTCCTGACCATAGAACATACGGGGAACAGGGTAATTTCTGAAATTAAGGATGGCGCCAATAATTTTATCATCAGCTCGGCTGAGCATTTGCTGAGCATTGAGGAAGGTTTCCCTTCTGGTTACACCGGCCTTGATTACCATGAGAATATGATTGGCTTCTGCTGCGAACAGAGCGGCGTCCATTGATTTAAGCAGTCCCGGTGTGTCGATGATAATCAGGTCATACTCTTGGCGTAAACGATCCATGGCAAGATGCAGGCTTTTTCGATAGAATCCGACGGATTCACGTTTGCCTGCATTACCAGCCGGTAGAAAATCGAGATTGTTAAAAGCTGTTTTTTGAATTAACTGATCAATAGATACCTGACCCGTGAGCACATCAATGATTCCTTGAGATTTGTTGTCTGAGCCGAGTAAACCATTGGTAAGATCCTGTTTATTGAAATTAGCATCTATAAGAAGAACGCGGGCTCGTTGGTCGTGAGCCATGGCGCAGGCTAACTGAAGGGAAATTGCTGTCTTCCCTTCATTATTGGCGGCTCCTGCCACCATCAGTATACTTTCTTTCTCGCTTGTTTTCAGTTCCAGCATTCCTAATGTTTCTATAATAGCATTACTGATTTTCAATTGCGTAATATCTGCAAATATGTCTTTTTGGCTCAGTTTTTTGTCCTCTGTAATGGAGCCGATAATTTCAATGTCTGAAATTTTTTCTATATCCCAAGGGGTGTACAACCGGTTGTCAATGGCTCCGAGAAACATGATGAGAGTAAAACCCAATGATAGTCCGGCGACTAAACCAATCCCTCCAGCTAAAAGATATCTGGAAAGAATCAACATCGGCGATTTTACCGGTGTAATGGCCTTTTCAACAATCGAAATAGGGATGAGCTTATTTTTATAAATCTGCAGGGTCATATAGGCCTGACGTCTGTTTTCTTTCAGAATATTAAGTATGGATTCCGTCGATTCCTGATTCTTATGTGATTTCAGGCGTTGTTTGGCACCGGCCAGTTCTGCTTCCATTTGTTTAACTTCAGAAGAATTGTTGGAATATATGGTGCGTAATCGATACAGTTCTTTTTCCAGTTCTGCTATCTGTCTTGATGTTCTGTCAACGATGGGATTCATGGTCACATTACTGTCGGCCCATGCTTCTTCAGAGAGGATGCTTTCCTCGTTTGCATGCGTGCCAGTTGGTGTAGTGGCTGCTTCGTTGTCACCAAAATGACCTTCCGCAATGGCAATCTGTCGATTTAGGTACTGATAAGTACGTTGGGCATCCTCCTCAAAAATTCGATAGTATTCGTTGATGAACTCTTCACCAAGTTTATTTGTTATACCCGCTACTGCCTGCTGGTTAAAAGAACGGACATTCACTTCAATAAGCTCATCATCTCGGAGGAACCCTGCCTGTCCTTTATCTGTAATTTTTGGGGAAATTGCTCCTTTAAGTTCTTTGGCGAGTAATGAAGTTTTTTTAGTTTTTGTTGCCGCTTGGTCTCCAGCTTCTGTGTTGCTAAATACATGGAAAACTCGTGCCATATAACCCATAAGAATTTTATAGGCTGGTTTGGCAATATCGCTGGATTTGATATCCAGGTCTTGTACGACCCTTTCGCAAACAGGCAGACTTGTCAGAATCTCAACGATGCTTTGGCTGGACATATTTGTCTGCTGAGATGCCGCTCTGTTTGATTCAGAAAAAGACGATGTGTCATTATGGCGGATAAGAATTTTGGTTGTTGCCTCATATTGAGGTGGAATGAGATAGGCAAAATAAATTACCAGTAGAGGAACAATGATAAGACAAGCGAGAAACAGATAAAAACGGGAAAAAATGCGGTAGAGGATTTCCCGGACAGAAATACCCCTCTGCGAATCATAGTGGCTGTTCTGAATACAGTTTTTTTTATGTTCGATCTTCATTCGTATACTCTCTCATGTTGAATAATACTTTTATAAGAAAAGACTCTTTTTGATTTTTAGTGTGTCATAGCCCATTTGTCAAAGACCTTATCAATGCCCATAGTAAATTCTGACCAATCATATTGTCTGACATGCGCGCGCGCGCTCTTGCCCATTTGTTTGATAGTTTCTTCCAGGCCGGGGAGTTTTTTGAGTTGTTCACTCCAGGCGTCAACAGTGGGCTCCAGAAGCCAGCCTGTTTTACCGTGCAGTATGCTTTCTTTTGGACCACCGCTGGCGTTGGCGATAACAGCTTTGGAACTGGCCATTGCTTCAAGGGGGACAATCCCCCAGTCTTCATTTAAAGGAGTAAAAAGAATAAGAGCGGCCTCTTGATAGAGCTCTCTGAGTCGATTGTCTGAAGGCGATTCTTCAAAAATAATCTGCGGACAATTTTGAGCTAACTTTCTAAGTTCTTTGAGGTAGGGTTGGCTTTTTTTGTCCACGAATCCCGCGATAACCAGGTTCCATGGGGTCGGTAATCCGGATTTTATAAAAGCATGAATGGCAAGGCTTATATTTTTTGACCACATGATCCGGCCCGGCAATAGAAGGGTTTGACTTGGTGTCTCGGATGGAGGTTCATAGCTTTTCCAGTCAATACCAGGATAAAACAGTTGCAACTGGTCGGTATCTCTATAGAGGCGTCCCGTGAGAATACGTTGTTTGACTTCCTGGCTGGTGGCAATGACGCCGGTATAGTGTTTCCAGGCTAAACGATCTATGATGGCAAAAAGGGTTTTGAAGAGATAAAAAGCCATCTGACTATGAAAGGGACGAGTATGTAAGGCTTGTTCAATGTAAACCGGATCGAATACAGGGCGCAGCGGAGTGCTGCAGATGTTGAATACCGGTTTTTCATGGTTACGGAATGTTGCCATATCCCCCATGCCGTCACACCAGATAACTAACGCATCGTAGTCATCCAAGGGAATTTTTTGCAAAAAAATTCTAATTCCTGCCTTGAGAACTTGTAACATGTTACGGTCAATTGATAACGGTGACAATTCGACAATATCTAATTTTTTGAATTCAGGAAATGTGTTTTCGGGCTCATAGTGACCTGTGAAAATGGTCCATTGATGACGACTGCGTTGCACCAATTCCAGTAAGGAACGTTCTAAGCCTCCGTATAAGTATATCCATGGTTGGTATAAGGCGATCTTCATGGTTGATTTGTTCTCAATATGTCTTGATAAAATTGTTCCTGCTGGTCGGCTAATGTATCCCAAGAGTAGTTCGCGGCTTGTTTCAAGCCCTCTCTCCCCAATTTTTGGCAACGGTCTTTGTCCTGCCAGAGACGGCAAATCGTTTGGCCCAACTGTTCCGGATTATGCTGTTTTATCAGCTCAGCCCAGTGAGGGCGTAGAAGCTCGTTGAGATGGTCAATATCAAAGGCGACAACGGCCTTTCCCGCTGCCATCGCCTCCAGAGCAACCAAGCCGAAAGTCTCTTCCCGTGATGGCATCACTAAAAAACGGCATTGTTGCAGGAGGTCTCTTTTGGCCTCTCCGTGCACGGAACCACAGAAAGAGATAAGGTGATGCAGGTTGGCTTTAGTCACTTCGTTTTCTAATTGTTTTTGAGCTGGTCCTCCTCCTGCCACAATCAATTTAATATTGGCATTCGCACAGCAGATTTTCCATGCCTCTAAGAGGGTGTCGATACCCTTCTGCCAAATATCAAGACGGCCAAGAAATAGGACAAAGTCGCCATAGATAGTTTTATCCGGTGTAAAAAAGGAGGTAGCGTGGATGCCGCATGGGATTTTAGCAATAACGGCATTTGGTAAAAATTGTTTAATTGTTTCACCCATACAATTACTTTGAACGATGAAATTGTGGTAACGACCCCTATTCGCGATTTTTTTCATCCAGCGTTGAAAGGGGAGATGGTACTTTTTTTCCCAGAATTCAAAAAAATACCATTGTACAAGTGAAATAACGGGTTTGTTTGTGGCCCAAGGAAGGCCGCAGAATCCGAGCGGGGGCATGAATTCTTCAATAACAAGATCATGGTTGTGTGCCCTGAGGTAGGGGCGGAGACGTGTAAGGTAGGTCAGATGAGGAGAAAGACCAAAGGGATATATCTGCATGCCAAGTCTGTGATAAAGAATGTCCGCTTTTGTTTCCTCCCTCTGTGCCCCTGGAAACATGGCCGTCAGAACAGTAACTTTATGACGTGTCGCCAATCTTTTGTTGATTTCAAAAGTTCTGACCGGGGCTCCTCCGCCTAAGGGATTTGCCAGATCGTCAGTATCTGCATGAATAATTATCAAAAGAGACCCATTTAATGGTAAAATATTTTTTTCAAAATGGAATCATCTTTACAAAGTTAAGTCTCAGGTTGTGAAGAGTTTTTTCCCGTATTTGTGTTTTGATGTCGGTACGTTTTCTAGAGGAAGTCTAATAAGAATTGTGCAAAATTGAGATCCAATTTAACTGGATATCATAAAGAGATTCTTGGTGTCAAGATCAAGGTCAAACGGCCCCCTTACGCAACAAAACTACCGGAATAGTTTTGAGAAGAATCACCAAGTCAAGACTGAGCGACCAGTTGTCGATGTATTGTAAATCCAGTTCTAACCATTTGTTAAACGATAAGTCGCTGCGACCAGATATCTGCCAGATACAGGTAATGCCAGGTTTAACACTGAACCGTTTACGCTGGATGCCTTTATTAAAAAGTTTTACATCGCGAATAGACATGGGCCGAGGACCAACTAAACTCATATTACCGTAAAGGACATTAAGGAGTTGTGGCAGTTCGTCGAGGCTGGTGCGGCGAAGGAAGCGCCCCACTCTGGTTAATCTTGGATCGTTAGCAATTTTGAAATTTGGGCCATCCGCTTCATTCAGGTGTTCAATATCTTTCAACATGCTTTCAGCATTTACATGCATGGATCGGAATTTAAGCATGGGGAATAGTCGTTTTTTTAGCCCAACCCTTTCCTGGACAAAAATAACAGGCCCACCATCATCGAGTTTGATGCAGATCGCAATGATGCCGAGGATCGGGAGTAAAAAGGGGAGTGCAAGTAACGTCAAGCTTAAATCCATGATCCGCTTTATCAGAAGTTTGGATTCATCCAAAGCTACAGGTTCAAGTGTCAAAAGGGGAACGCCTGCCAGCTTTATCAGGCTGATACGAGTTGCAGCAAGGTTAAAGATATCAGCCATAAACCTGAATTTAACCCCTTCATCTTCACAAGCATGAGCAATCTCATCTACATCGGCAAGCATCGTTCTGGGAATAGCTACGATTACTTCATCAATGACATGGTTTTTCAGAATAGAGTCAATATCTTCGACTGTTCCTATAACGTGTCCTTTATAAACTTCCTTGCCAATGAGTTTTGGATCAATGTCTAAATAGCCTACAATATCAATGCCCCATTCAGATTTGTCTGTAAGGGAATGTGATAAGGAAAGGGCGCGTTTCCCTGAACCAATGATCAGAATTTTAAGCAGATATTTACCATGCCGCACCGCATAATGAAAATATTGAATCACTATTATTCGTGAAGTGATCAACCCTACCAGAATAATACCTGCAAAAGTAAGCGTCAGACGGTTGATATAAGTAATGTCCAGAAAAAAGATAAAAGCAAAAAATAATCCAAGGGTAGCAGTCATAGATTTGACAACTGAGACCGTATAAAACAAGTTGGAAGCTGAGTGGGGGCTATGATAAGCATCAAAATAAGACAGGAAGAAAATGAGCAGGCTCAAGAGAAGAGGTAGGATGAAAAAGGGTGGAGAAGAGGAGATTACTTTTATCGGTGGTATGTCGGATTGTATCCACATGGCTAAAGCGAAGCTGAGTATAGAGAAAAGAATATCTAATATGCCCAAAAGACATCGCATATCTGATGAATGTTCGTCAAACATGTTTTTCGAATCTGTTTTAAAAAAAAGTTATATGGGTTAAGTGCCCACAGAGTATATCTCTTAAAAAGGTAATGAAAGGTGTTTTCAGATTTTGAAAATTTAAAGAAAATATCTACAGTTGAGCCTGTTATAAAATGAGGTTTTTCCAAAGGCCGCTTTGATCTGACTGCCAAATAAATTGCCTTTGATTATCTGTTGCGGTGGGATATTGAGAAGTTCTTCGCATGGAGGAAGTGACATCTTTAGGTATACCATCCATCTCATCATAGAGTAAGACGCCTGCACGGTTTGATGATCCAGATCTTGGCCGGACGTATTATATCTTTTCTCCCTGGCTATTGATTGTCATGAACAACCTGGAGAACCGGTAAGTGTTAACAGGGGCTCGATAGTTGTGGTAACCAAATCTTTAATGAAAGCCGGATGACTAAGCCCCTTCATATTTGAGCAGAAACAGTAGCGCAACAAATCAACCAAAAATTACACGCAAATGCTTAATCGGACATTAGCACGTTACTATGTAAGAATCAATGTTACTTTATGATAAACGATGAATCATAGTCAAGGGGAAATGCTGATTCTGTTGTTAACGATTTGAGTTTTTTAACAGCAGGAAAAGAATAGCATTTTGGGCTCCTCGTATTACTTCGGATTTCTGCGTAGTATTTCCTAAGGATTTTACCGTCAAAGAAGTTTTTTTATAACTGCTGTTATCATAGCCGTCCCACACCGTTAATGTGACGGTATAAATACCTGGGATCTCATATCGGTGGGATACAATTCCATCTACCCCATTTTCCCCATCACCAAAATCCCATAGATAATGAATGATATTTCCGGTCGATACTGTTGAGGCAGTTCCTGAAAACTGCACAGCATCGTGGATTGTAGGGACTTGTGGAGTAAGAGTGATAGCCGCGACAGGGGTTATGGGTTGCCCCATGGCTGTCTCGACAAAAATGACTTGTTCATAAGTATCTTGCCCTCCCTTGTCGTCTGTAACGGTAAGTTTTGCCGTGAATGATCCAGCTATAGTGTAAATATGGGAGACATGTGCACCAGTAGCTGAACTGCCATCACCAAAATTCCAAGAGTAAGTTGTTATTGTTCCGTCGCTATCGGTGGAATTACTGCCGTCAAAATTTATAATTAACGGTGCATGGACTGATTCTGTTGTTGTATAAAAATGGGCTTTTGGAGGTATATTGGTAATGGATGGTAAAATTGTAATTGTGGCTTGAGTTGTAACAACACTTGCATCATTATCAACTATAGTCAGAGTTGCAGTGTAAACACCAGCAGTCATATAGGTATGACTGGCGTTGGAGGTATTTGCGGAAGCACCATCCCCAAAATCCCAGGCGTACGAGAGAATGGAACCATCAAAGTCCGTTGATTCGGCCGCAGAGAAATAAACAGTGAGTGGGGCCTTGCCCGATGAGGTTGATAAGGTCAAAGAAGCTGTCGGTGGTTTATTGGAGGGAAGAGCTGAGACCGTAACTGTGGCTTGAGCGCTAGCGGTGCCACCATCATTATCGGTAACAGTCAGTGTTGCGATGTAAATGCCAGGGGTTGTATAGATATGGCTGGCATTGCAAGTGCTTGCAGAGGTGCTATCACCAAAGTCCCAGGCATAAGAGGAAATCGTTCCATCAAAGTCAGTCGATTCGGTAGCGATGAAATCGACAGCAAGCGGGGCCTCTCCTGATAAAGTGGATATATTTAAAGAAGCTGATGGTAAAAAATTGTTATTTATTACTTCCGCAGGGATATTAAAGGAATATGGTGCAGAGATGGCACTCTCATTGCCGTTTAGATCAAAGGCCTTCATGGTAAAGACAATGGTCTGACCAGGTTCTAAGTCCACATCAATATCACAGTCTGTGATTGCGGGGGAATTGATGGTTAAAAGATGTTGATTGTTTTTGTAAATTATGTAGCCGGATAATCCGGGCAGGTTGATGTCATACTTCCACTCAAAGTGGAATTGCTTGGATACAGTAGCCATTACCGAAGTGGGCAAGGCCAGTACCAGGAGAATCGGTAGAAAAGAAAAAATGAGAGGGAGTCTCGGCTGAATGAGTTGTCTCCAAAGATAGCTCGGTCGTGAAATAAAAATTGGGGTGAAAATATCCTGTGCCTGCTGACAATATTGGTCATCCAGGTAGCTGTAAGGCCGCTCTGATAGTGTGGGTGGGTTAAGGAAACGGGTTAAGTTCGTCCACGCCATCCCTACTGTCAAATGAGTGTATCCGTTCCACGTATGTAGAACGCGAACTTCGCATTTTTGCCTCCTTGGCAGGATATTTTTTATTATATCATTTATGAATAACATTCTTTTTGTACGAATGAAAATTAAGAAGAGGAGGTTATTCTATATGTGGATACTTTTTTCTCGATTCGGTTCTTTATAACCCATTGTAGCCAGGCGGCTTGTTTTTCAGAAAAATCGTTTTTTTTATGTGCAATAAATTCGTTGAGTGTTTCTATTTTGTCAAAAGTTACGGCGTAATAACCTTCTGATCTAACCGCTCGTCCAAGCAAAGAAATTTTACCATTTTTGTTCAATTCTAACATTAAGTCATGGTTTTTAAAAACAACAGAGCTATCTGTTTTGGAGATAGTTCCATATTGTTCATGATAGATATAGTTAACCAGAATGACACTTGTTGTGAGCAATAAAATAACAGCGACGGTGGAAATGAACTTCACAGCGTGGTTAAGTGTCAATAAATGAAAGATTTCCTTGACAGAAAAAGGAACATATTGATTGATGGCCTTAGAAATATGTTGTTGCTGAGCAAGACACGGTTTCACAACCATGGCGGTAAAGTTTTCTACGTTATTGATGGCCTCGTCGTCTAATGGGTCAGCCATAGCTAAGGTAATGATATTGTCTTTTCTTATTTGTAAAGGAAGCACATTGTACTTACGACAGAGGTAGCGAGGGAGTAGACCTTTAACTTGTGGAGTAAACTCATTATCTACGTTGATAATCGGAAGTTCCAGCTGTTCGGATAAGATATCTAATAGCTGTTCTTCGGTGATGAACCCCATTTTAATAAGCAAAGATCCAAGACGTCTGTTTCCACTTACCTGTATACGTAGCGCCTCGTTAATTTGTTCTTTTGAAACTATTTGCTTAGCGATGAGTAATTCGCCTAACTGGATTTTTGCTTTCATCGAATTTTGTCCTGATAGTAATTGTTGATATTTATCGGCCAAAGTGGAAGGTTATTCTTCGCTTCGCCATGGTTTTCATGACGTTCTCATTTAAGATGAACTTGTAAAAAACTGAATTATCCGCTTCTTTAGACGGTAGTACAATTTCCTAACCAGACATTACTGAACCCTCAAATATCTTCTGTTTTCTCTTTAGTGCTGTCATTTTTTTTCTTCGCACTACTATCCCAAAGTCTCGGCTCGTTTACGATTTTCCAGCCCCATTTCAACAGTCCAAGCAGGGTAAATGAGATCCACAGGGCCCAGGCCAGCATCGCCACTCGGTAGGCGAGCATGGGAATGGAGAACAGCCAGGCCTGCGGCAGATTATGTCCGCTGATGTCTTGATACCAGCGCAGCATCCTGCTGTTGGATCCATTGCCGATAATATTCATGTCAGGGTGTCCCAGCAGTCCCTGGCTGATTGCCCAGACCAGGGCCATCATGGCCAGCACGGTGAGGAAGCCGAGACCGGTCTGGATCAGATTGAAGGAGTTCTTGTCTAGCTCTGCTCTGAGTGACTTCCGGAAATGGAGGGCGACAAGCCAGCCCACCACCAGCAGGCAACTGAAAAGATTGCTCATGCTCATGCCGATGCCTAAGAGGAACAGCTGATAAAATCGAAGGGGCGTCAGGCCGCTTTTATTGATCGCAAAGGCCACCAACGCCACTACAAGCAGTGTTGACCAATATAATATAGCAGGTCCCATCAAAGGTCCGCCCAGGAAAAGTGGCCATCGGTCCTGCGGCAGGGTCACATCGATGGCGGCGTTGACGCTTGTCATGCCGAGATCAATCTGCGGTGTTCTGTAGAAAACGCTCAAGCCGGCAGGCTCGCGCCATTCAAGGGAGATATCCTGTCTTCCCGGGATGATCGGCAATGAGATTTTGGGGCCATCATGACGGACCGGCTGAATGGTACCGTTGATGGTGACCTTCTGCAGTTGCGCGGCGGCAGGCAGGATGATGGCGTGCTGTCCTCCTTGACTGCTGCGGATGGACAGGTCCAACTTGCCCTCGCTGGCCCGTTTTCCCGGGCGCAGCTGAAGAAAACTCCTGTCAATGGTGAGGGTCTGGCCGGCAATGCCCTCGGGGCGTGAGATCTGCAGTGTTACTTCTTCGCCGGGCCAGGGATGCCAGGTGGGATACCAACGCGCTCCCTGTTGATGGAGGATAACCGGAATCCCCGTCGTTTCCATATGATAGATCGGACTGACATCAACCCGCCAGATCTCTGTCCATTGATCGGTATCGGCATGTTTAAGGATGATCCGGTCGCTTCTTTCAAGAGTAGACTCCCAGTGCGCCTCACTGTCCTCAGCTTCGAGGGTAATCTTTGCCCACCCTTCCTGCACCCGGATGCCTTCGCTGAGTACGGATTCTCCAGGAAGCAGGGGGATATCCAGGACGATGGCCGAGCCGCTTGGGCTGGTGCGGATGATCCTGGTTTCAACCTTCCAGGTCAGGCCGAGCAGCAGGCTGCGCTCAATGAGAACAAAGGGCGGTAGTATCCCACTCTCCAGGATCTGGGTGGAGCTTTCCTCTTTGTTGACCACCCGTTTAAACTGGAGCTGATTGTCGGGGATCCCCTCATGGATTCCTTCCACAATCCAGCCCTGGATATCGGTGGTGATATGATGAGGGCGCAGGGGTAGCGGAAGCTGGATGCTATTCTGTCGGGGGATTTTGCCCTGCAGCCGGATCTGATGCTTGCCTTCTGGCACCAGAATCCAGACTTGCTGCTCTGTTCTGAACAGGGCGGTTGCGGGCGTATCATCGAGAAAGACCTGTTGCGGTAGCCAGTGATTGGCATGACCGGGAAGGGGAATGGCCCCGTCAATTTGGCTGTCCACCTGCATGGTCAGCTTGAGGGCCTCCGGGCTCAAGGTGACGGCCATCGTACTGATATCGGCACAGTCGGGAAAACAGTCCGCCTTTTCCAGGAGACGGGTCCGCAGCTGTTCAAACAGCTCCGGGCTGGGAATCTCTCCGGCCCGGGCAGGGGCCGGGCTAAAAAGGAATCCTAAGAGAAACGGAAGAATGAAATAGCTTTTCCAATCCGGCAATCGCCAACCTCTGCCCGGGTGCCAGTTGATGTTCAACAGTCCCAACGCCAGCAGGGACATCAGGAGAACACGGGCAAAGGCAAGGACCAGATTGGTTTTCGGCCCGATAAGGGTGAAGGTTATGTGTTGATCACGCTGCACCGGTCCCGACCAGTTTATGGGAATCGCCTTCCACTGCCATGCCGGAAGCCCAGGGCCGGTCTGCTGGATCATCTTCGGGTCATATTGGTCGACTCGATTTTGATAGGGAGAGGGAGCAAGGGGGGCGGCGGATTTGCTTATGAGTCGGTTCGCTTTTGTTAATGTGCCTCTAGCTATTTCTGCCGGTTGCGACATTGCATCCATGGCTGACTCCATGAGTTCTGCGTTTGGGGCCAACCCTTTTAGCGCTTGAGCCGGGGGTGCCTGTTGTGCTGCTTTTCGTTGAGAGAACGTAGTCATGGATTGCCAGGGCTTTTCCAGTTGTGGATAAATCCCTACCCGTAACTGGTGGATGGCAAAGGGGATGGCAATGACAATCAGACTCAGAAGGGTGACGGCCTGATATCCCTTAACAACCTGTCTGAATTTTCCTGCTGGCAGGTGACGGAGCAGGGCCACACCCACCAGGATGGCCAGCCATACCCATCGAGGTGCGCCTGGTTCGTGATAGCTGAGCACATAGGAGAGGAAGGCGATGACGGTCAGGGCTGGTCGGGCATAGAGTCTGGCTACGGTCAGAGTAAAGATGATAACCAGAAAAAAATCGAGCAGGCTCCAACGCTCAATCCAGGTATCGGCAATGGAGTCGATACCTGTGGCATTAAGGAGCTTCCATCCTGGGGGCAGGTGGAGAGTAGCCTGGACTTTTTGAAAATCATGATCCCAGCCGATTGCCGGCAGGGTGGAGATCCGGCCGGAATAGGTGCTGTCAGCGGTGAGCTGCAACTGCCCTTCCCGTACTTCAACGCCTGCCTTCTCACTCCCTGCGCGTTTGGTGATGAACTGCTCCCGGTTATTGACCATCACCCGACCAAGTTCCAGGGGAGGTGCCATCTCCAGCCGCCAGCCATTGTTCTTCTGGCCGCTGATTATGTCCTGGAAGGTGTAGCCGGAGCCATCAAAACGCAGCCAAAGATTGCGTTGCAGGCTCAATTGATCAGGAGAAGGCTGCGGAGAGCCCCGGCGTGTCTCTTTAAACTGCAGGGTGTCACCGGTAAGCATCCGGTATGCAGGAAAGGTTCGCCATTCTTCAGGCATTGAGGTCAGCAGGGGGTCAACGGGTAACACCCCTTCAATTTCCACGGTACGCAGATCGGGATGAGCCTGGAAGGAAATGATCTCTTCGGCGGGCCAGTACCGGTCGTCTGGCCGGGCCCAGTGGTATGTCGTTACCGGACCAACTTGCCGGGTAGTGAGTTTTATTGTCCATTGTCCGGGTCGGACCTGAACCCGTATTCTACCGTCAGGTTCAAGTCGTGCCGGAAGGTCGCCGCTCAGGGAGAGGGGGATGGCCTGTCCGGTAACAAAGGCTGGCCCGAGTACCACTTCCCTGGCGGTCCCAGCGATATCCAGTTTGAGCAGGGTTACCGTCTGGGAAGGAATAGTGTCATCAATAAGCCGGAAGGTTTGCAGGGTCAGGCTGTTTTCTATTTTTTCCGTTTTTTCTCTTGAGGTCTGCAGCCAGAGTCGGTTATCGCTGTCAAAATTGGGAAAATCAATGGACCGCTCTTTCAGAACCAGGGAGATGAGGCCGGTATGGGCCGGGAGGGTGAGATATTCAGGAAGCCTTGACCATTGAAACTTGCCAGTGATTTCATAACTGCCGCTCTTGACTCGTATATTGGGAACGCCTTCCCTGTCCATGACCAAGGCTGTTTGATCGTTCACCTTGACATCAATGGGCCAATGGTTTGTGTCTCCAGGAAGCTGCAACCAGCGTTCATGCTGGACCAGCCATTGCTGCCGGAAAGAACCACCTTGCTCCGTCACCCTGATATCCAGTTGTGATGGCCATTCGCAAAGCAAAACGGAGGAGTCATTGTAGGAAGGAGGGCACAGCAGCTCCTCTTCATGCCCATGAAGAACCCAGTCAACCCAGGGAGCGAGTGGAGGAGGAATTTGGACAGGATCTGCCGCCTGAGAAATATCAGGGGAAAAACAGCTGAGAAGAAAGAGGAAGATGATTCCGGCACAGAAGTTCATGGATTGTTTCTCCTGGAGATGATGACAAACGAAGCAGTGCTTCTCAAGTTCCTCATTATCTACACAAATGAACTTCTTTTGCAAGGCACAATCACGGGCTATCAAGGGGTGTCAGGTGATGTTGGCTAGATTCAGAGGCCATTAAGAAACAAGCTGATCTTTTTTAGCTAGTTTCTTACGGCCCTGATACCGTCTTGGTTATTTGCTTGGCCATGTTATTTTCTGACAGCGGCTGTATTGCGGAAAGGGGATGGATGTAAAAAAAAAAAGGGGAGATACCTGACGGCATCTCCCCTTTAAACGGCATAAAAATCAACTGGTCAGATTATACGCAACCGGTTGGTTTTGGAAGTCCAGCCATCTTACAAGCACCTTTACCAGGGCCGGATGGGAACAACTCATAAATTCTTTTCAATGGGAAGCCAGTGGTCTTGGAAA
>JAQVER010000015.1 GCA_028697885.1 Desulfocapsaceae bacterium
CAAAGGCATATGGGGAAAGGCGGGTGGAGAGCATGATGGAAATAACAAAGATCAGAACTAAGAAAAGCACGGCACCTGGTCCACCAATCACTGAACGCAACAGATCCAGAACAGCCTTTCCAAGAAAACCACCTGCGTCTACACTCACAAGGCCCTGCAATGACAGAGAAGAAAAGAGCCCGCAGGCAGCAATAACCGCACCGGTCAAACCCGCCGTTATCTGCGGCAAACGATCAAAGGTCATGCGGGGACCAAAAAAAAGAAAAGAACAGAAAAGAAGAAGCGCATCCAGCAAATAGGCGCCCACACCGATAAAGTCCACGAAAAACCGACTAAGAATCCGGCCCAATTCACCACCCCAGTTTGGGCCGGCAGACAAAGATGTGGACAACAGACTGATAAGAAGAAAACAAGAAAGAAAAATCCCACAAACAGCAACCGCTTCCTGTTTCAGCCCAGGCCTTGTCTTGATTGGTGTTTGATTCATGAGGAGGGGCAGGTCACTTTTTTACAGACGGCTCAGAGTCATCCTTCGTCACTTCGTCTCTTTCGCCCGTCATTTTTTGGCGATCTTTATCTTGAGCAACCTTGAGTTCTCCCTGGCCGGGAATACTGCTGCGGATCACAACGCGCACCGCATCAAGGATGCCATTAACAAAGGGAGGCGATTCTTCTGTTCCATACCTTTTGGCGATCTCCACCGCCTCATTGATGACCACTTGATCTGGAGCATCTTCACTGAACAGCATCTCATAGACTGCGATACGCAAAAGATTTCTATCAGTGAGGGCAATCCTTTCCATACGCCAGTTACTCGCACTTTCCCTTATCAAGGTGTCAATACGCTCAAGATGGAGCATAGTCCCCCGCAGCAACTCAAGGGCGTAGGGGAGTGCCAATTTCTGTACCGAATAAAGGGCACAAAACCGTTCAAAACGTGCATCAAAATCCTCTTGCAACTGAACACCATCAGGAAAAAACTCCTCCTGAAAAAGAAACTGCATAGCAGCCTCACGTGATTTTCGACGTATTCCCATAGAATAAAACAATGAAGTGCAAAAGGTTAATCAATATTGTTACGTAATGTTATAGATATTGAATTATTCAACCACAAATCAGTTAAGATACCGTCAATAACGACGAATTTCTTATGCCTATAAAGTATGTTGTGGTGATTGATACAACCTGTTTTCAATAGATAAAGCAATTACTGAAGGTTAACAAGCAGGTTCGCCATTTCAATAGCAGCAACCGCAACCTCTGCGCCCTTATTTCCCGCCTTGGTGCCGGACCGTTCAATGGCCTGCTCAATGGTTTCCGTGGTCAACACACCAAAAAGGACAGGCACACCTGTCTCCAG
The DNA here is from genome assembly GCA_028697885.1 of Desulfocapsaceae bacterium. GTDB lineage: Bacteria > Desulfobacterota > Desulfobulbia > Desulfobulbales > Desulfocapsaceae > UBA2270. The sequence goes on from JAQVER010000015.1 coordinate 1,361, forward strand.
ACCGACCTGGGCAGAACCCTTGGAAACCTCATTGACCACCACATCAAAATGGGGGGTAGCACCACGAATGACCACACCAAGACAGATCACAGCATCATACTTCTGAGACGAGGCCATTTTCTTGGCAATAAGGGGAATCTCAAAAGCACCGGGAACCCGGGCGACATCGATATCTTCCTCCAAAGCTCCAGAACGGACCAGAGTATCAAGAGCTCCTTCCAATAACTTCTCCGAAATAAAAGAATTAAACCGGGCGACAATAATTGCGAATTTTTTTCCGTCCGCCTTCAGGTTTCCTTCAATCATGTTTGCCATAGCATTTTCACCTTCATTACTTGTATATAGAGAGTGGCCTCCCAAAAGAAAGAGGCATTTATTTTACCGGTTTTATTCATCTTCAACTTCCATCAGATGCCCCATCCGGTCCCGCTTACACTGCAAGTAGCTTCTATTCTCCACACTGGCCGCCATCTCAATGGGGAAGCGTTCCACCACCTCAATACCATAGCCCTCAAGGCCGATGATTTTCTTTGGATTATTTGTAAGCAGGCTCATTTTTCTGACCCCGAGATCACGGAGAATCTGAGCCCCGATACCATAATCACGGAGATCGGCCTTAAAACCTAAATGGATATTGGCCTCAACTGTATCCATCCCCTCTTCATCCTGGAGATTATACGCCTTCAATTTATTAACAAGGCCAATACCCCGCCCTTCCTGCCGCATATAGAGCAGAACTCCAGTGCCTTCCTGGTCAATCATTCGCATTGCTGCATGCAACTGTGACCCACAGTCGCAACGGGCCGAACCAAAGACATCTCCGGTAAGACATTCGGAATGAACGCGGACCAACACCTTCTTCTCTGGATCAATCTGTCCTTTCACCAGGGCAATATGTTCAAGACTGTCCACGTCATTCGTATAAACCACTGCTCTGAATTCACCAGCATGTTCGGTGGGCACCCGAGTTTCAACCGCGCGATGCACCAGAATATCCTCACGCAGGCGATAGGCGACCAGATCAGCAATGGTGGCAATCTTCAGATCATGTTCCTCAGCAAACTTCTCCAGATCAGGCATCCTGGACATGGTTCCATCGTCATTCATGATCTCACAGATTACCCCTGCCGTCCTGCAACCCGCGAGACGGGCAAGATCCACCGATCCTTCAGTCTGGCCGAGACGAACCAACACCCCGCCCGCCCGGGCTCGTAGCGGAAAAACATGACCGGGATTGACCAGATCATAAGGCTTGACATCAGGCGCAACCGCAACTTGGATGGTACGAGCTCGATCCGCTGCCGAGATACCGGTAGACACCCCGGTGCGGGCCTCGATACTGATAGTAAAGCCGGTTCCGAAGGGACACGTGTTTTCACTTACCATCATCGGCAGCTGCAGCTTGTCCACAAGGTCCGGACTCAGCGTTAAACATATCAACCCGCGACCATACTTAGCCATGAAATTAATGGCCTCAGGGGTCACCGCCTCAGCGGCCATACAGAGGTCTCCCTCATTTTCCCTATCTTCATCGTCAACCAAGATAACCATCTTACCGGCTTTGATATCTTGTATTACTTCCTCAATTGGACTTACTGCCATGATCAAGTACCTTGCGTTAAAATAAACTATCCCTCACTCCTTCATCCAAGAAGGAGCATTTAGGAGCCATTACGGAAAACATTTGCCCCACTTATCTTTTTACGATTATTTCGTTGCGGCTCCAGATGCCGCTTTACTTACTCAGATGGTTATTTTTTTATTGCAGCCGCTTAGCATCAAAAGGGCATCAAAAAAAACCATGTTCTGCCAGGAAGGCAGGATTAATTGTTCCTTGTTCCGGTGTGGAAGAAGCAGAGGGCTGAATAGCAAGGAGCTTTTCCACATATTTACCGATAATATCCACCTCAATATTCACCCGACTACCGATCTTCAAGAGACCAAGAGTGCTCACCTGCAAGGTATGCGGAATAATCGAGACCTCAAATCGTCCCGCACTGCAACTGTTCACAGTCAAACTGACCCCATCAATGGTGACCGATCCTTTTTCAATCACATAGCGATTCCATTGCTCAGGCAAGGAAAAAGAAAAAAGGGTAAAGGCCCCTGTGGTGCGTCGTTCCCGCACGGTGGCGACACAATCAACATGACCTGAGACGATATGCCCTCCCAACCTGTCGGATACACGCAAGGCTCGTTCCATGTTGACCGAGCCACCAACGCCAAGTTCTCCAAGCGTGGTACGCGTCAAGGACTCTGGAGACACATCCACGGTAAAACGACGGCCCTGGATGCCATAGGCCGTCAGACAGACACCACTGACAGCAATAGACTCCCCTTCTTCCGGATCAGCGATATCGAATCCGGCCTCAAGATCAAAGGCCAAGCCACCACCAGTGGTTCGTCTCCCGCGCAATATACCAGTACCCGCGACAATGCCTGTAAACATGATCTACCCCTGAGCCTTTATGCAAAAATGGCTACAACCTTGAAATACCATGAGCGACATAAGGACGAAATAATCCGAGATGTAATGGTTCTTTCGGAACTTCCCCTGACCTGTTTCAGACTGCTTCTTCCAGCGCCTGTGCCTTTTTGAGAAAACGCTCGGCAATATTATTGTGTTTATACCTGGCATGGATGGAAGCGATCGTCCGGTACGCATCGGCAGCAGTGGCCTTATCACCCGCTTCAATATGGATGTCAACCATCAACTCCAAGGTCTCCACGGCCCCCTTGGGATTGTTATTGCGATTATATGATTCCAGTAGATCAAAACAGAGCTTAACGGCCTCAGGATACTGCTTTAATCCCTGATGCACCAGAACAAGCTGTTTTGAAAGGGCCATAAGGCTCATGGGATCATCATTTTTTTCACAGATATCCCAAGCCCGCTGATAATGGGCCAGTGCCTTCTCATATTCTGCACGCTGCAGACAGATATTACCCAGTTGATTAGAGGCATTGGCAATCCCGTTCTCGTCGCCCTTTTCCTCAAAAGCGAGGAGAGCATTATGGAAAGCAAGGGCAGCCTGGGCCAGTTCGTTCTTTTCTAAAAATTCCTTTCCTTCGTCATATTGAGCCTGGGCAGGATCAGAGGATTTTTTTTTCTGAGCCACCGGGGCGATATTTTGAATGGGTTGTAAAGTGGTCTTGGTCATGGTTGAACATCTCCTTCATGAATCCTGGCCACAGCCTCCCGGGCCAAGGCTGAAACGGTATAGTTGATACATTTTGCATCTTCCCAGATCGACAACTCCGCCATATCCTCAGTGAGCGGCATCAGCTGGATCGCAGCCTCTGTTGCCTTGATACGGCCCAACAGACGAGCAATCTGACCGCGCATGGCAGGATCGGGATGACTCATAAAATGAAACAGGTTGAAAAAAGGGGTTTCACGGATCAGATCCGGACGCACCCTGGCAATTTTATTCAACGCCCAGATAACCTGGAGCTGTGTGGAACTATCCCCCATATAATTCAGAAGATGGCGGGTAAAGGCTCCAAAAATATCGGTCCGCCCGGAAATGATCTCACCCAGGGTTTCCACCATACCCCAAGGGGTGGCAGCAGAATCGGAACAGGCCTCAAAAAGCCGATGAATGAGCTCAGAGACCTGGCCGGGTTCCCTGGTGGCAACCCGGGAACATACCTGACCGATAATCCAGGCAATCCGCCATCGCTGTGCCTCGTCCGGCTGATACAACAATCGTTGCAACAGACGCAGGGTCTTCTTGTCATCAAAACAGAGGCGGACAAGGGTATCAATATCGCCAATATCAGTATACCGCTTCACATCCTGCTTGGTGGCCTTGGCTTTCTTCCGTTTGGGATCAAGAACAGGCTCTATAGCAATGGGTTCCTGTTTTGATTCACCATTCAACTCACGGGCCTGGGCAGCTTTTTTTTCTTTAACCCGTTTGGAAATTTCGGTGATAGCTGTATGCAGACGAACAAAATAAAGCACCCCTCGCACTGGTCGGCCATCAATATTTTTGGTATTGACAACCTGATGAGTCAACTCATCATAATCTTCCACCCGGCCAGTCAGATAATCATCCTCAGGCAGCAGGTCCCAGGCAAAATCCCAGTTGTTATCACAAGCCAGTACCAGAGTTTCCACAATGGCCGACCCGATATTATGGCCAGTGGGATCGCAGCTATAAACCGCACCACACTCGCAACGCCCCACCTTAAACTCATGCATCTTCCGTTCTATACCATCCGTTGCCCTTCCTACTTTCTGGCCGCAGAAGGGACACCACGGTGGTGTTGTTAATCGTTGTTTACTCATATCAATTCATTGCTGCTCGTGCGTTATCTTGCGGGAACCCCATTATGCCAATTCTTGATTCAGTCGATTCGCAAAATTGGGATCCACAGAATAGCCTAGTTCGCTGGCCTTTTCCAAATGTTCCTTAGCCAACGCGAACTCTCCACTGAAGAAAAGAGCCACAGCCAGATTATTCTGACCAAGAGGGGAATCAGGATCAAGCTCCACTCCTTTACGTGCCGCCTTGAGAGCCCGTTCATCCTCACCTTTCATGGTCAGTACCGAAGTCAGATTCATCCATACTGTTGCCAGCTTTGGGTTATACTGAATAGCCTTATCATATGCCGCTATGGCCTTATCAAGTTCGTTGCGCTGCTGCCAGATCAAGCCCATATTGGCATGGGCCTGAGCAGTCTCGGGCATGACCCTGATCGCCTCTTCATTCAACTCCTGGGCCTTGGCCAGATCACCCTTGCCAAAATAAATGGCCCCAAGGTTAATCATACTCTCACCGCTCATAGGATCAATGGCAATGGCCCGCTCAAGCATCTTGATGGCATCATCCACCCGACCGGCTTTCAAATAAACCAGTCCCAGATGATGATGAGCCATCACGTTATTAGGATTCTGCTGACATTTTTTCTCAAATTCTTCAATGATCTTTGGTAAATTTTCCTGCAACTCTTCTGGTTCTGACATAACGCACCTCTATACTCTCATGAGACAGGCTGCTCTCATCCACAAACATCCGTTTATCAGACACCTGTACGACAGCCACCATCTCTATTTTATGGTTACCTTCAACTCACTGCAACAAATCGGACTATTCTTTTTCCAAGTCTTAAAATCGCTTACACTATAGACACCTTCAACACACTTGCAAGAAGAAAATCCACTCAGCGAGTATTAACAAATAGATAAACGGATTCTATCTGTTACCAAAGAATTCCAATTAGCATATGCAAAAATCAAAGAAACAAATAAATACTTCCAGACCATTTTCCATGAACTGTTAAGGAGACAACAAGACGACCCAAGACCGCCCAAAAAGTATCCGCCCCTAGGTATAAGTATCCAATACAATATTTTCTCTTAATCAAACAAAATTTCCAGATTTCCCATTCAACTATTAAATTTTTCTTCACAGGAAAAAGTTAATTCATTCTGCTGCACCGCCAACACCTGTTTTGCCTGGACCACATCACGAGCGATCTGAGCGGCAAGCTCCTGAACACCTGAAAACTTCTGCTCTCCACGCAAAAACTGTAGCAAATTCACCTTGATGGGTTTTCCATATATATCTTGATTAAAATCGAAGATATGGGTCTCAGCGACAAGCTTCTCTTCACCAAAGGTAGGGTTGTAACCAATATTCAACACCCCCCCGTAACATTTACCGTCACAGATCACTTGGCTCACATAGACACCGATCTTAGGAATCAGATCTTCCGGCTCCAGATGCAAGTTGGCCGTGGGAAAGCCTATTTCTTTACTACCGCGCTGCTTGCCGACCTGAACCTCGCCCCGTATCTGGTAATAACGGCCAAGCAACCTTCTAGCGTCAGCCATACGCCCTTCCGCTATCAGCTCTCGAACCTTGGACGAACTGACCAGCATCCCGTTCTCATAATGGGCATCTACCACAGTTACCGGGAACCCCTTTTCCTGCCCCTGTTTTTGCAAAAAATTGATATCACCAGTCCTCCCCTTTCCAAAGGCATAATCATAACCGACCACCAACTCTTTGACTCCTATCCGTCTTCTGAGAATCTCATCAACAAAATGAACAGCCGACGTGGCAGCAAACTGCAAAGTAAAAGGAACAATCACCAGCACATCAATACCGGCATGGCCGATCAACTCTATTTTCTGGGCACAGGTGGAAATAAGCTTAATCCCCTCTGGGCGTAGCACCTGTAAAGGATGAGGATCAAAGGTAATAGCAACACTGGTTCCATGATGGCGGTAAGCCCTTTGCACCACCTCAGCAAACAACATCTGATGACCAAGATGCACCCCGTCAAAATTGCCAATAGTGACGCAGGCATAGGGATAGGTGTTCTCGATAGCCTCAAGTTCTCTGAAAATTTCCATTACATCCTACTTCCTTCTCTTTTTTTAAACTGCCAGCAAGAAAGTCTTGACAAAAATCGTCCAGACAAGCATATTGGACATCGTTGTGCCGTAGTGGCGGAATGGCAGACGCGCTAGGTTCAGGTCCTAGTGAGGGTTTCCTCGTGGAAGTTCGAGTCTTCTCTACGGTACCAAATTGATTAAAGGGTTACGATCTGTAAAGGTTGTAACCCTTTTTTTATTTCCATCCTCTTCCCCGCTCGCTCAATCTTCAATCTACAAAAAATCTTCCGCAGATACACCCCCTGCCGTATAGCATGAAACGCTCTTTCCCGCAATCCTGATGAACTCCCCTGCCCTCTACCTCCGACAAAACGCCTCCAACCGAAACCCACTATTTGCCAAATCAATATTCAATGGGTAAAGTGCAGGTTACCAAAATACCACCTATCTCACCATTTTCCACAAGCTCTTTTATTTTCTCGGAATAGATATGGTTTTTCAGACTGAAACGACACCAGATCACCATATCCTTACGACCAACCAGAAAGAGACAGCGGCCACCTGGTCCTTGGTACTTTCAGCGGTCCAGATTCCGCACCATATTCACTCTGTCAACAACACCTGGCAGCTTTGGGTACCCGCTGACAATGAGCTGAGAGCAATCTATGAGCTGGAAAGCTACTTCACAGAAAATAAAGACTGGCCTCCTCCCCCGCCGTCTCCAGACAATGACTTCACCCCCCTGCTGCAACCTCCGACCCTCCTCCTTGTCGGCAGCTTAATCCTCTTCTTTTCCATAACCGGTCCCTGGGAGGACCATTCCCTCTGGTTTGTACAAGGCGAGGGAAACGGCCAACGCATACTCCAGGATAGAGAATGGTGGCGCCTGGTAACCGCCCTTACCTTACATGCCAATACTGTACACCTCCTGAGCAACTGTTTCATTGGAGGGTGGCTCACTCATTTTTTCTGCCGCATTACCGGCACCGGGCTTGGACTCTTCTTCCTACTTTTCACTGCCGGTTGTGGAAACCTGATCAACGTCCTTATTCATGGCCCGAATCATACTTTTGTCGGATTTTCAACGGCCGTATTTGCTGTCATTGGCATGCTGGCCGTCCTCACACACCGGGCCCGAAAAAAAATCACCGGCTATCACTTTCTCATCCCCGTCATGGCAGGGACCGCGCTGCTGGCCATATTGGGTAGTTCGGGTGAACACACTGACCTTGGCGCCCATCTTTTCGGACTGCTCTGCGGGCTGATCTTTGGACACATCCTGGGAAGCGAACCGCTCCACAGCATGCGCCACTCCCTTGTAACCCAATGTATATTCTTCCTCCTTTTTCTCACCCTGCTGCTAGGCAGCTGGATGCTGGCCCTCCACCCATAACCATACGACCAAGTTTCCTTGACAATATGAATTATCCTTGTATGTTAAGGACTCTGATCATTTCATCACAGCTCTTACCTTATTTAAGGATCTCAATTGTTCCGTGATTTTTAACTAACGGTTTCCTCAAATATTTATCGTTTTGATTTGCAATCCTTCAGGAAAGACTTAGCCTTTACGAACGTTTTTTCCCACAAGATAACAGAACAGACATCACTCCCACTCTACAGCCAAAACAGGAGAACAACCTTATGTCCAACCAGGATCAACAACCTCCATGGGGTCAGAAAAGAAATCCCCAGACCCCTGAAGAATGGGTAGCCCTCTTCATTAAAAAGCTGCAGGACTACTTCTCAGACGCAAACAAATCAAAGACGAGTGGTTCAGGGCAGAGTACCCCCTCTCAGCCCGGTAACCCCGTAGCCGGGATCGGCAAAATCCTGACCTTCATCCTTGCCATCCTAATCCTTCAGGGTATCTATGCCTCTTTTTACAAGATCTCTCCCGGCGAGGTAGGGGTTGTGCTCCGCCTGGGACAGTACTCCCGAACCACTCAGTCAGGACTCCACTTCAAGGTCCCCATGATCGACGCCTTATACAAGGTGGACGTGCAAAAGATTCGAAAAGAAGAGTTCGGTTTCCGCAGCCGCTCTCCTGGCCAGCAAAGCACCTTTGATCGCAGCGGTTTTGAGATGGAATCGCTGATGCTCACGGCTGATACCAATGTAATTAATGTCGCCTGGATCGTCCAGTACCGGGTCAGCGACCCCTTTAATTTTCTCTTTAAGGTCAAAGACGTGCGGCAGGCGGTACGCGACATATCAGAAAGTATCACCAGACGCGTGATCGGCAATATGGATTTCGACTATGTCCTCGGTAACCGTGACCTTCTGGCGGCGGATGCAAAAAAAGAACTTCAGGCGCAACTGAACAAGCTGGAGGCAGGAGTCGCAATCGGCACCGTCCAATTTCAAGACATCAACCCTCCCGAGCCTGTCAAGCCAGCATTCAATGAGGTCAACGAGGCGGACCAAGATATGAAACGGCTGGTCAATGAAGCGGAAGAGACCTACAACAAGATCATTCCCAAGGCGCGTGGTAATGCGAAAAAGATGATTGAAGAGGCCCATGGCTATGCCGTGGCCCGGGTCAATGAGGCCCAGGGCGAGACAGAACGATTTCTGGCCATCCTCAAGGAATACAAGAATGCTCCACAGGTCACCCGCAGACGCATGTACCTGGAAGCTATGCAGAAGATCATGCCGGGAGTGGCATCTGTCTATGTTATCGACGAAGACCAGAAATCACCGCTGCCCCTGCTCAACCTCTCCACCACTCAAGGGGTTATAAGCTCCAAACCAATACAACAAGGAAACTAACATGAAACAAATAGCTCAATTTTTCCTGGCAGGTCTCGTCCTCCTGGGTATTGTGGTCATCTATGATGGTTTCTTTATCCTTGAAGAGGGAACACAGGCAGTCATTACCCAGTTCGGTGCCCCTGTCGGCAGCCCAGTGACCACAGCCGGTCTGCACCTGAAGCTCCCCTTTGTCCAGCAGGTCAACCTCTTTGACAAAAAGATCCAGATCTGGGATGGCGAGCCCAATCAGATCCCGACCGGGGACAAAACCTATGTTTATCTGGACGTCACAGCCCGCTGGCGGATCACGGATGCCCTGAAATATATGCAGGCGGTCAAGACAGAAACCATGGCTCAATCAATGCTCGACGATATCATTGACGGTACTGTTCGGGACATGGTGAACAAGAATGATCTCATTGAAATCATCCGCAGCTCCGATTGGTCCGAAGAGACCATGGCTGCCACCAATAAAAGTCCAGGGGCCACCCCCAAACAAGGGCGCGATCTTATCACCAATAAAATTATTGAAACAGCTGCCAAATCTACTTTGCAGTACGGTATTGAGCTGATTGACGTCATGCTCAAGCGGGTCAACTATATTGAGTCTGTGCGGCTTAAGGTGTACGATCGAATGATCTCCGAGAGGAAACGTATTGCCGCGGAAAAACGCTCCACCGGCGAAGGGAAAAAGGCCGCGATTCTCGGCACAGTTGACCGTGAGTTAAAAGTGATTAATTCCACGGCCAAACGTGATTCCATCGGCATCCAAGGCAAGGCGGACGCCGAGGCCTCAAAGATATTTGGCGATGCCTATAGCCAGGATCCAGAATTTTACGCCTTTACCAAGACCCTGGAAAGTTATCAGGAGATAATCGGCAACAAGACCTCGCTCGTTCTCTCCTCAGATTCAGATATTTTTCAATATCTGAAAAGCGTCGACGGAAAGAGATAAATCACACTTCCTATCAATAAGTGAGTCCTTCTTATTCGTCCGTACCTGACGGATAGGAAGGACATTGTTCCCTGGTATAGGGAATACGTCCCTTCTCCTGGAGAATCATCTCCAACCTTTCCAGTGCTTCGTCATCTTCCAGTATCTCGACCCCTAATTTTTCAAATCGGCATCCGCAACGGCTGAACTGCCCATCACACCAGGGACAGACCTCGACCGGACAACCAAGAAGATGATACGCTCCCACTGCCGCCGAGCAGACAGGGCAGGACATAGCCCCCGTCACATCCACAGGCTCATATTCATCACAATTTATGAGGACTGGATATTTCTCAAAAAACTCCTTAGTATCTGGGTAACCGAACAGAGCAAGCGCTTCTGGTTCAACAATCTCATATCCGAACTCACCAAGGAAAAGCGCTTTCTGCTCAGTAGCAAGATAGAGATAACTATGCCTGGCGGTACTGAGACCCAACAGGAAGATATCATCTTTTTTCTGGATAAGGCTAATCCTGGTAATGGCTTCTTCGTGGGTCTCGGGAAGAGAGGAATAAAAAGTCCTCATAAGTTGCAAGGCAAGGGCATCATCCTTGTATCGTTGCAGAAAATCCAAGGCATCCTGACGTTCACTTTCCTGCACCCCGTACTGGATGAAGATCTCTACTTCGTTAACAATTTTCTCTATTTTTTCAGATAACTCCATCATCTCACCTTGCACCCCGCGAAGATGCGTCTATTTCCTTGATCCAATATGCTGTCTCAGCGGCAATATCCGAAGCCTGACTAATGGCAGTCACCACAGCTATCCGCTTGACACCGACCGCACACAATTCTTTAATATGATTTGACTTAATTCCACCCATCACCGTAAAAGGGAGGGAACATACTTTCCTGAATTGCCTTACCGACTCAGGGCCGATAAACTCTCGCAGACCTTGTTTCGTCGCCGTGGAATAGATAGGGCCTATATTAAAATAGGCAACGGGACAAAACCCTTTTGCCTCAATATCCCCTAATTCTTTGGCCTGCTCCTGCGTGTTACAGGAAAGACCGATCAAGAAATCAGGGGCCAGTTTTTTGATCTCCCCTGGCGGAATATCATTCTGCCCCACATGCATCCCGTCCGCATCAGCAAGAAGCGCAATATCCAATCGATCATTCATGAGAAACAGAGCCCCTGCCTCTCGTGTTTTTTCACGAAAATAACGAGCTTTGGCCAAAAGTTCAGAATCAGAGCTTTCCTTATCCCTTAGCTGTACAATTCGGGCGCCACCGGCCAAGACCCCATCCAACCATTGCCGATCAGTCCTTCCTGCAGCCAATTTCTCACAGCAGACAGGATAAAGAGTTACCTCCTGTACAAATTGTCGTAATCTTCGGCTATAGAGATCATAATTCGTGTCTGATTTTGTCATTCCCTTCACACCTCAACACTTTAAACTATATTTTGTTTTTTCATTCACCCTAAAGGAAACAGGCCTAACCATTCTATATCACAGTAATAAATTCAATATGAAAAAGCAGTACAGACAACCAGTTTACTCCCTTCCATAAGAAATCGCATTATTTAGTAGCAATAAGGGAAAAAGCAGTGTATTGTTACTAGAGTTTTTATATAAGTTTAAGCATATTCTTTTCTCGTTACATCTCCGCTGTGTTTCTCACAACGCCCAATGTCGTTAAAGTTTTTGCTGATCACTTACCAGGAGCAATAGTTGATATTTTTTATCGACATGCTTTCTTCGGCATCACCGAAACTCTAAACGGCTAAGAGTGCAATTATTTTCCCTCGTTTACAACAACACAAAAGCAGAATAGAAATCAAGACAAGGCCGCAGGGAAAATTCGGCTATGCATTGGTCAATATTCGATCAACAACACAATCCCATTGATAACATATAACATATCCTGGTCAGAATTAAGTGCTCCTGCCCTCTGGGACATTTTTCATTTCCGAAGACCAGAACGCACTTTTCTGACAAGAAAAAACATACATGCCTTGTTTACTTCCAGGTACTTTAATACTGGAACACGACAAGCACCAAGAGCAGTAGTAAATCAAAAGGAGTTTTAATGAGTTTTACAGTTTTTAATTTTCACCCGCACATCAATACCGCCATTCAAGAATGCGGCTACACCGTACCTACACCTATTCAACAGCAGGCAATACCTCCTGTTCTCGAAGGTCGGGACCTTCTTGGCCTAGCCCAAACCGGAACCGGAAAAACGGCAGCGTTTGTACTTCCTACCTTACAACGTCTTCTCGAGGGTCCCAGAAAAAGTATCAGAGCCTTGATCGTCGCCCCTACCCGGGAACTTGCTGAACAGATCCACAGTTACATTGAAAAAATGGCCCACCTGACCAACCTGCGCAGCGCCGTAATTTATGGTGGTGTCAGTAAAGTCACACAGGTTAAGAAAATTCGTGCAGGGGTAGAGATTATTGTTGCCTGTCCCGGACGACTGCTTGATCACATGAATGACCGGGCAATCAACCTGGCCAATGTTGAGATATTAATCCTTGACGAGGCCGATCATATGTTTGACAAAGGCTTTCTGCCGGACATTCGACGGATATTGAAATCTGTCCCCAAAAAGCGACAATCTCTTGTCTTTTCGGCAACCATGCCGCAAGAGATACGTCACCTCGCAGAGGACATTCTCACTAATCCAGCCACGGTACAGATCAATCATACCAAAGCAGCAGCATCCATCAGCCATGCACTGATTCCAGTTGAACAAAAACGCAAGACCGATTTGCTTAAGAACATCCTGGAACAAAAAGAGATGACGACCACTCTGGTTTTCACCAAGACAAAATATAAGGCCAAGAACGTCGCCCAGCAACTGGAGAACTCCGGTTATCGTGCAACCTCCCTGCAGGGCAATTTGTCACAAAGCAAGAGGCAACAGGCCCTGGATGGCTTCAAAAATGGCACCTACAATATCCTGGTAGCAACCGATATCGCAGCCCGAGGCATTGATGTCTCCGGGATATCACATGTCATCAATTACGACGTCCCTGATACCGCCGAGGCCTATACGCATCGCACCGGCCGTACTGGCCGAGCAGCCTGTACCGGAGAGGCGTTCACCTTTATAACTGCCGATGACGACAAAATCATCAAGATGATTGAACAGACCCTGGGCAAAAGAATTCTTCGGGAGTCCGTGTCCGACTTCAAACTTGACGCTCAGGACCGGAACCCCGCTCCCAAAGACGGAGCAGCAAGATCGTGGCAAAAGAAGAGAACAAGCACGACAACTGGCACCCCTAAGCATAAGAGGGCCTTTGGTACCTCGACATTTTCAAAACGATAAGCCGTCTTTCAATATTACCGTACCATTGATGTACGGTAAGCGGCATAAGGAGCCATAACGAAATAGACATCAATCCAATGATTATTTTGTTATGGCCCCATAAAAAGCACCCAAGAATTACTTGAGGCAAGCACGCCAGGCTATTTATCAATAGTTTGGTGTTATTAAAAAAAGGTTTCCAGATGGAAGCAAGTACAAAGGAGTAGTAAAAATGGCAGAAGGTACAGTAAAATGGTTTAACGATTCTAAAGGGTTTGGTTTTATTGAGCAGGATGGCGGAAAAGATGTTTTCGTTCATCACTCCGCAATTCAATCAGACGGTTTCAAGTCCCTTGATGAGGGCGCACGCGTCAAATTTGACGTGGTTGATGGTGCCAAAGGCCCCGCAGCTGAGAACGTTGTTAAACTGTAAGAACAGGTAAATAAAAGGTCCCTTGAAATACATCATTTATTTGATAACAAGGTACCCTGAAATAAAGTTTCCACATGGAACAAAAAATATAAAGGAGTAATAAAATGGCTGAAGGTACAGTAAAATGGTTTAACGATTCTAAAGGTTTTGGTTTTATTGAGCAGGATGGCGGAAAAGATGTTTTCGTTCATCACTCTGCAATTCAGGGCGACGGTTTCAAGTCCCTTGACGAGGGCGCACGCGTCAAATTTGACGTGGTTGATGGTGCCAAAGGCCCCGCAGCTGAGAACGTTGTCAAGCTGTAAGACCGCTTAGATAAAAAAAGCCCCGCATACGTGCGGGGCTTTTTTTATGTTATTAATTAATATATCCTAAAAGATTTACAGGATATATGCATAGGAGATTATTTTGGCTAAACGTACAAACTATCAGGGCGAAAAAAGGTCCAAGGAATTAAATCGATTAAAGAAACAGAACGAGAAGAAAGAGCGAAAAAAGAATACTGAAAACGAACAACCAGAAGATACGCCCCAGATAGAAAACGCATTACCACCGGCAGAAATAATCTAAAGACAGAAAGTCTGTAAATTATCAAGACATTCTGAACAAACCACTGCCCAACCCCTCACAAAAAGACAACTCACACAGGTTTGGCCAGGCTTTTTCCTCTCTCAAAATTTACCACGAGAGGCACATCCAAGGCCAAAACATCTTCCATTGCCGGTTTGACAATCCTTATTGTCTCTTCTATCTCTGCTACTGGTAATTCAAAAACCAATTCATCATGAATCTGCAGAAGAAGACGGGCTCCAAGCCGTTCCTTCGCCAGGACTTTGCTCACTTGAATCATGGCCAGTTTCATAATATCGGCCGCCGTTCCCTGAATGGGAGTATTAATGGCAGTACGTTCCGCGAACTCCCGATCCGCTTTCTTCTTTGAATTAATCTCAGGCAAGATCCGTCGCCGATGCAGCAGAGTGGTCACAAAACCATCTATCCTGGCCTTTTCTACAATATCCGCCATGAATTTCCTGACCCCGCTATACAACTGGAAATACCGATCAATAAAAGTCTGGGCCTCTTTCCTGCTTATATTAAGCTGACTGGCAAGCCCAAAACTACTCATACCGTAGACAATACCAAAATTGATGGTCTTGGCCACCCGCCGCATCTCAGGCGTAAGTAACAACGGTGATATGGAGAAAATTTGAGCTGCGGTCCGGGCATGGATATCACCACCATCTCTAAAGGCCTGCAGCAATACGGGATCCTGGGAGTAATGGGCAAGAACCCGCAGATCTATCTGCGAATAATCCGCCGACAGAAAAACGAGTCCTTCCGCCGGAACAAAAGCACCCCGGATACGATTCCCCTCTTCCGAACGAATAGGGATATTCTGCAGGTTCGGATTACTGGAAGAAAGTCTACCCGTGGCCGTTACCGTCTGGTTATAAGAAGTATAAACTCGGCCGGATTGCGGATCAATCAGATCCCGCAACTTCTCCACATACGTTGACTGCAGCTTGGCCAGATTCCGATAATTCATAATCCTTGCCGGCAACTCATGACTGACGGCTAATTTTTCCAGAACCTTCATATCCGTTGAATAGCCGGTCTTGGTCTTACGACCGGAGGGAAGATGCAGTTCGTCAAACAAGATCTCGCCCAGTTGTTTGGGAGACTGGATATTAAACTCCCTCCCGGCAAGCCGATAAATTTCCTGTTCAAGCAACAACAGCTTTCCTTTAAATTCAACAGACAACTGATCCAGGACTTGTGTGGAAACACAGATCCCAGCGAGCTCCATTTCGGCCAAAATCGGAATTAAAGGTATCTCAACATCCAAGAAAAGCGCTTCTAATTCCAGCTTCTGCAGAA
Source organism: Desulfocapsaceae bacterium (assembly GCA_028697885.1). GTDB lineage: Bacteria > Desulfobacterota > Desulfobulbia > Desulfobulbales > Desulfocapsaceae > UBA2270. Next base: position 17,030 of record JAQVER010000015.1, read on the forward strand.
CAGGTTCAAACTCCTGCCAGAGTCGAAGCGCCCCATATACATCCTCACAGCTATAATCCCTGGCTGCCTCAATCTCGACAAAGGCAAAGGCATCCTCACGGCTATCACCTTGAACCACACGAGTAAAAGGGGTGAGCATGAGGTCAATATCCAGACACAAATCATCAAGCTTATACGAACGGCGCGTCGGCTCAACCAGATAGGCCGCTATCATCGTGTCCAAGAGCAACCCAGCAAGACGGACTCCACAGTTCTGGCGGATCACTGTATAATCATACTTGATATTATGTCCAAGCTTCGGCAGTTCACTGGCCTCCAAAAAGGGCCGCAGCCTCTCGGCCACCAAAGCAAGATCAAGCTGACCAGGCAAGCGCTTCCCTTCCTTGTCCTGATGATTTAGAGGGATATACCACGCCTTCTCGAGATTTACACAGATCGAGATGCCAACAAGACTTGCTGTTCGTGCACAAATCGAGGTTGTCTCTGTATCAATTACCAGAAGCTTGGCCTCCGACAAGACATGTACAAGCTTCAGTAATTGTTCTTCATTCTGAATGAGAGAGAACCCCTTAGTGGGCACAGGCTGACCCGTTTTTTTCTCGTCAATCAGGCTGGTGAATTCAAGTTTTCTATAGAGGCTCTGCAGTTGATCCGTATCAGGAGGAAGGAATTTATAGGCATCCAAAGTCTCAGGAAGCTGAAGATCTTCCTTGAGGCGAATCAGCTCTCTGGACAAAAAAACAGCCTCCCGGCTTTCACCCAGACGCTCCTTCATCTTTGACTTTTTCATCCCATCCAGATGGGCATAAATTCCCTCAAGCGTTCCATACTGATTGATCAAAGATCCTGCCGTCTTTGGCCCTACACCTGGAACACCGGGGATGTTATCAGAGCTGTCCCCTATCAAAGCAAAACAGTCCAAAAGCCGGTCAGGCCCCACATTATACTTATCGAGCACAGCTTGACTGTCCATTATCCTGTCCAGCATGGGTTCCCAGACAGTTACCTGCTCATCGACCAGTTGCAGCAGGTCTTTGTCACCAGAAACCACAATCACCTTATGTCCCTGCCGGCTCAATTGTCGGGCTGCGGAGGCAATGATATCATCAGCCTCCACCCCTGGTATTTCGAAGGAACAGATATTCAAGGCCCGCACCAGATCTTTGACATAAGGAATCTGGACCTGTAGATCTTCAGGCATGGTAGCCCTGTTAGCCTTATAAGCTGAATACATCTCATGACGAAAAACCGGTCCGCGACTGTCGTAAGCAACTGCCAGATAGAGTGGGTTTTTCTCCCGCAGAATACGACGCAGGATATTCATGAATCCAAATACGGCATGGGTGGGTAGCCCCTGGCTGGTGACCAGGGGGGTAATTGCATGGTAGGCCCGGTAGATATAGGCACTACCATCAATGAGATAAACTTCGCTATTCACAAGATGCTCCTCACGGAGGAAAGGAAAAAGGGGAACCACTCAAATAGAAAGCATCTGCTCAAGGGATTTGCAGGCCAGAACAGCCACACCAGGCGCCACTCTTACCTGATTCATCACGGTACCTGCAACCAGATTATCCAGAAGCCAGAGCAGATTCACTGGTTGATTGTGGGCCATGGTTGAACACTGGCAAGATGACGGGGCAAGAAGATGTATTTCCTTGTCCGGATGTTGCCTCTGTAGACGCTCAACGAGATTGATCTCGGTACCAATGGCCCACTTACTGCCGACTGGTGACTTTTTTACCGCCTCAATAATAGCCTCTGTTGATCCATAATGATCGGCTATCTGAACAACATCACTTGCGCACTCGGGATGAACCATAATCTGGATATCAGGCATACGCAACCGCCATGTGCGTACGTGATCCGGCAAGAAACGCATATGGACTTCACAATAGCCATCCCAAAGCAGAATCCTGGCCTGCCGCAACTGCTCCACACTGTTTCCCCCCAGGAGCTCTCCCCGATGCCAGACAAGAACCTCCTCGGCTGGTATGCCAAGGGCCAATGCCGAGTTGCGGCCCAGATGTTCGTCAGGAAAGAAAAAGACCTTCTCCCCCTTGGTCAAAGCCCAGGCGAGTACACGCTCGGCATTGGAAGAAGTACACACGGAGCCTCCCCTCTCTCCCACAAAAGCCTTGATTGCAGCCGAGGAGTTCACATACGTCACCGGTACCACGGACTGTTCTTCCTGGACAACACCTGCCTGCGCCAGATCCCGGTATGCCATGCTCACTGCCCCCACGGTCGCCATATCAGCCATGGGACAACCAGCGTGAAGATGGGGCAGCATCACCTTCTGATGAGGTTGTGCAAGGATGTCCGCGGACTCTGCCATAAAGTGAACGCCACAGAAGATGATAAATTCCCGATCATGAACTGCTGCTGCCTCACGGGCAAGTTTCAGCGAATCCCCTGTAAGATCGGCAAACTGAAAAAGACTTTCCTGCTGATAATGATGACAAAGGATGAGTAGGCGGTCGGCCAACTCTTTTTTTCGCTCCGCTATCCTTAAAAAGATCTCCTGCTCAGACAGGTTAAAATATCCATCCTCAATATCGGGTTGTTCTAAAGACATGAAAAAACTCCCTCATAAAAATCATTCTAGACGGGATGCCTTAAAAAAAATCAGGCTTCCAAATTACTTGTAACGACTGAATATATTCATAAAAAACGATTTCTACCACTGCCCGTCTTGTGTGGCAAGAATAATGAGGGGATTCCCCGTGCAGAATAAAAAAAAGGGCCCTGCACAGAATTCCATGCAGGGCCCTGATTCTTTTCATCCCTATTTTATATTATCTGGCGACGCGCACCCACGAGGCCTGTGGTCCTTTATCACCGACGGTCTCACCGTACATGACCTCATCTCCTTCTAACAACTTATCCAAGGAAATGTCTTTCAAAGCATTTTCGTGAAAATAAATTTCCCGTTCATCAGGGGTGACAATAAATCCATAAGATTCGAAAGGTGACACTTTGCGCACCACGCCAAAGCTACCAACCTCAATACCACCATCCAACCCCTTCTGATCTTTCCGTTTTTTTCGCTGAATCTCTTTTAACTGAAGAGACAGGACATCAAAAGCATCCACCAAGAGAGCATTCATACTTTCACCCTTTCTGGAGACGACAACGGTATCATTTGGTACTGTTGCAACCAGCTTGAGCTCAAATCCTCCCTCTTTATGGTGTTTCGTTGCCTCAATGGATACACGAAGATGCAACACAAAGTTCGCATAATGGCGAACAATTTTTTCTTTTTCTTCTTCTATCCGCTCCTGCCAACCTTTTCGCAACTCTACGTTCCTGGTTTCTACCTTCAGTTCCATACAGTTCCTCCATTTGTTCTCTAATGACGATAAAACAGCGCCATTATCAATAATGCGCCCTAAAGCACATTGCCTGGCAAGTTTTCAATCAACTTCGAGACAAAAACTTACCTTCACTTTCATTATATTCCTCTAAACCTGATAAGCAAGTCCCTCGCAATCATTTTATCACCATAAAGCAAAAATAATTATTACTCACCTTCTCTGCAATTGTACTCCTCACATATCATTACAACCTTCAAGGCTAGAGCCTGCCTGACAACGTCGCATACTCACATTCATCAATATCCCAATTCCAAGCAGGGTAGTCAACAGAGAAGAACCTCCATAACTGAACAAAGGCAAGGGGATTCCAACTACAGGGAGAAAGCCGAGAATCATCAGCAAATTAATCACTGCCTGCCAGAAGATGAGCGCCACCACTCCAAATGCAAGAAAAAGTCCGAAACGATCTCTGGCGGACATGGCTACATGTAACCCCCAGAACAACAGGAAAAAATAGACTCCTAAGAAAAAGAGACTCCCGGCAAATCCCCATTCTTCACACCAGACAGAAAAAGCAAAATCCGTGTGTCTCTCTGGTAAAAAATGAAGATGTCCTTGAGTCCCCTCCATATATCCTTTGCCGAAGATACCACCACTGCCCACGGCAATCTTAGACTGCAGTATTTGATATCCTTCTCCCAATGAGTCCTTTGCTGGATTCAACAAAGTTTCTACTCTCTGTTTCTGGTAGGGTTTCAGGACATAAAACCAGCCTACCACTGCCAATGCGATACCCGAAAATCCCAAGATTAGATAAGTCGACCAGCGAAGTTTAGCAAAAACCGTCATAGATATAAAGATGATAACAAACATCAATGCCGTACCCAGATCCGGCTGAATCAGAATCAAGGTGAAAGGAATAGCCATAAGAATGATGGGCGTGATCAGATCCTTTATGGAATAACCGTTCATCACCTCTTTTCGTGAATAATAACTGGCCAGCGTTATGACCATCATCAACTTGGCAGGCTCAGAGGGTTGTAACTGAAAAAAACCAAGGTTAATCCAACGCTGAGCCCCACCGGCGCTATTACCAACAAAGATAACAAGCGCGAGCAACAATATGACCAGAAGATAAACAGGATAATTCCACAAATGGAGTTCCTTATAATCAAAGCTGATCAAAAAGATGATCCCAGCCACACCCATCAATAAAAGATACCCCTGTTTCTGGTAAGGCGGCATCCCCCCCAGTGGTGGATAAGAAGCACTGTACAGATTAAGAAAGGCCATGCCACAGACCAGTATCAACAAAGACAAGAGAACCCAGTCGAAGTGCCTTAAAAAACGTCTATCTACACGAAACATTTTTCACCATTCTATTAAGCCATCGTTCAAAATTAATGACTACATTTCAATATCATTAACAGCATAAGATTCCGTAATTAAATAGAGGAAACCATACTTGTTATTTCTCAGCAAACCTTAGAAGAATTTTTCAGAGGGGAAGTTAACAAAGCAAGCAAGCTTATTGAATAATGGATTTTCTAATCGCCTCCACAGCCATCCTGTCAGCAAAATATTTCTGCATAACTGCTTTGGCCACAGGTGCCGCTCCCGAACCTCCATGCAAACCGTGCTCAACCAGAACGGTTACGGCTATTTCAGGATCTTCGGCAGGAGCAAAACAAGTAAACCAGGCATGGTCTCGATATTTATAAGGAATATCCTCTTCCTTGAGATGCTTGTACTGTTCCAGACGCACAACCTGCGCTGTTCCAGTCTTACCACCCATATTGATACCCTCAATGCGTGCCGAGCGAGCTGTCCCTCTGGCCCCTTGAATAACCTCGACCATCCCCTCCCGAATCAGTGCCAGATATTTTTTTTCATCTTCATTAAGTTCACCTGCTAGCTTTGGGGTAAAGGACTCCAGAACCTTTCCGTCTGCATCGGTAACACTCTCTATAAGTTGAGGGACATAGCGTTTTCCACCATTGGCAAGCGTTGCCGTCATCTGACAGAGCTGGATCGGGGTAAGCAGGTTGAACCCCTGCCCTATTGCCAGCGACAGGGTCTCTCCGTCCTGCCACTTCACCCCATATCTTTTTTTCTTCCACTCTTTTGTCGGAATAAGGCCACTCTTTTCATATTCAAGCTCCACCTGGGTCTTGCTCCCTAGTCCAAGTTTATTTGCATATTCCGCCAGGGCATCAACCCCTACCCGCATGCCGACCTGATAAAAATAGACATCACAGGACTCACTGATAGCACGCTTCAAATCCACAGTTCCATGCCCACCATGCTTCCAGCAGTTATAGCGCCGATTCCCAAAGGATATATAGCCAGGACAGAAGAAGGTTGTATCCTTGTTTATGACTCCTTTGGCCAATCCTGCCAGTGCAGTAACCATCTTGTAGGTCGAGCCAGGGGGATACATGGCCTGCAATGTTTTATTAATCAATGGATGCTTGGGATTATCCAGGAGCGCATTCCAATTTTTAGTCGAAATACCACCTTCAAAGTCCGCCAGATGCAACCGCGGCGTGGACGCAAGCACCAGAAGCCGTCCTGTTTTCACCTCCATGGCAACTACAGCTCCTGCCCTTGCATCTGCATCCATAGTCTCTTCCGCTACCTGCTGCAGATCGATATCAAGGGTTAAGCGCACCTCTTGTCCCGGAACAGGTTCCACGTGAGTCAGTAACTGCTGTTCAAAACCACGGGCATTCACTTCTGAAGAATCACTTCCCTTTTCCCCGCGCAATTCTTTTTCCCTGAGTTTTTCAAGACCCATCTTACCAACCAGATCTCCACCCCGGTAAAAATCGGTATCTGACTTCTCTAACTCCTTTTTACTAATTTCACCCAGATAGCCAATAATATGAGCGGCCATGTCGCCATAATGATATTCCCGACTGGGAAAGACCTCAATGCGAATCCCTGGGAACTCAATATTATGCGTTTCCAGATAAGCTAAGGTATCCCAAGTCAGATTTTCCTTTAAGCGAATGGGAATATGTTTTTGCTTACTCTCCGCATCTCTAATCTTTTCCCAGAGAACGGAGACATCTTCCTTGAGCACTACGGACAATCGTTTCAAAAGGTCATCAATATCATTGGAATCCTCACGGACAAGCACAACATTAAATGAAGGCCGATTCGTCACTAGTTCTTTCCCGTTCCGATCAAGGATATCTCCGCGGGGGGCAGCTATCTCTCGAATCCGTACCCTATTATTCTCAGCCCTGTTTTTATACTCCTCTCCTTTATGAATCTGGAGAAACCATAGGCGCAGGAAAATCATTGCGGCAAAAAAAACAATCACCAGCCCGGCACCCAGGATTCGTTTTCGCAGAGCATCCAAGGCAGCCTGATCGTACTCGGAGATTTCTCCAAGCTCTTTCAGAAAGGTCCATCTCATCATTTTCTTAAGCCCACACAACTAACCCTCTCAACGAAAATAATTTCCCGAACGCTTGCGCAAAATACGAGGCGGAACAAAACGGAAACGGCGTTTGAATATATGTTCAAACAAACTGTTATAAAGAAGGAAACAAGGAATTGTTGCCACAATCAGAATGAACGCTTGCTGCAAAATTTGCATCCAGGACCACTCTGGCAAAATATCCGGTAAAACTAACGAATAAAAAGAATAAAGACAGGAATATTCAACAATAAAGGCAACCCCAACCAATGGAATCTGATAGGCGACCTCTTTAACCGGACTATTTTCTTTAAAAATCTTCAGAGAAATAAAAAGAAAGAAATAAAGTAGAGGATAAGTCCCCAGATAAAGGCCGGAAACAACATCCATTATCCAGCTGAGGAGAATAACAAGAAAGAGCCCACGCAACCAGTCAAAACGATAGGCAATGAAGGCAATCAATATAAAGAGAAGATCGGGGTTTCCCAACCAGGAGGGGAAAAACTGAAAGATTGAAGTCTGAGTTACAACCAGAGATATTCCAACCAGCAAAAAACTGAGTATCAGCATACTATCTACTCGACAACAGGCTCAACCGAGAGTCCCATCTCTTCAGTTATTTCCTGTTTTGCGGAAAGATCAATAAAGACCATCTCTAATTGTCCGAAATCAACACTTGGCGTGACCTCAATTTCCTGAAACATTCCTCTACGTTTTGAGCGTAAAGCAGACACGGTACCCAGAGGAATTCCTGACGGAAAGACACCACCTATACCGGCAGTGACAACACGATCACCGACTGCAACATCGGCATTTTTTAGGACATAGTAGAGGACGTACCCTTTATCGGCTGCCCCTTTTAGAATTCCACGCACCCGATTTTTTTGAATCATGGCATCAATGGCACTACTCGGTGCATTAGAGAGAAGGACTTTTGAGTAATTGTCAGAAACCTGAATAACCTGTCCGACCACACCTAAAGAAGTACGAGCAACCATACCTTCAATCACTCCGTCACTTTTCCCCCTGTCCACAATCAAGGTTTGAAACCAGAATGAAGGATCTTTGCCAACTACTCGCGCCGTAAGAGAAGGAAATTTCTCTTCTCTTTTAAATTTAAGCTCATTTTCCAGATAACGGTTCTTGGCATAGGCTTCACGGTATTGATCAAGTTGTTGCTGGTAATCAGCAATCACCAACCGTAAGCGTTTATTATCATCTCTGATACTCCACAAAACCAGATAATCATCTGTCACCACCTGAAGAGACCTGATCACGCGAGAGACGCCGCCCTGAACTGGACCAAGGCCCTGCATGATCATCTGTTGAACCACCCCATACTGGCCACCCACTGTAGAACCAAACAAGAAAAGGGCAGAAAGCAGCAATACTCCACAAAGAAAGAGTAATCTCGCCGTCACAAAACGAGGATGAGTTTTTTTAACGTTGGATGTTTTTTTCAAAACTCGATTTTATTCAATGACGCTCACCAGCAATTGGTGGCACATTTCTGATGGCACATTTTTCAATATCGAACACACAAGGGAGGCACCTTAGGAACAGCATTCGTTCAGTAAGAAAAAGACACCCCTCCGAGGTATCCACAGGGAATTGAGGGACACTTTCATTGCACAGTCACTTCTCGCAGAATGTGCAAGTTATCAAGGGCCTTACCCGAGCCAAGGACGACCGAGGAAAGCGGATCATCCGCCACAATAATGGGCAGACCTGTTTCCTCATGCATTCGTTTATCAAGGTTTTTCAAAAGAGCACCTCCACCAGTCAGCACAATACCCTGATCAACAATATCTGCTGACAACTCTGGTGGCGTCACTTCAAGGGCCTCTTTCACTGCGTCAATAATCACATCCACCTGTTCACTAATCGCAAGTTGAATCTCGTCGGCTCCAATCATGATTATTTTAGGAACACCTTCAACCAGATCGCGTCCTTTGATCTCCATGGTTTCATATGGCAGTTCGGGATCCACGTTGCCAATGGTCATCTTAATCAATTCTGCGGTCCGTTCCCCTATCGCCAAATTATGTTTCCGCTTAATATATTGGAGAATCGCTTCATCCATTTTATCACCTGCAACCCGCACAGACTTGGCATAAACGATACCTGACAGAGAAATCACCGCGACCTCGGTGGTGCCGCCACCAATATCAACAATCATATTGGCAGTTGGCTCGGTAATGGGAAGGTTGGAACCAATCGCTGCCGCCATCGGTTCTTCTATCAAATAGACCTCACGAGCCCCTGCAGATTCAGCAGACTCTCTGACCGCCCGTTTTTCCACCTGGGTAATACCGGAAGGGATAGAAATGATAATACGCGGATGGACAAGAGTCCGCCGATTATGCACCTTATTAATGAAATAACGAAGCATGGCCTCAGTTACCTCAAAATCTGCAATTACTCCATCACGAATGGGACGAATAGCCACAATATTCCCAGGTGTCCTGCCAAGCATCTGCTTTGCCTCCTGGCCAACGGCAAGAACCTTGCTCCCCCGGGCATCCTGCCGCACCGCCACCACAGACGGTTCCCGCAAGACAATCCCTTTACCTTTTACATAAACGACTGTGTTTGCTGTCCCCAGATCAATCGCCAGATCATTCGACAGCCAACCAAACAAAAAATTAAATGGTGAGTACATGAATCATTCCTTTATATAAAAACGTACAGACACGTCCATCAAAATATCAACAACAAGCTCAATAAACTAAACAATCTTTTGGAATGATTGTCACTATACAAGACAAAAAAACTTCATCGAAGAGGAAAGCTCCGTACTTTATAGTCAATAGTTTCCAGAGAGACATCCCCTACGGCCATTCCCTTCAAAAAATTATTTAATATTACCAAAATCCCCTACTATAAGCAAGAGATATACCCCAGCCATCAACAAGCCGTCATGAAAAAAAGGTCCTCACCTGAATGGCATAAACAGCACAGAAAGCCTCTATAAAGAGGCACAATAAACGGAGCTTATTCAATAACAATTTTTCACTAAAAAATAAGTAATAGAGCAAAAGAGTTGACACGTTCTGGAAATACTGGTATTTAATTTTTGTTTTTTTAAATATGAAAATATTAATTGGGGCTGTAGCTCAGCTGGGAGAGCGCTTGCATGGCATGCAAGAGGTCCGCGGTTCGATCCCGCGTAGCTCCACCATTACGACTTTCAAGGCCAGTTTCGGATTAATACTGAAGCTGGCCTTTTTTGTTTCCAGCACTATCCAATACCGCCCATCACCGTCTTTATATTCCTGTATTTCCAATATACATACCCAATAATACCGTTCAGCGCACAGCGAAAAATCACATATTTCCCTTTTTTCCAGCCTTCTCAAACATTGGCCGGAACACTTCCCAGTCAATGGTGGCATTGATCTTTTCCAGCGTACCCCTCCCTAGTCGACACGTTGAAGAGATAAGCTGCATCCCCCCACATCATTATACCCCACAACACCAAGAAGCCCTTATTATTGGTTACATATAACCACCGGCCAAATATAACCCTTTTTCTCTGGCTATGCATAACCGCCAAACAGATGCGTTCTTGTCTAATTATTCACAAAAACAAGGATGATAGACGATGGAACACTGAACGTTAAATCTGGCACAGACATTGCTACAATAAAAGCAGAGAGGAAAGGTATGGGACTTCTCGCTTGACACCGCGTTACCACCATCTTTTTTAAGACCTTGAAAAAGTTGACCACCATGCAACAACGGCTCTCACAGGAATTCCTGGTACTTTTACTGTCAAGGGATAATGAGTTTTTTCTTATTTGGAGGATTTAACCATGAAACATTCAAAGTTTTTTTCCGCTTTTTCCTTAATCATGTTGTTGACCTTTTTCGTGGGATGCGCCTCAACATCTAAGCACGAAGGAACCGGCGAATATGTCGATGATACTGTTATCACCACAAAGGTCAAGGCTGCAATACTCGATGCCCCTTCCCTGAAAACAAGCGAGATCAATGTCGAAACCTTCAAGGGAGTCGTTCAATTGAGCGGTTTCGTCAATTCTCAGGCGGATATCAACCAAGCGGTCGAAGTCGCACGTAAGGTCAAGGGAGTCACTTCAGTCAAAAATGACATGCAACTAAAGTGACGCTGAATCCCCCTACATTCCAGCCATGGGCGTTCGCAACCGCCGCCCGCCCATGGCTGGAGTTGTCATAAAGAAGCTTGGGACCTGAGCGTCAGCCTGACTGTTCGTTGCAGGTTAACGTTCCAGAGAGTGGGCCTCTCTATATTCGATTCACCAATTCATGGCAAAAGGAGAAAAAAATGCTCGGAACAATTGCAGTCATCTTGATCGTTCTCTGGCTTCTGGGTTTAGTCAGTTCGTACACCATGGGCGGATTTATTCATATCCTCTTGGTTATCGCAGTCGTAATGTTTCTAATTCGTATCATTCAAGGTCGACGCCTATAAATGGCCACTTGAACGACCATTACACGCAGGAAAGTGGACCGAGCGCCTATAACGTCGCATACGACAATCACTCCTTGGGCATACCGCCCTGTATAGATGACCTGAATGTGGATATACAACTCTATGGCACGCGGACAGACGGCTATAACAAAGGCCTTGAAAACAAACATGAAGGCAGTGAAAATAATCCAATAAATAACCGCGGAAAGACTGTCCTTATCAGTACGTTTAAGGTGAAATTCGAAGAGATCGCAGGCAGTCGTGATATGGCTGACCGAATTGACAAGTCCATTACCAAGGAGTTTTTCAAACAAATTCCTTTGCTCAAAGACCAGCAGAACAAGATACTGCTGGTGTGTGCCATAAATTATATCCGGAAAGGTTTGACTGCATCATTCCGGTTGGGGGATTGGACCGTGCGGGGCGGTCAACTATTCTCGAGCATTATCTTTCGCCACTCAACACCGGATAGATCGATATACCTGATCAAAAGGGCATCAGAATTGACCCCAGCAACTTGCCCATTTTGCCTTTGAGCAGGAGATTGTCACTCAAAAAAACTACTTGGTAACCGCCAAGACATTCATCCGCCTCACGCTGAAAACACCTCCGTCTTTGAGCGATGAAGTGATTGAAGAGTTTGAAAAAAATAGCGTCAACTATTCACGAGTCTAAGGCTTCTGGTCTGTTCACTCACTCCATCAATTTCCCTGACCGTATATAAAAACAAACGAAGAATACAATGACCATGATGACACGTACCACCACCTGGCTTTACATGACCGCTCGACTCTCCGCAGCCGCCCTCGGCCTCATGCTCCTTTTCCAATCCCCCCTGGCAATAGCTGCCGACAGGGCAGGTGATGAATTTCTGACCGGCTACATTGCCTCCATCCTTGAGCGGGACCTGCTCTGGAAGAGGGACAGCTATCTTTTAAAGATAGTCAACGGGGTTGTCACGATTACCTTGTTAGAAGATGACCAGATGCGACGCGAGGCGGCCGACAAACAGTTGCGCGCTCTCGACGGGGTACAGGAGGTAACAATTGAGGCGACCAACAAGCAACTGCGCGCTATCGACGGGGTGCAGGAGGTAGCGATTGAAGTAAAGTCTACAGATACGGATATGCCGGAAGCGGTAAACAGCTTTATGGGGGTAACCGATGCAGGCAAGGTATTCCCAACGGGTGACCTGTTCCGCTCATTCATTGCCGACCCCAAACAGTCACGGTTCTTTGTCAGTCTCGATAACTTCCGATCTTTAGGAGAAGACTACACCCTGGCGGCAGTCGGCTTCGGTGAGACCTTCGGCCTGTATCGGTTCTTCGGCACTCGCGAGGGGGACGGCCTGCAACTGAGCATACTTGCAGGCCTGTTCGCCCAATTCAATATGGACAACGAGTCCTCCGACCTTATCAACGCTGATTATACCATCGGTATTCCCGCCACCTACCGGTATGGCGACCATTCGCTCCGCCTCCGCCTTTATCATCAGAGCTCACACCTGGGGGATGAATTCCTTCTGGGCGCAAATCCTCCGAATCGGATCAACCTCAGTTACGAAGCCACCGAACTCATCTATTCCTACGAATGGCGAGAATTCCGAGTGTACGGCGGTGGTGAGTACCTTATCCATAAGGAACCGAGTGATCTCAAGCCGCTGAGCGCCCACTGGGGGGTCGAGTATCGCGGCAGCACGCCGCTGGGGTGGAACGGCAGACCGATTGCCGGGGTGGACATAAAGAACCTGGAGGAACATGAATGGACCAACGATACCAGCGTCAAGATCGGCCTCGAGTTCGGTAATCCCAACCCAGGACAGCGCCGCTTGCGTCTCATGGCCGAGTGGTACAAAGGATTTGATCCGCACGGCCAGTTTTACAATAACAAGGTTGAATATTATGGCCTGGGTTTGTCTCTGGGATTCTGATGGAATTCATCTAAGACAATTGAATTTAAACGACGGCCCCATCAGGGGAGAATGGAAAAGATGCACGAAAAAGGGAAGAGAGAACATGAAGAAGAAATTGTTATTGTTAGTAGGTGTATGCCTGATTATGACGTGCGCGTCCTCGGCCTTTGCCGCCGTAACGCTCAAACGTCTGGGGGATCACCCCTTCTATCGTCCATCCATAACCTCTGAGGCAGACCTGCGGACCATGGTCAAAAATCACAACGCTGATCTCCAGACCGGGTTTACTAAATCAGGTTACCCAGAACTGTTCCCAGATTTTATGGCCCAGTTTCCGACGGCAAAAGTTGAATTCATCCAAGTTGCTCCAGGGGAGCAACTTGGATGGATGCTCTTCCGTAAAAAGAGTTCCGGTCCGGTTTCCGTACTCAAGGATGTAACTTGGGGTGGTAAGGCGTCCTTTGATGCCTACAGTTTTTCCATAGACCAAAACGGACAGCGCTACGAATTTATTGTTCCCGCTATCTGCGGCAATTTGAGTTTAAGGAATATCAGCATAATCCCCGAACCTGTCGTTCCTGTCACTCCGGTGGTAATTGACAATAAAGACGACCAATCAAACTCTACCAAAATTGTCCAAAAAGTAACAGTGGATCAGCATAAGGGCGGACCAGTGGCCGATGTCGGTCTTGCCCATCAGTTTGATCCAGCCAGCTACGTCTTTGCCCGCGTTGGTTATGAGCTTCCATTAACTGAAAATCTCTACGCAATGGGCCTTGTCGGTGGTTTTGCCCGTATTGGTGGGTATGATGGCAGCAGCGCCTTCACGGCTGATGCCCTGTTGAATTACTATTTGACTGAGAAGATGTTCGTTGGTGCCGGCGTCGGTTTCTGGACCGGAGAGGATGACAATGTTGATCTGATTGTCAATATGGGATATCTCATCTATGAGAAACCGGGAAAGATGAAGACCTCACTCTTTGTCGAAGGACGTTGCGAAGCTGATGATCTGATTGCCAGTAAAGCTACTCGCCTGGGCGTAGGCTTGCGCTTCCAGTTTTAGGCAAGAGAGAAGAACAAAAGGAAACATATTATCCAAAGAATGACCCATCCCGTGCAAACGGGATGGGTCATTCTTTTTGATCCGGCATTGACTGACGGATTTTTACAGCGACACACGCCGCTCACGCCTTGAACATTGAAGATGGAAATCTATGGTTTCTGGATATTGAGTTTAACCATGCGGGCACGCAGGGTGCTACGGTCAAGGTCAAGGATTTCAGCAGCACTGTTTTTTCCGCTTACTTTCCACTTAGTCTGCTCAAGCACCTGCTGGATATAGTCTCGCTCAACCGCCTCCAGAGACTTAGTACTTGTAGATAAGTCATGGAGCGGTTTTTTGAGTTCATCGACCAGACGCAACTTGGGGCCCGACGAGTTGATCACCGCCCGTTCCAGGACATTTTCCAGCTCCCGGACATTTCCAGGCCAGGGATAATCCTGTAAGCACTCCATTACGGTCACCGGAATGATGTCAATGGTCTTGCCCAAGCGCCTGGCAATCTTTTTGACGAAAGAATCGACAAGAAGAGGGATGTCATCCATGCGCTCCCGGAGCGGCGGCATGGTAATCGGAAAAATATTTAACCGGTACCAGAGGTCTTCACGGAAACGGCCCTTGCTGACCTCCTCTTCCAGATTACGATTGGTGGCGGCGACAATTCGGGTATCCACTTTTATGGTGTGGGAGCTGCCCAACCGCTCAAACTCGCCTTCCTGAAGCACTCTGAGCAGCTTTGCCTGCAGCTCCAGCGGTAATTCGCCGATTTCATCCAGAAACAGGGTCGCGCCGTTGGCGACCTCAAACCGTCCAAGATGTCGGGACTGAGAACCGGTGAAGGCCCCTTTTTCATGACCGAACAGTTCGCTTTCGATGAGGTTGGCGGAAAGGGAGGCGCAATTCACCTTTACCAGGGTCCGGCCCTTGCGCAGGCTCAAGTCGTGAATAGCCCGGGCGGCCAGCTCTTTGCCGGTTCCGGTCTCACCAAGAATCAGGACGGTGGTATCGCTTG
The DNA here is from genome assembly GCA_028697885.1 of Desulfocapsaceae bacterium. GTDB lineage: Bacteria > Desulfobacterota > Desulfobulbia > Desulfobulbales > Desulfocapsaceae > UBA2270. The sequence goes on from JAQVER010000015.1 coordinate 32,211, forward strand.
CGGCAATCTGTTCAACCTTATAGAGCACGTATTTCAGGCTATCACTTTGACCGATGATATTCTTATGGTTGTATTCCAGTTTGATCTCTTCTTGCAGATAGGCCCGTTCCGCTTCCAGCTGTTCTTTTAACTGTATCGTTTCGGCAAGGGAGGACTCAGCCCTTTCTTTTCTTTTTTCCGCCTCATCCCTGGCGACGACCAGTTCGGCCGTACGCTTGGCCACCTCGAGTTCAAGAAAGCTATTCTGATCCCGCAACGATTCGGCCAGGGCCTTCAGGGCCAGATGGCTCTTGATGCGCGCCTTGACGATGGGCGGGCTGATCGGCTTGATGATGTAGTCGACCGCGCCGAGTTCCAACCCTTTCTGCTCGTCCTCCATATCAGACCTGGCGGTGAGAAAGATCACCGGAATATCTGCAGTGGCAGGGTCACCCTTGAGTCGCCGGCACACCTCGTAACCATCCATGCCGGGCATCATGATGTCGAGCAGGATCAGGTCCGGGGGCGAGTCTGAGGCTGCGATCTGCAGCGCCTTCTCGCCATTGTTGGCAACCTTCACCTTATAGTCGTCCTTGAGCAGACCGCTCATCAGGGTCAGGTTTTCCGGCGTGTCGTCGACGACCAGGAGCGTCGCCCTTTCGGTGAAATCAAGTTTATCCATAATCAGGCAGATATCCCGGTGGCAGCCCTCAGCGCTGCGAGCGCCGCCTCGAAGTCAAATGTTCGCATATTGTCATCAATCTGGCGATAGTGGTTAGGGAAGGCCTTGTCTAGCAGCTCCGCATTCGCAGCCAGCACATCAACCGCCTCCGCGTCATCATCGACCAACATTGCCTCCAGCTTGGCACAGACAGCCTTGAGTTGTTCCGGGAAGACCGTGACCGGGGTCTTGACCCCTTCCTCCGGCAGCTGCAGTTCCAGTTGGGCGATAAGATCTGCAAGCACCATCTTCAATTCGTCGAGGTGGGCATCGATCTCCACACGCGGACTCCGTTGCCTGATCACGCCCTCAATCTTTTCCGCCATTTGCTGCAGGGCGATGGCGCCGATGGTACCGGAAACGCCCTTGAGCGTATGGGCAAGCCGCTCCGCAGTATTCCAGGAATCACCATCCAACGCTTTAAGAATTTCCGTCACGACGGATTTCTGTCCGGCTACGAACATGCGCAGCATTGAGAGATAGAGCGGCTTCTTGCCGAGCACCCGGCGCAGGCCGTCGGCCATGTCAAGCCCCGCGATGCCGGACGGCAGGTCGACATCGACCACCACCTGCGGCTCCACATCGACGGCTGCCGATTGTCGCGGCTTGATCCATTTCAGCAGCGCCGTCCACAAGACTTCGGGCTCGATCGGCTTAGCCACGTGATCGTTCATGCCCGCCGCTATGCAGCGGTCGCGGTCGCCCTGCATGACATTGGCGGTCATCGCCACCACCGGAAGATCCCTGAGGCGCACCTCCTTGCGGATCTCCTGGGTGGCCGTCACACCGTCCATCACCGGCATCTGCATGTCCATCAGCACGAGGTCGTAATCGGCAGCCCTGACCTTATTCAGGGCGATCTGGCCGTTCTCGGCCAGATCGACAATGAAGCCGGCATCGCGCAGCAGTTCGGTTGCCACCTCCTGATTGAGATCGTTGTCCTCCACCAGCAGGATACGGGCGCCCTGGATGGTGATGAGTTGTGCAAAGGTGTCGGTAGGCGCATCCCCGGAGGTGCGCACACCTTCGTCGACACCCCCCATAATACGTTGCACGCTGTCAAAGAGCACCGAGGGACTGACCGGTTTGAACAGCACATCCCCGATGTCTACTCCCTCCGCGGCCCGTATAACTTCCTCGCGCCCGAAAGCGGTCACCATGATCATGTGCGGCATGCGGCTGAGCGGCAGCTCCCTGAGCCGTCTGGCCGTCTCGTTGCCATCCATGCCCGGCATTTTCCAGTCGAGAAAGACGATCTCGTAGGGCAGGCCCTGCGCCTCGGCACGATCCACTGCGCCAATGGCCGCCTGGCCCGACTCGACCTGATCGACCATGAAGCTCATTCTGCCCAGCAAGTCACCCAGCATCTGACGGGCGTTCTCGTTGTCGTCCACCACCAGCACGCGCTTGCCCTGCATGTCGGTCGACAGCGCCAGCTGGCACGACTGGCCCGAGCCCTTGCGGAGGCGCGATGTGAACCAGAAGGTGCTTCCCTTGCCGGGTTCGCTGCTGACTCCCACCTCTCCACCCATCATCTCGGCCAGCCTCTTGGAAATGGCCAGCCCGAGACCGGTGCCGCCGAATTCGCGAGTGGTTGAGGCGTCGGACTGTGAAAATCGCTGGAACAAGCGTCCCATCTGCTCCTCCGTCAGACCGGTGCCTGTATCGCGCACGGCACAGTAGAGCAGCACATCCTCCACGGTCTCCTCCTGGAGGCGGATAACAATGTCGATCTCGCCGTGCTCGGTGAACTTGACGGCATTATTGCAGTAATTGATCAAAACCTGCCCCATCCGCAACGGATCTCCGATCAGGTAAGGCGGCACGTTCTTGTCTATATCGAAGACCAGTTCCAGCTCCTTGGCAAAGGTCTTCTCGCCGATCAGGTTGGCCACATTGTCGAGCATCTTCTCCAGCTGAAACTCGGTATCTTCAATGGTCAGCTTGCCCACCTCGATCTTCGAAAAATCGAGGATATCGTTGATGATGCTGAGCAGATGCCGGCTGGAGCCCTTGATCTTCTTGATGTAGTCGCGCTGACGCGGCGTCAGCTCGGTCTTCAGCGCCAGATGAGACATGCCGATAATGGCGTTCATGGGGGTGCGGATCTCGTGGCTCATGTTGGAGAGGAAATCCGATTTGGCGAGGTTGGCTTGTTCAGCCACGGCCTTGGCCTTCTCCAACTCGGCGGTCTTTTCCTCCAGCACCTGATCCAGGAATTTGCGCTCCGTGACATCACGTGCCGCAGCGAACACGCCTTGCAATCTCCTGTCCCGATCGTAGAAGGTGGTGGCATTCAAGGAGACCACGGTCTCCTTCCCGTCCCTGGTGCGCGCGGTGAGTTCGTAATTGGTGACCTTTTTTTCGCTCAGCACCAGTTTGATGCCTGCCTCGGCCCGTTCAGGATCAGTGAAGTATTTTTTGAACGGCGCGCCGATCAATTCGTCGCGCGTGCAATCGGTGAGCTCCTCCATCTGTTTGTTGACGTCGGTGATAATACCGGCAGGATCGGTGGTCATCAGCGCATCGATATTGGCTTCAAACAGGGAGCGCGTATAGAACTGATGATCACGTAAGCGCTGGCCGAGCTGCTTCTGTTCCGCCTCGATCCTTTTGCGGGCCGTGTTGTCCGTGCCGATCAAGAGATATCCGATGATGGCGTCCTGCTCGTCGCGCAGGGCCGTGACCGACACGACTGCCGGAAAACGGCTGCCATCCTTGCGGATATAGGTCAACTCGTAGATGTCCTCAATACCGCGTGAAGCCTTGAAAACCAGGGCCTCGAAGCCGGGGGTGATCGGGGTTTCGAGTTCGACGCTGAGCGCTTCAGCGCGGGCAATCAGCTCCTGTGGATCGGAAATATCGGCCGGAGTGATCGTGTTCATCACTTCGTCGGCAGTATAGCCCAGCATGCGCTCGGCGCCGACGTTGAAGATCTGGATGACGCCCTTGGCGTCAGTGGCGATACTCGAGAAATTGGCGCTTTTGAAAATCGCGTCCTGCAGGGCTTCCGCCTGCCTGCGCAGGGTGATATCACGCAAAATGCCGGTGAAGTAACGCTCGCCGGCCAGCCACATTTCGCTTACCGCTATCTCCAACGGGAAGGTGCTGCCATCCCTGCGCCGGCCGACGACTTCTCGGCCTAGGCCAAGAGCGCGGTCCTCTTTGCTGGCACTGTAATACTCGAGCGAACCATTGCGCCGGTCTTGATCAAGTTCGGGGATCAGCACACTGAAGGCCTGTCCGATAAGTTCTGCACCAGCATAACCAAACATGCGTTCAACGGCGGGGTTGACCGTCTCAACGATGCCACCATGGGCATGGAGGGTGACAATACCGTCCACCACGGTATTCAGAATCGTCTGGATCAGTGTCGTATTATCGCGCAAGGCCTGCAGGGCTGCATATTCTCCGGTAACATCGCGGAACACCAGCACAGCGCCGACCACCTGGTCCTCGCGGTCACGAATCGGCGCGCAACTGTCGGCAATATCGCACTCGCTCCCATCGCGGGCAATGAGCACTGTGTGGTTGGCCAGGCCCAGTATCGTGCCCTGAGCCAGGGTATCCGTGACGGGGATAGTGGCGGGCAGGCGGGTTTCTTTGTTAATGATGGAAAAAATTTCGTCTATCGGGCGGCCGCTGGCCTGGGCCTGCATCCAACCGGTGAGCTTTTCGGCCAGGGGATTGAGGAGTGTCACCCGTGCTTCACCATCGGTGGCTATTACTGCATCACCAATGGAGTTGAGCGTCACAGCCAGCTTTTCCTCGCTCTCCCGCAAGGTGATATTGGCCTGCTGCAGTTGTTTATTGGTCTCCTCCTGAATCTCAAGCAGATGCTGGCGCTCTGCTTCGACTTGCTTGCGCGCGGTGTTATCGGTGCCGATCAGCAGATAGCCGATGATGGCGGCCTTCTTGTCGCGCAGCGCCGTGACCGACACGACTGCCGGAAAGCGGCTGCCATCCTTGCGGATATAGGTCAGCTCATAGATGTCCTCAATGCCGCGTGAGGCCTTGAATACCAAAGCCTCGAAGCCCGGCGTAATTGTGGTTGCGAGCTCGACGCTGAGCGCCTCGGCACGCGCGATCACTTCCTGCGGATCAGAAATATCGGCCGGCGTGATCTTGTTCAGCACTTCCTCGGCAGTGTAGCCCAGCATGCGCTCGGCGCCGACGTTGAAGACCTGAATGACGCCCTGGGCGTCAGTGGCAATACTCGAGAAATTGGCGCTGTTGATAATCGCGTCCTGCAGTGCTCCCGCCTTGAGCAGCGCCTTTTCAGACTGCTTGCGTGCGCTGTTGAGAGGACGTTTTTTTGTGTCATTCATGGGGAAGGCCTGCACTGGAATGTGATCAATTTATGGACAAACTTCAAAAAGCAAACAAGACAGTAGATGACCGTGCAGATACCTTGATGGATTTATGGTCAGCAGGCACGCCGCATTTTCAACGATCATACAGTGTTTCTAACTTCTTCGCTCATTTCTTCTCGTTCCTTATGACAGCGCACAGCCTAAACTCCAGTCTTAAAAAAAAGACTCACTCTCGGCTTTACTGTTTTGAACTCACAGGCCATTATTAGGTTCACCGATCATGTTTCAGGTGAGGTGGTATGATAGAAATGAACCCTTTCTCTAAGAGTGGATCCCCCCACACACACAAGGAGGTGTTCAATGACAAAGAAGAGGAAGAACTTTGCACAGGAATTTAGGGATTCGGCAGTCAAGCTGACCACTGAGATGATGCTCGTAAGCTTGGGGTTAATGAGAGTGTTTTTGGTCGGTGGAAGTGCGAGGCAGGTGCAGATAGTGGCGGTCTGTCTCTTCCCGCTCTACTCAACGGCAAGACGATGTTCAGGCAGAGCAGGAGAAAGGCTAAAGAAAGAAGATTCGCTGCCTCACCAGTAGATATCTCATTTTCAATCACCAATTGCTGAACCAAGTGTCCGTGAAAACAGGCGTTCAGACATGTTTTCACCGTGTATTTTTTTACAGGTTATGGTTCAGCCGGATACCGAAATATGAAGAACCCACCTCCGGCTGAATATTTCACCCTTTGTACGGCCGGGTAAAGAGATAGCTGCTCACGATACCGATGGCCGCTCCACCTATCACGTCGATCGGATAATGCTGATCTGCCTCAATGCGGCTGTAAGAAACAAATGTTGCAAGAGCGTAAGCTGGCAAGCCATACTCCCATCCGTAACGCTTGAATAGGAACTCAGCGGAGGTGAAGGACATCGTAGCGTGCCCAGACGGGAATGATTGGTTCTCACCATTAGGGCGCTTCTTATCGATGGCGAATTTAAGGGCAAAAGTCGTGCCCATGGCAAGGGCTGCTGACTTAGTAAAGTGCCCTGGCCATCCTTAAGGCCGATGGTCAGGCCAACTGCGGCGGAAGGTAAGGCAACCACTAAAATGTCACCCGCCACCTCAATACCATCGTTCGCTTGCACGTCGTCGATACCTGCCATGAGGCCAAAGAGCATGACAAACAGCGCAATGTTAATCCGCAGAATACGATGTTGCATTCCTTGCTCCATTGCGCTTAATTCATCGAACCGGATCATAGATAGTCAGCTCCGCGCCACTCGACAGCGCCGAATCGGGCCTTGCCAAGAAAAGTGTACACAAGGCTGACGGTTCCAATCGACTGGTGACTGTCAGCTCGATCGGGGTACTGCGCATCCCGGACGGAGCCGCTGTATTGGAGGCCAAGGGCGTGACGGCCATAAACGCGCACGGTGAATCCCGTGCTCAGACGCTCAATGGCCTCCCGTCCCTCAGGGTCATCACCACCATGGCCAGTCAAATAATAGGCTCGTCCGGTTAAGTCAAGCATGGCCCTGTCGCCAAAGATGAGGCGGAGCCCGACCAGCCCCTGCGGGGCAACACCGTAATGGTAGTCGCGTTCACCCACTTGGCTGACATTACCGGCTGCAGCATAGCCGACACCCCCGAGGGCCGAGCCCTGAAGCGCTACCATACGGGAAAGCCACCATTGATAGGTCGTACCGAGGGCGAGAGAGGTGCTGGAAACACGGAAGATATGCGGCGATATATAGTCATAGCCGCCATAGAGTCCCCATATCCCGCGATAGGAATCGCCAGCCTTGTAATCCGTTCCCAGGAGTAGACCGCGGATCATGACGTCATCAAAGGGGTTATCCTTGTTGCCGAGGGTGGTGAACTCAAAATGGAAGTAATCGAAAGGACGTGTGTAGCTATAGCCTGGCTTGCCGGGAAGCCCGTAGGCCATGGTGAAGTCCGCGGTGGCCTCGGTCCGGACCTTGGGGCTGGAGACGGACTTGTCGTTCTCGTCCGACTTGAGACTTGCGCCGAGCCGCACGCGCGAGAAGGTAGCCGGGTTATGGCTCGGAAATATGGGCTTGAACCGGTTGCCAAAGGCCAGGCGATTGATACCTGTGGATGGCGAAATCATCGTTGCGCCCACCTCTTGCCAGAACCCGGGTTTGCCGCCATCGCCCTCAAGCATCAGGCCGGCCATCCGGAAGAGCGCCTCCCCGAAAAAGCTGCCGCCAATGCCGCTGGCGAACTGGTCATTGATGGAGGGGTTCGTGGTCTCCCCGCCCGTTTCCCAGAGAAAGCTGCCCACGTTGGTGTAGATGAGCGATTCCCAATAGTTGAGGCCCGCTGATCGCGCGAATCCTTGGTACATGGACCCCTGGTAGGGATGCGCGAACTGATTTATGTTGAAGGCATCCGTGTCGACCCCCCAGGGTCCGTGGGCGATGTGGTTCCCGAAGGTTGACAGGTCCGTGTCATAAACTTTTATCCCGTTCTCTTCAAGGTCGGGATAACCAATCAGCCGGTTATAGCCGTTGAGGAGAACGAGGAATGCCGGGATTTCCAGGGCCGGAATGAGGTAACTCTTGCCACCACCCGTTTCCCAGGACATGGCCGATTCCGGATCATCGGGATTGTACTGCAACCACTCTTGCCCGCCCAGCATGAGATCGACGGTTTGGCTCGGGATCGTATCAGAAATCTCAATCAAATCCGGTGCCATCGTCTGGCCATATCCATATCCATGTTTTGACGCTTCGAGGCTGTAATTACCCATGGCAGGGACAGCAACTGAATAGTTGCCCGACGCATCGGTAACCCCGGTTGCCGCCACCTTACCGGTAGTGACATCTTTTACGGTGATGAGTGCCCATTGAATTCCCTGATTGCTGGAGTGATCCTTTACAGAACCTGAGATTTCTCCTCCTTCGGCAAAGGCCAAGCTACTGGTGGCGATTGCTATACCCAGGTGCAGCAGCACCAAAATCGCCTTGCATGTCTTTTTTTTTTTGCGCGTGGCATGATCTTTCCTTTCTTTCTATTTTTTTAAGAAAATGGTCAGCAAAGGAAGGTGATTGTTCATGTTGCATCAGTGGCACCCTTCTGCTTCTTCCCTCTCATTACTGTACTTACGGACCGACCTTCCTGAAATATATCTATCCACGCTCAACGACTACAAAGGTCAGATGCCCCTGAAAACCCCTAGGGTGCCAGTTTCATGAGCTCCTGAACTTTCTTAACATCAAGTGATTCCAGGAACGTTGGATTAAGAAACCATATGGCATTGAAGCGGAAGCCATACATCTCAACAATTGCGTCATTTGAGGTCCATCCTTCAAACACCATTCGATATGTGGCGATGCTGTATCCAGTACGATCTTTGCCGGCTGCACAATGAATGAATACCGGTGAACTGCCGAGGTCTTTCAATGTCTTCTCAAGCACTTTCATAAGGATGACGAGCTGCGCTTGATCGGGATTCCAAGGACGCATTGGTATGCGCAGGTACTTGAGGTGCGTTCCGCCCAACTTTGAGAAATCTTCGTAATCATCGGTGTCGTCTCGCAGGTCGATCACGGTCTTGGCTCCGGCCCTCTCCAAATTACGAAACCCTTCTTCTGTCGGCTGTGATCCGCGCCAGAGCGCTGGAGATACCTTTGAGAAATTTTCAACGCCAGGGACACATGTGTCGCATGGCTGCGACCAGCTCTGAGCAGGTGGTGTAGTCGGACGCATTGCGCATCCTCCGGCAAGCAAGATCATGCTGCAGACAAGAACGCGACAATTTATTGCAGTGATGTTCATGTTTGCTTACCTGAAGAAAGAGTAAATCATGAAGGTCCTCTTTCATGAGCAATGAGCCACTTGAACCATCCGTTTTAAAAGCCGTCACGGAACAAAAGCGCTTGACAGGCTTTTCCGTAACGGCTCGTTAGGCCGTTAACAGCAGCGCACGCGGTGCTGCTGCCGTTATACCCATTGAGACAGTGAACTTTTGTTATAATGAGAGCTTAAGGGAAAGCGCTCAAGGGATCAGTGGTTGCGTCTTCCATTGTCGTGCTGCTGACGCTCTTCTCTTCTATCATCCCGTCTTTCTTCCCGGCGCTCCGCTTGCCACTGCTCTTTGTGGGAACGGAAATGTCTGCCGCGATAGTTTCTTTCGTTTTGGCGGTAAGCTTTATACTCCTGATCGCGATAATGGCGCAGCTGTTCTATCTTGTGTCTGCGAAGCCCACGCGGCAGATCCCGGTGGCTGACGGTCGCCCACGGCCCACGGCTGTAACGCGCCCTGTGCCAGTTGCCGTCACGGAAGAGGTAGTAGGCGTTGTCCAGATAGAAGAGGTCATAAGGCAACCCCACCGCCACATAAAAGCCAAGCGAGCTGGGACGGAGGAAGTTGATGTCTTCGTCGATCTGAAAACCCCGGGGAGACTGGTGATAAACCGGTTCACGGACAATGACCTGCTGCCTGGGTGCATCGCCGATGTGGACATTGAAATCGAGCCCGACATTTTCCGCGCTGGCAGTTGAGGCGCAGAGCATCAGGAGGGTGGCAAGCTGCCACCTGAGGAGTTGCTTCATGGTGTTTTCCTTTTTTATATTTTGGTTGGACTCCGTTTCACCCTGACTATCAAGACAGTTATCTTTCAGTGACTGGATCGATTGCTCAGGAAGATTGCCCACAGGCCACTTCAATCCTTGGAGTTGAACGTTAGAGATAACCTTACAGAACTCGCCCGGCAGTTTTTGTAAATCGGGGCTGTCATGGCAAACGGGGAGAGCTGGCTCGGAGCCTTGCAGGCTCATCGGGGACTAAATAGTTGCCCGTCTGCTCCGGCGAAAATTTTTATGGAATGAAATGTACTGGCAATGATTCAGGAAATGAAAAGCGAACCATTAAAAGAAGGAACATACTGCGAGGTTCTCTATCACCTCTTTCTGTTCGTTGCAGCGATCAGCCGACCGTCGTTCCGCCCTTTGAAGAAAAAAAGCCCGCAGGGTCATTCCCTGCGGGCTGTGGAGCTTTGTCCTTGCTCGACTAACTTATTTAGTCTCGGTAGTCTTCGTTGTTGTCTCGGTCCGCTCTTGGACCGTAGGTGTTTCGATTGTCTTCGTTGTCGTTTCGGTCCGCTCTTCGACCGCAGGTGTTTCAATGGTTTTCGTTGTGGTTTTCCGAACGACGACTTTGTTAGCAATCATGCGATCGCCTTCCAGGGTGTAGTAAACTGTCACTGGCAGACCGGACGTAACTGTCTCTATGGAGACTGGCGCACCCGTCTCGTCAACATAGGTTGTGCTCTCCGTGTAGCTGTAGTGCGTCGGAGTTGTGCTGGTTTCCGACTGAATCACGATATTGTCGGGGCTAACCTCACTGACTGTCCCCACGGTTTCCGTCGTCGTGCTCGTATTGCTCGTATGGACAGTCGTCATCTGTCCCTGTTGAGCAAATACCCCACATGGTACTACCAAAACGGCCAATGCGAATACGAATGGCATTACTTTTTTCATAACTTTATCCTTTTTTTGTGTGAAATTATTATCCATCGCCTTATGGCGAGTGGGTCGCTATAAAAACTGCTCTCTGAGAGCTCATTCCTTACCGATCGTGTATTGAACCTCAGGATTGAGTTTTTTTTACCTTTGAGCTTGTTGTGCAAAATGGACTCATTTTTTTCTTTCATGAATTTGCATCCGGCAGAGCCATTCCCTGTAAGCTGCTGAACTTTGAACTGGCTCGACGAACTATTTGCTTTCTTCGGTCGTGGTGGTGGTGGTTGTGGTCTGTTGTTGGATCACGGGCTTTTCGGTGGTCGTCGTGGTTTTCCGAATTTCTATGCTTTCATCTTTGGATGAACAGGCCCCAAGGGTGCCGATCAGCATAAAAAGAACTAAATAGGGGATAAAAAAATGTTTCTTTTTCATAGCAATTACTCCTCTCTACAAGTTTGTAGTGAAAAAAATGAATGAAGAATTAAAAAGAACGTTATGCTCATCAGTTGTCTTGATAGATGCTTGTCGTTCAGCACTTTTTATAAAGCAAGTTTTGTGCCAGGCTACCTGTACTCAACATCCAGGCACGCATCGTTTTGATTTTTATGAACAAATAGACAAGAAAGCATTTGCAGAACTATCATGAAAGTCATGTCGAAAAGGGTCATATTTACCCGCTGGTCATATATAACCCCTTTTCCGGTCTTCCTGGTGTTATGGGTGGCAAAGAATAAGGTACCTGTTATCAATCAAACTCTTCATAGAGCCTCCCGATCATTCAATTATCGAAGCCAAAGAACCAACCCGCCTCGCTGTTGGTGGTGGTATCGTGGTAAGTCTTTTGATCTGCCCGGCAAAGCACCTGGTAAAAGGCCCTGCAGCCGGGGCAGATACTCAAAATGAATGTCGCCGTCAGGACAGTTCCCCTTGTGGTGTTTCTCCAAGGAGTAAAAAACACAGCGTTCTAAAAGAGGTAGGTCTTCGATGCACTTCTGCCCTGTGCTGTGAACAGAAGGGTGGATGGTGCCGCACCCTAGACAAACAGGCGGACAATTACACAAGAACCTAAGACCGGGCCATATGACTGAAATATTATAGTAATGAGTGACCCATCAAGGAAAAAGGTGCTGCAAATGTAGCCGATGGATATCCTTAAGGATGGGAATAGCACTGGATGGAAAAACTGACGGCTTGAATTGAATCTGCCAGTTAGTAAAAAATCAGCAACTGGCAGATCAGGCCTGAACCACTACAATTAATTTAATTTGGGGGGATCAGTTTCTTTCTTACGGAATTGACTGCCTTTAGTCCTTCAGAATCTGCAACTGTCAAGATCTGGATTTTCAATGGTTTGCATAAGAGGCTCTTTGTTCCAAGCAACACACCGAATCTGTTGGAGTTTATATGATGATCTAGATATTGACGGTTTTCCCATTCCGAAATTATGTTAAAAACATTCTTGTCTGCAACATCATTGAAGACGGCATAGTTCAAGCACCCCTTCTCCTTTTCTGACGGCTCAATCAATGAAAGAAGCGTCTGCAAAACCTCTTTCTGCTTTTCCGGCAGCACGTTCATGATTGTTCTGATTAGGATTATCATTTTATCTTTGCATACCTCAGTCATCAATCTTCAGTATTTGGCTTTCAGTATATTGAACGTTCCGGATCAGCAGGAGCGCAGTGTTCAATAGCATTACCCGGCTCAGCGCGCCCGCCCGCCACCAACTCCCATATTACCACCCCTATCAGGAGGATCGGCAGGAAGAATCACGCCACGGGACCAAGCTCGTATTGTCATGATATTGTGATGTTTCTTGCGGATTCCCTTTCGTTCTTCATCATTTTTTGCATCACGTATTTTGACACGATATTCGATGCGCTCTTGTGGCGTCATAAGTTGATAGCCATAGATGTGCTCTTGTTGTTCTATTTGCGCATTTTCTCTGACCGGCGTTGGGGCAGCCGCCAACACCGACCCAGCAAACAAAAATAGCGTGAAGGCCAAGGCGGACGACATTAACAGTCGCTTCATCACAGGGGACTCCTTATCAGAAATAGTTATCCAATTTGCAACCAAAGCCACTGCCACCCGTTCAAGAGCTGCACATCACCGGTCTGTTCAGTCTTTTTCCCCACCCATTCCCCGAATATTATTCAATTAAATATCCGGAGGACGTTCGCCCCATTATTTACTTTTTCCTATTCATCAATAATAAACGCCAGGGTTAATCAGTGAATATGTGGCAGTTGGCAGCTGCTTGGTGAGGGTATTGGCGTCTAAGGTAACCGCGGCATCCCGTGTCAACGCTCTACCATCCAGCCTTGCACCGGTCTTGAACGAGATCGCAGTCAATGCCAAGATGTTTCCTTTGACGACAGAGGTCGTTCCGAAAGTCGCTGAACTGCCGACCTGCCAAAAAATATTGCAGGCCCGGGCGCCGCCAGCCAGAATTATCTGCCGGCCATTTCCCACAACGAGAGTGGATGCCATCTGGAAGATCCAGACGGCATCCGGGTCCCCTTGGGCATCGAGCATTAGATCTGCTGAGGTTATGGCAAATGAGCCCGGCGCGGATTTATAAAGGCCAGGGGCCAGGGTCTTGCCACCGAGTTCTCCAGCAGAGACGATAACATTGAGTGTCCGTCCAGCGGCATCGTTATAGGCAACAGTCAAGTCTCTTTTGGCCTGTTTGGCAATATGATCGCCCAAGTATGCCGTCCCGTTTATTTTTACGGGTTGAACGCCAACCACAAAAGTGGTACCCGGACACACCCCGACATTTCCATTAATCGTGCCGCCAGAAGTGCTGGTAATTGTAGTACCGGCCAGAGCTGCGAAAGAATCAGCCCAACCAAGGTTTACAGGCGCTTGACCTGCCGTCGCGTCTTGGTGCGGGAAGAACAGAAAAGCCAGGACAAGGCCCATTAACATCCATTTTTTCCTCTGCCCTACCAGGAACAACGCATATATTGTTTTCATTGTGCGCTTCCTCTATATCTTCTTTCCGGTGATAGCTGGTACAAACATCGGCCACTGCAATCCATCCAATGGCTGCGCAGAGGTGATCTATTCAGCCTTTTCTGTTCATCAATAATAACCGCCAGGGCTGGTCTCTGAATCTGAATACGGGCTGATCGGGGGATAGGGGCGGTCCTGTAAGGGTGTTGGCGATTAATGTAATATTGGTCTGTGCCAACGCACTGCCGGTCAGCGTTGCTCCAGTGTTGAATGTAATACCTTTTTCTGCCAATATAATCCCTTTAAACTGAACCGTCGTTCCGATTTCCACTCCTGTGCCGCCGGCGACCTGCCAGAATATGTTCTTGGCCTGTGCACCGCCAGCCAGAGTAACAATGGCAGCGTTGTTTACGGTGAGGTTGCCTGCTATCTGAAAGATCCAGACGTCATTTGCGCCACCCGTGAGAGTAACACCCGTTTTATCTATTAAGAGCCCGGTGCCCCACTTGTAGAGGCCGGGAACAAGATTCCTCCCGCTGATGTCTCCGGCGCCAAGTTCCGTAAAATCGGGTAATGTCCTCCCGGCGGCATCTGTGTACGCAATGGCCATGTCGCTTATGGTAGTGGTCAAGTTCGCTGGAGTTGGATCTGCATAGTCGGCGGCATATATATTTCCGGTCACGAGAGACGATGTTGAAAATGTGCCCGAGCTATCCAGTATCAATCCGAATCCCGTTATGGCAGTTGAGTCAATTGGACTAACTCCAATATTTCCGGTAACTTTAGTAACTCCAGTGGTTGTGATTCCTGCTTTTGCCAGAAGCACAAAACTTTCAGCCGATCCAAGGTTAACCGGCGCTTGACCTGCTGTCGCGTCTTGGCGCGGGAAGAACAAGGCAACCGCAAGGACAAGGCCCGTCAGCATCCATTTCGTCCTCTTCTTTACCAAGAGCGACGTATATATAGTCTTCAATGTGTTTTCTCCTTCTCTCTTATTTATGGGAGATTCCAGACGTCCCTTGGACAGTTTCCGGTACCCAGTTTAACCCTTGGTTGTTCTATCTATCCGCTCAGTCTTGTTTCTTTCCCACAACCAGCAACACAATACCGCCCACAAGGGCAATAGCCCCTACGATCGGCGGCAGCGGCAATGTTTTCTCGGTCTCGGCAGTCATTTGCAGTGGACCGAGATCAACGACATTTTCTCTGGATGTGTACGTGATCCCTTGATACCCAAAGGCCACGATCCCGATAGCAATAAGCAAGATGGCAAGAATTGTGGTTGTTTTCATTTACCCCTACCTTTCTATTGTTAATTTGATTTATGAAATTCTGCTGATTCTATGATTCTCTGAGTCTGACTTCTATTTACCTTTTTTTCCTCCGTGCTCTTTTTCATGGTGTCCCTTTTGTTGCTGTGAGTGCTGCGGTTTAACCGCCTTTCGATGTTGCTGTGAGTGCTGGGGTTGAACCCCCTTTAATTGTGGTCGGGACTGTCTTGGCTGCAAATCCTTGACGCCCCAATTTTTTTGCTTCTCCCAATGCTTATTTTTTTCCCAGTTTCGCCAGTTCCTTTGAACCTGTGAATGAGGTATTCGTTGGTGGTCCCATTGATGCCCTTTCCAGCGATGCTCCCTATAGTCATTCCTCCAGTCTGAGGGTATCCCTCTATAAAAAGATGGAACGTTGTTAAAATGGGTCCAACCTGAACTATAGTCGTGCGAGCGATACCAACGTCCATCCCATGGACGCCACCACCACCCATCGTAAAAGAAGATATCGACATCGACGTCAGGGGCAACGTACACATACGTCTCGGGCAGCACTATCAACGCTGGTGGTGAGGAAAATACGATGGCTGGAGGCAGAGGAATGCCAATGTTGATGTCTACATTTATCCCTGCCATCGTTGAAACAGGAGATACCATGACCAACTCCAAAAACAATATTCCCAAAAGTGCTTTTTTCATTTTATTTGTTTCTCTGCACATCACTCTCTTATCTCCTACTTAGATTCTCCTGTTTCCCACGAGCGCAGGCTCCTGGGATCTGGGTCAGATTCTTTTGTCCACCCGCCGGATAAATATGTCAGGATGATGGCTGCCATGGTCACCCCCTGGCTCCCAAACCAGATACTAGCGGCGACGTCCTTTACGCTCACGCAGAAAGCTGAGAAGCTGCTCGGCAAGGGCCAACCCCAAGGTCAGATTCGAAAACGTGCGACGCACCCTGAACCTGAGGTCCTGAACCTCGAGATTGATCAGACGGCGGCGCAGGTCACAACATATACCCAAGCGGTTCTTGGCCTCCTGAATATTTTTCAGCTCTTGGTCGAGAAACATGTCGTGTCCTTTTTCAGTTCAGCCAGGCTCTGGGCAAAGGCCAGCGGTTTTCGTCCCAGGTGCCGACAGAGGACGACGAAAACTGTTATTCCTACCAGCATGCTGACCACTGCTGCGCCAGCGATTCCATAAAGCCGCCATTCGGGCGGCAGGACATACAGGCCGGCCAGAACAAGCAGCAGGAGTCCGAGCAGCGAAAAGACCACGCCTATGCAAGCCAAGAGCAATGCCTGAACCAAACGGATCTTGGCCTCGCGAAGCTCCAGAGCCAGGAGTTCCAAACGATCCTGAATGATTTGGGCGGCTATCCCGCCGTATCGGCCTGCAGCGCCTGAGAAGCTGGAAATGATCAGCGGCAATCTGTCCATGCTATTTCCTGGACATGAACCAGCCCAGAAGCAGACCACCAATGAAGGTGCCGCCGATGGCATAGTATGGTTTTACATGGATGAACTCGTCAGCGGCCTGGACCTTGTCCAGAAGTTTGGCTTCAAGCTGGCCGTAGTCGCCCTTGGCTGATGCCAGACGTTCCTTCAATGCAATTCTGGCGGACGTGATCCGCTCGTCCAGCTCTCCGGAAGTAGCATCCACAAGCGCATGGGCATGATCCATGATGTTCTGCATTTCCTGACTCATTGTTTTGGAACTATCGTGTGTATTTGCCATGTTTGTATCCTCTTTTCAAATTTAGTCTTTGCCGTATAGCGGTGTTCCTGCATCTCGGTTCTCTGTGTGTCTTCGCCGACCTTCCAACCAGCGCCAGCGTTGCTGGACTTGACCTCGAGTCGATCACACTCAGCGTTTCACGGGCAACTGGCGATTATTTTTAAGGCTTAGCTAAAGTCTGCCCAATAAGAGCAGGATCACAATGATAAGCACTATCAGCCCGACCCCGCCGCTAGGTCCATAGCCCCAGGACCGGCTATGCGGCCAGATCGGGATTATCCCCAAAAGCCCTAAGATCAGAATTATCAGCAAGATTGTTCCAAGTGACATGATTCATCCTCCGTTTTAAAATGATACGAAATCCTAAACAAATTGGCATCAGCCAGCAGTCTTGGATCCAAGCCCCTCGACAGTCATGTTATTATCAGTGAATTAACAACCTTCAATTGCAGGCTTCTTGGTTTTGGTTTCTTTGGTTTTGGTTTCTTCAACGGTCATATTGTTGAACACACTCTTTACACCAGGAACGTCGACCACGATTTTCGTAGCAAGGTCCTTTTCAGCGGCGTTCCTTGCCTTACCGCCCAACCTGACCATGCCATCTTTGGTCTCGACAGTGGTATTAAGGGCACTCGTCGAACGATGGCTCAGCAATGTCACCTTGACCAGGGCGGTGACGGACGCATCATCAATCGATTCGCCTACTGCATCTATCTTCTGGCCTATCGTTTTTTCACTTGATTTCAGGTCCGCGGATGCCACTGTCATCTCATTTTTAACGGCCTTGACGCCTTCCACATCCTTAACATACTCGGTCGCCAGATCCTTTTGGGCTGCGCTGGTAGCTTCACCACGCAAAGTGACGGTGCCATTTTCTACTAAAACCTCTGTTTCGGTGGCGCTCAAGTTCCGATGAAACAATAAGGTAGCTTTCACTTTGGCTATGAGCCACGCATCGGTATACACAGCAGGAACTTCACCATTTTCTACTAGTTTGTTATCCACACTCGTAACTCCTGGAAGGCTGGCAACAGTCTCCTGGGCCAATAACTTATGGCCTTCGCCAGAAACAGTCCCAGTTAAGGTGGCGGCGCCATCCTTAGACTCGATTTTAATATCATCGCCTTTGAGATAGGTCTTGAACACATAAGATTGTTTGGCAGATGACTCAATACGGTTATCTGTCTCGAATGCAAACAGAGGGGCGCTGGTTAAAAATAAAGAGGCTACTGTGACCACCAGTGCTAAACGATACGTTATTTTTTTCATGTTTTTTTACTCCTTTCTCTATTGTATTTTTTAGTTTCCGGAATACTGGTTCCGGTCGATTCATTTCTCTAAATGATCTCGTTTGTAAACATGTGTGGAATTAAAACGTTAACTTCCACTCTCTTCGTTCTCATGAACCTTGATCAGGATGGCGGTAAACAGAAATATTTCTGCCATTATTTACTACTCTTTCTTAAAGCAATCTTTATGCCAGGTTCCAGACGCTGAGTATCAGGTCACCCATCATTCTGATTTTTTTGGAATAATTAGCTAAAAGATACTTGCAGGACTGCTATGCGCCGCCGTGCAAAACGGGTCATATTTAACCGGTGGTCATATATGACCCGTTATTCTGGATATTTGGCGTTATTGGAGGGCAGAAGATTGGTGATTCTCTTCTGATTGTACGAAGTTCGTATTTCCTCGTTATATTGTAAAAAATAGAGATTCAAAAAGAAAAACGAAACATGGGAAAATCCGAAGCTTATTCCAAACGAAATGCTGTTATTCGAATTTTTTGGAAAAAAACACAGAGTATAGCTGCTACAAATCCTTGATGAAAAATAGAATTTTCTTCGTGACCAGATTGAGAAGTAATGCTTTGGCCCAGTGTTTCAAAAAGCGTCCTGGTCGTAAAACTGGCCAGATCACACTAGATGATCACTGCAATCGATCGGCAATAGTGGAGACAGATTCAAAAATTTCCATTCACCGTTCTTATGAAAATTCCGAAGCACCGGTTTATAAAATAACATCAGAATGACTATCCGATCAGGTAAAAAAGGTAGACTGCAACCAGATTCAGTGCTATTTTTGAGCATGCAAAAGCATTAGGGGCCTTTTTTTGGGGGGGGGCTTCATGTTTTTTGAATAAAAATAAACTTGGCCTTTTCATGGTGTTATGCTTTTTTTTCGAGCGAGCGTAGCACCATTACAACATCTTAGGCCAGTTATGGGTTCATTCCATAGCTGGCCTTTTTTTAGTAGATTTACCGCAAACCGACGAATCTTATCCCCAATCCAACCGCTAACTTTAAGCCTAAACTCCTTTGAATTTATTATGCTTGAATTACGATTTATCCGAGAAAACCTGGAACTTGTGAAGGAGAAGACTGCAAAGCGCGGTCTGAGCCTAGACAAACTGATTGATTTTTCAACCATTGATCAGGAAAGACTTATTCTTCTCGCTGAAGTCGAAGCGCTGAAGAATAAACGGAATACGGTATCAAAAGACATTGCCGCATTGAAAAAGGGGAGCCCCGAAGACATTGCCAAGGCTGAGCCCATGGTCCTTGAGATGCGAAAAAACTCAGAACGGATCAAGGAGCTTGACAACCGACTGACAGAGATCCAGACCCGTCTTCAAGAAATTGTCATGGCCATCCCCAACCTATGCGACGATTCAGTACCCATTGGCCAGGACGACAGTGATAATCTCGAAATCAGACAATGGGGGAAAAAACCAGCATTCTCCTTTCAGCCTAAACCACACTGGGAAGTTGGCGAGGCCTTGCAGATCCTCGACTTTGAAAGAGCAGCCAAAATAACCGGAGCACGATTCGCTCTGCTCACAGGACTGGCGTCAAGACTTGAACGTGCCCTTATCAACTTCATGCTCGATCTTCACACTCAGCGACACGGCTATGAAGAAATCCTTCCACCCTTCCTGGTAAATTCAGCCTCCATGACCGCCACAGGCCAGTTGCCAAAATTTGAGGAGGACCTCTTCCGCATCAAGGGTTGGGATCTTTATCTGATTCCAACTGCCGAAGTTCCAGTCACCAACATTTTTCGTGATGAAACCCTGGAAGAGAACAACCTTCCTATTAAATTTACCGCCTACACCCCTTGTTTCCGCTCCGAAGCCGGCTCCCATGGTCGCGACACCCGATGACTAATCAGGCAGCATCAATTTGACAAGGTTGAGCTCGTCAAATTCACCAGACCGGAAGAATCCGCCCAGGAGCTTGAGTCTCTGCTGACCGATGCCGAGGAGGTACTGCAACTCCTTAATCTACACTATCGAGTCGTCAAACTCTGCAGTGGCGATCTTGGCTTCTCCGCCACCCAAACCTACGACATCGAGGTATGGTTACCGGGCCAAGAAACCTATAGAGAGATATCCTCCTGCTCCAACTTTCTTGATTTCCAGGCCCGTCGTGGTGGTATTCGCTACCGCCCCAACGGCCAAAAAAAGAGCCGATTGGTCCATACCCTTAATGGCTCTGGCCTAGCAGTGGGCCGCACCCTTTTAGCCATCCTGGAAAACTATCAGCAAGAAGATGGTTCAGTACGGATCCCAGAAGTCCTTACCCCTTATTTTGAAAAAAGGTTTTAAGAACGACGTTTTTTTATCTTTTCCGCATTGAAGCAGAAGAATAAACAAGCTATATTCAACAAAAGTCATCATCACATCGCACGTCGGGGAGTGGCTCAGTCTGGTAGAGCGCAGCGTTCGGGACGAAAAATAGCAAGGGTAACGGTTCAAAATCGTTACCCTTTTTTTGTGCTTTTTTGGTTTTAGTGGGTGCATGGGTGCATGGGTCTTTATTGCACCCATGCACCCACTAAAATTAGGAGAGGACGAAGCGGCGGTAATTGCGGATATATTCACTGGGGAAGCCTTTCACCGGGTTACAATTATAATATTTATCCCAGTATTCGGCCTGAGAATCCAAGTCGTCTTTCCAAGGCAGCGGATGCTTCACCCGCAG
>JAQVER010000094.1 GCA_028697885.1 Desulfocapsaceae bacterium
GCTTCAACTTGCCTTCTTCGTCAATCCACATTACTCGACCATCCTCTATGGTAATTGCTTGCACCATAGAGCAGGAAAGCAGAGAATACATTTCATCCAGCGTAAATTCATTTCCCTTCGCGTAAACATTTGTTGTGGTTCCATCGGGTGTGATAAGTACAGCCATGATCTTGCCTCCTGAAAAAGTAAAAAAGGGGCAAGACTTCCCTTTCAGGGGTTGTTTGCCCCTGGTGGGTGAACCTGGTTCTATCAGTTGATTCAGCTTAAAATGGTACATCCTTCTCCGGCAATGGTGGATTATTCCCATGAGGAGCCGAAGATGAGTCAGTTTCTTTATCAAAGTTATTGCCACCAAGCATTTCCATGTTCTTGGCAATAATCTCAGTGGTGTAACGAGTAATACCGTTCTCTTCCCACTTTCTGATTTGCATCTTGCCCTCGATATAGATTTTCGAGCCTTTCTTGAGGTGATCTCCGCATATTTCGGCAAGTCCTCTCCAGGCTACAATTCGGTGCCAGTCGGTATGCTCCTGCTGAACTCCTTCTGCATCTTTCCACTTTTCAGTAGTAGCGATAGAAAAAGTTGCCACAGCAGTGCCTTTCTGGGAGTAACGAATTTCTGGGTCATTGCCTAAATTGCCGATTACCATTGCTTTGTTCATGATGATGTTCTCCTAAAAAGATTCAGGAAAATACATATCCCCACAATGGGAATAGTTTTTCCCTGACATGGGTTTATGCCGCTTTTCTGGTTGTGGCTGGTTTGATTGCTTTTGACTTTTTGATCTCCAGGAAAGAAAACGAACTTGATTCCTGAAAATCATTTACCGTATGGCCCTGGTCAGCCAAGAACGCTGTCAGGCGGCTGATGTCAAAAGACTTGCGGGAACGGATTGCTTTGGAAAGGATACTGCCGTTGACTTTAATCGAATGCCCTGCCTTTTCTACGATCTGAAACAGATTGGCTTTTTTGGGTTCGATCTGGTTTTTCAGGCTTTTTTCCTTTTCTTGCAACTCCTGTAATTCTACCAATGAATTTCCCAGTTCCGGAACCTCTTCAGCTGCGAATCTGGAACAAGTAGTGAGATGATTGCAATAGCCACATAAAGGGCTGGGTTCGGTTGCTGGTTTTACCGGATGGCCGATCAACATGAACTGATAATTTATCCAGATAGTTGAAGCCCGTTCGAGTAATCCTGCATACATTGTATCCTCCGGGGTATATCCATTAAAAAACCCAACCTCGCCGCTACCCAAATCAATTGCCAGTACCGCAGCCTTGATCGTGTAATCAGGAAATTGTTCTTTTAACGCTCCCATCTGCATGTACAGTTGAGATTCCCAGGAGGCATAAGGAACATCGGGAAGTGAGCTTACGCTCTTGATCTCCAGAATGGCCTTAATTTTTGGTTGGGTGGAGGTAAATACAAAGTCGATATGGACTTTGATAGGAGTGGTACCGGAAGCAATAACCTCAACCTGACGGTCAAAATTATCATAGCCAGCGGCGATCATTGCGTTTGCGACAATATCCTCGGCCATGTGTCCTCTTTGGAAGCGGAGCAGCGTGGCAAGGTCATGTTCACCAGGATGAAGCCGTTCAAAAATTACCTTTCGTGGGCAAGTTCCAATATCGGATGCGCCAAGGTAACTGCTTCGATCTCCCAGGGTGGTAAGAGTGTGTTGTTTGCTTAATGCTTGCAGACTGGTCAATAAAAGGGTTTTCATGTCCATGTTGTTCCTCCTCAAAAATGAATAATTCAAGGGAAAACACACGGATTTCCCATGAGGGAAGAGTGTTGCTCCCTCGTTGGGTTAAAAAACAAGTTTTTATGCCAGATTTAATGGGTCAGTTCTTTGTACCAGTTTTTTTGATCCTTATTCCATTTGAAGCCCGCTGATTTCAATAATTCCTTCTTATCGAAGAGCTTATTGCCTACTGCTACCACGAAATTATCAAATTGCTGATATTCAATACCGGCAATCTTAGGCAGGGACGCAGGATTAGCAGGTTCTGGTGGAGGAGCTGGTTGAGACTGAACGGGTGGTTGTGATTCTGGTTGCGGCAATTCACGTTGTGATGGTGAAGCTGGTTTTGACGATGGTGCAGGAAGAGACTTGTGTTGACTGCTGGGATTGTAAACAGTCCCAAGCAGACCACGATAAGCGTCCGTGCCAATGCTGACCAGAGAAAAACATTTCTGAATCGCATCGGTGATTGCTCCTTTCTGAGCATCGCCAATATTACCTTTCACGATATTCATCTGTCCTTTGTGTGAGCCCTTACAAAGCCATTCTGCATCGGTTTTCAAAAATAATTTCACCTCTGCGACTGCCTGATTTTCAAAAATTTCCTCTTTGATTAGCTCGTAACGCCAGTTTTCAGGGCCAAGAAATTCGTTGATACTGTCAAAGACATATTGAGGACGATAGCCGTATTTAATCTGGCCCATTACTTTCCCCTCTTTGTCTTTCATTTTGATTTCTTGAATCGCTTGAATACCGAGTGAGCGCAATTTTTTATTAACTGCATTGATCTTGTCTGTGAGCGTGGTCATGGTTGTTCTCCTTTAATCTTGTGGATTGTGGGAGAAGACAACAATGCCCCTGATGGGAGAGTTGTTATTCTCCCAATTATGGGGTTGGTTTTGCACTATTGCTATGGGGAATTAATGACAAAAGAAATCAAACGGATTTATCCACAAAAAAGAGGTTCGCATTTGCGATTAAACTTTTCTTATATGGGATGTGTCCAGACGGATTTATCTTGTCGATGAAAAAAAGGGGGTAGTGAAAAGGTTGACGAAGAGGACGATGAAATCAGAAAAAAGATAATCTTGTCGTCTTGTCAGGGGGTGCCATATCCTCAATCGTACAAAAAAGAGGTTCGCATTTGCGATTAAACTTTTCTTGCAGAATTAATATGGCAGGTGTGAGATCACTGGGTCATTCATCGAAATATATTTTTAAAAAAATATACCATGAAGCCTCAGTTATTTTCCCGGAAGGGATTACTTAATTGAATTAAGTGGAATTTATATCTCAAATAAATATCTTTTTTGGAAAAAAATCAAGAAAAAGACGCGGTAACGAAAAAATTCCACAAAGAGATTATGAATACAGGTATAATTTTTTTTAGCTACACTCATGGTCCATAAAAATTACTTTTTAAAAATTAAATCATTCCCGACGGATAAGTAAAATAAGAGGCCATTTCTTTCCAAAAGTTCAGGACGGATCGATAGGAGATAGTTTGACTTCGACATCATTATTCATCAAGGGCGCTTTCACACAAAATGAGTTGAGCAAAAACCTGATCATAAAAATCAATAAACACTGCTTAGACATTAGATAGAATAAAGGTGTTGAAAAGTGTTTTGGCAGAAAAGTGGTCTCTGACGTAGTCAGCTAATTTTGTTGTAAAAAAGAAGCCCGATTCATTTTAAATTTGCAGCGAAACAGCACGACCTCAATTTAAAAAATGCATTTAACAATATGGAATCGCTATAAAAGCTAAAGACGGCATGGTGTCTCAGCAAGTTTTTATTGTTTAACTTGATGATTCTACTTATTAAAATGCCAATCACTTCAACACCCTTAGAATGAATTAATTCGTCTAATCGGGGAAAATCGAGTCCAAGAGTAGTGAGTGCGTTTAAACAAACGACTCCATAAAGGTAGTTTTGTTGAAAGACCCAGACAGCCCCACTTTTGTTTTTAGCAGCTTTGCGCTTTCGTGCTTTCAGCACCCGTTGGCACGATCCGCACTACTGTTTTTATTCATCGAAGATAAATGTGGTCGCTTCAGGAAACGGATTACAAAGTACGCTGAGCGTGGGCTGAGGCCGAGAAGGTCCTAAATTCGATTTGAATAACGGTTATAAGCATTAATCACGTCCATTCTCAACTCAACTTCACGACCATAAATTTCGTTGTACAGAAACTTTGTTTCACTAGTCCTTTTTTCTCCAGACAAGTCTATATACCAAGATTTTGGCTGCCCGTTTTCGCCACTGTTCCAACGATACCCTCTGGCTTTGAGAATGTCTTTACTCTCAAAGGGGCTGCCCATGGCCCAGATACGATAATCTTTTTCTCTAGCCCGATCGAGCATTGCTTTAAGCGCCAATTTTTTTGATACGGGTAATTCATGGCTCAATATGTGGATACCTGCCAAGCAGTCGCTACTGGCACGATGCCCATCGTAGAAAAAGCCAAACCTGTAGGCAATATATTCCAGTTTGACGCCCTCAATTCCTTCTCTGTTCCAATCAATGTCGCTCATCGAGCAGGCCCAGGCTTTTTTTTCGAAGGCCGATTCCAGGGGCTCAATGAATTTTCTGTCAAAATTTGCATTATGAGCAATGACGACAGCAGCAGGTTCGATGATCTCGAGTACTGTTTTCAGATCTATTTTCTGGCCCGAAACCATTTCATCCGTAATTCCTGTCAACCTGGATATCTCTTCTGAAATCGGCTGCCCAGGGTCCTCAAATCCGTTGTATGTCTTCAGAATACGGAATATTCTTCCATCAGGAACAAATTCAAACTGAACTATTCCTAACTCGATGATCTTGTCTGTAGTAGAATGGAGCCCTGTTGTTTCCGTATCAAGGAAGACTCCGATCAGTACCTCATCTCCATTGTCGTTTTTGTTGTACGACCCCAGAGGTTCAAATTTCCGAAGGACACGGTAAGATCTGTTGTTTTCTAGACAACGAGCCATATTTTCCGATGTCTGATCAATCATGACTTGTCCTTCCTCAATAGTTTAAAATGAGCCTTGAGTTCCTTAAATATGATGGGTGAATGGAGAGGACATTGCCCCCTCTCCTGCACCAGGGCTAGAAAAGGTCGTTGTAGTCAAAACTGCAGTTATTAAGAACCCTCGTTGGTGGGTATTCAGTCCTTCGTTGACCATAGCGTCCAAGCTCTGCAATGAGATGTAAATTCTTTCTGGCCCTAGAGCCAATCACGTAGAGTAGCTTATTCGCACTCTCAGAACTCGGATCACGAAAATCAGGAACTATTCCTTCAAGTAAAGCATAAGCGATAACAGTATCGAACTCACCACCTTTAACTCCATGGATTGTTGAGACAGTAATGCCATTTCGACTTTCAAATACCTTGCGAAATGCGTTGATGTCACTGACAAACGGAGTACCCTCACTCCGGAGACGTTCAATGCGTGAACGAGAGCTTGAAAAAAAAGCATTATGGTGCTCAACGAGAGTCGGGAATACTCTGTAATCTATGCATAGGCGTTCAAATAACAGGTCAAAAAATTGTTCCAAATACTTCAGACCATCATTTTCTGTTAGTGTTATCGCATTGCATTCTCTCAGCAGTATCCGCGTGGAAATAGCTGATATGTCGATATTTGCATTTTCCAATGCTGATAAAATCTCGCCAGACCATCGCAAGCGGCGAACATACATTTGCGGAGAAGGTTCAGTTAAAATAATTTTTGTTAGTTTAAACCAAAAGTTATCAATGTCGCGTGTAAATGGAACCATTCCAGGACCATCGAAACTGTACTCTGGTAAGGCCACCACCAAACTACGAGTCATACTCGCCAAATGAACCCACCATGGCGCAAGTATGCACACTTCATGTGGAGATATTCCAACTGTCTCAATATTGTACCGAATAAGTCTCGCCAACATATCTACCAAATGTTCACGCTGAGTCAGTCTGTCAAATGTAATGGTGCTTTGGAAATCAATCAGTTCACCAGCGGGTGATATGGTAGTGTCGTGAACATTGTAATTGCTAAAATAGTTAATGATACGACTTGAGCTGCGATAGTTAAGCGAAAGATCCATTTCCTCAAGTTCAACATTTCCTATGATAGCAAATTCACTAGCTGTGATCGCATAACCACCAAGGGAACCGAAAATCGCTTGATTTGGATCACCAACGATGAACGTCTTAACCTGCCCCCGACCAGCGGTCAAAACTGAAGCAATGATCGCATATTGTATCTCTTTCGTGTCTTGGTATTCATCGACTAATACATAGGAAAATAATGAGCTTAGTAGCTTGCTTATTGCTGGCTGCTGAACAATCAATTCATAGGCGAATAACAATATCTGCTCAAAATCAATCTGCCTATTAATAAGTAAATTTGCACAATAGAGATCTAGGATGCCATCAACATACGACCTTAGGGCTGTATTGCCAGTTGTCAGTATCCGCCCTGTTGATGTGTAATGGTGGCCGCAGTCCCAATGTGTTATTCTGGGGTTTCGTTGTAATAGGCAAAGCTCGGTTATTTGCTGCTCAGTGTCATGAGAGTTGATCACTCTGAATCCGTGTTTTAACGCATTGTGATAAATTCCATATGGTCTAAGTATCCATTCCAAGCAAAAAGAATGGATCGTACCAATCCATAGCTTGGAAGTGTCAACACCTAGCGATTCAATACGTTCGTGTATTTCGTCTGCGGCTCTATGTGTGTAGGTGATGGCAACTACCCATTTTTTTTCTGTTTTTAATTTTGATAATTCAAGGGCAATCTTATAGGTCAGCGTTCTCGTTTTTCCGCTACCAGGACATGCAACCAAGAAAACGCTCTTTTCTTCTTCTATGGCCGCAATTTGCTCATCATTTAATTCACCGTCACTCCACATAAACATGGATCAGATTCTCGCTAAAATTGGATTTATTTTGTCGTCTGGGAGGCGATTCATCATGGCTGCTCGGATTTGATTGAAATCTAATCTCCCAGTTTGAAATTCTTTTAGCTCAAGATTGAATTCCGTAATAGCAGTTTTTCTCAATGATAAGTCGGCCCTACAGTCGGCGTACCATTTTTCCGTTTGTCCAGTTGTAGTATCAACATAAACCTGCCAGGCACCCAATTGTTCGACTATTTTTGTTAATCGATAGCTGAGGATATTAAAAACAACGCTGTTGCTCATAATTCCGTGAGCGAAAAATATCGCGTCAATAATATAGTCAGGTATCACGGTATGATGATCAACAACCTTACCCAATAATATTGCAAACCATCCTTTCCCTGAAGTAGCTGCCATTGTCAAAGCGCGTTTCCCGTACGTGGCCATGTCGACTGATTCAAGTTCAGCCTTTGAGGTGGCTATGGTTGAGGGCTGTGTATAAACATTGTTCAAGATAGCGACAAATTTGCAGCTGTTTCCGGCTGCAATGAAATCGACCTCAAAAGTATGAGGGGCATAAAATGGGGCTAGCCAAGGGTTGCCATTACATAGGGTATCAATTGCTGATTTTCTTGTGATGCCAGATTCTCGCGAACCTTTCGCCTTCTTTTTGGCGCTCTTCACAGCTTCTGTATCACCAGCCACTTCACTGATATCGAAAAAAATCTCGTCCGTATCGGTGATAATGCTGCATCTTTTTCTGATGCGATCGTTGTGAAACAGTACTGCAACATTTGCAAAGCCAGTGCTTCGGATATTAACAAGGCTAACTCCCAGTTCATCGAGACTGATACCCATCACTTTTTTGATTAAAATAGGAATCAGGATTTCTTCTGCGTCACCCTCTACGAGCACCACGCTTTTGGCAAACAGCAAGTTGCTTCGAACCGCATCAAGGTACCTTTGAACGCACCCGATTTGATCATCTAGCAAACCAGTCGCAGGTTGAAATGCTTCACATCTCCCATTAATCTTACCAATAACATTCACGTTTTTAACATTACTAACTTCTGAGATGTGGGACGAGTGGGTTGAATATATGACTTGTGTGCTTGAATAATTAAGTTTGTCGAATAATGATTTTTGAATGTGTGTATGGATATGGGCTTCCGGTTCTTCGATAAGTAAGAAATTAGCAATGGTATGATTTTTTTTTTGATAATTAAAATCAAGCAATTTTAGTGTTAGGTAAATTAGATTTGCACCGCCCAGACTCATGTCATGGATCGCTCCTTCATGGCCATCGTCAGACTCAGAAACAAATAGCTTTAAAGATTGAAACAGTTGTTCAGCCTCGTCAGGGAGGTCAGATTTAATCGATAAAGAGGTGGGCGAGTATGCGTCACCCACGGTATCATTGATAGTTTTACTGATATCAGCTCTAACTTGCGCTACGTCAGATAATGCCTCGATAGCACTATTTAAAGCGCTGACCTGAGTCACTATCGGGCTGAATTCACATTGGTTTATTTCACCGCTTTTACTTTTCAGGAGGGTCAACAGCGGATTAGTTCTGTTATTATGAAAATCTGAGACAACATCTCTTAAAGCCTGGACAAAGGTAAATGAAATCTCGTTGTTTAGGGATAAAATAGAAGGGACTCTCCCCCCGATGTCCGGTGGGTTTAACTCACTAGGAAATTGAATATTTTCAAAATCTCCGACAAGGGCTTTATAGGCATTGGGATCGTTGAAATTAGCACTACTCTTTCCGGTTATTACTGTTTCGTAGTCATCGATAGTGAGGTTTGTAAGAATGTTTGCAAGTCCGTCAGCATCACCTCGTACCAGTTGCGATAATTCAGCGCGCACTGTAACTTTAGGGCGAAATATTAAATTGTAGGTCGCTTTCTTAACTGAAGTTGATTCAAGATTCCCCGTTCCATGAAGGAACAACGCTTGTATGGCTTCATCTTGAGAAACATTATCAAATTCCAAAGAAATAATAATCCAATGCCCTCTCCATTCACCCAATCCGCGATGAAAATCCTTCTCTTCAAGCCGCATCGCAGATCGCCGCATCGAGTTGTCTAGCAACAATCGAATTGCTCTGAACAGATTCGTTTTACCAGAGCCATTCTCTCCAATTATTGTATTAATACCCATAGAAAAAACAAATCTGGTGTTGGCAAAATTTCGGTAGTTAACAAGACGGACATTGGATATATGCATCTATAGGCCTCTTAATCAAAATTGTATGAGCCTCTTGCAAAAGTAACCTTCGTTCTATAAATCAGTATGCTTCGAGTTTCAGCAAGTGGTCGGCAAAAAGTGAGATGACACCAAACATCAGGTGTAGTATTACCTTGCGCACTCTCCCTCACCAAAATGAGGAGACTGCCAAATTCTTCCTTCAATCAACTGTTGAATCGTTCCGTAACACTCCGTTCGTTGTACCAGTCGCGCCTCATCTGGGAACCATTGGAATAGCCTACCATATCACCGAACAACTATCAGCAGCTCACAGTCTCAACATAATTTGGGAACATAATATTATATAATTAGCACGGATCTTCTGCTAGGAGTAAATCTCCATGCGAATATACATTGAAGAGATGCCTTAATGACGCACCCTATGATATAAAAAAAGTAACTCTGCAGCCCGTCCGGGTCTGGCCTTTTGATACCAAAATCTTTTCTCCCCCGGTCAGTGCCGGTGGGATCGGTCGCTAGCTAAGGTCGGTTTTGTATAAAAACACAAAAATTAAAAAAAGGGCAGAAGGGAAAAAGGGTTAAAGGAATCAACCGGACTAATCCTCGTTTCAGTGTTATTCATGGCTATGCGTTTGCCAGTTTAGTTGAGCTTACACTCTACATTAGACAAAAGGAATTATTTTGTCCCATGTTTGACAAATCAGTCTTGAGATATCAAGTGGTTATCAACCAGTTTAATAGCGCAACATTAGACAAAATGATGGATAGTGAAAACACGAAAGGTTTTGAAACACAACAAAATTGGTCGCCTCCCATAGTCAAGATATAATTCCAAAAAGATAGAATCAGGAGCGGCCACCTCTGGCGAGTTTTCTGGAGAGAGCCATTCTCAGTGGCCGCCAATCTTTATTGAGACATTAACAGATCAAACCAGCTTGTTTTTATGTTACTATCGAATGGGATTGTATAGTCTATTTTTTACGGGATTTTTATGCTTTACCCGCATGGCTTTGGCCCGCTCCTTGATTTCGCCCAAGTCCTTGGTTATCTATTTTCAGCCGTACCCGTATATGTAGCCGGGGTTAACATGTGAAAATCCCTGATAAGCCTATATCCGTGTTTCAAGTACATTTGCACCATGACCTGATCGGATATCTGGTAGGTTTCTTGATAATCCCGTCTTTATACAACGACACTACGGTGGTGATGGCCTTCTCATTTACTGTCGGTCTGCATTCATCATTTTAGAGTCACCCAGGTCAAGCGGTTCTTCATTTTTCTCCAATTGCGCGTTTGCTTATCGCAGAAATCCTTGGATAATCCGGTTAACCGCCTCGTCATAGGTCAGCCCAAGGCTCATAAGTTTCATGAGTTGGTCGCCTGCGATCTTGCCAATCGAGGCCTCGTGGCTCAACTCAGCATCAGGGTGTTCGGCCCTGAGCGCAGGGATTGTTTCGTTGGTGCCGTTGTCCATAATGATCGCGTCACATTCAATATGGCCAACACATTTTGCTCGGGCTGTCATCGTTGCATAGAAGTTCTGTCGAGAGTTCCCCTTAATGACCGATCGGGAGACCATGTTGGAGCGGCTATTTTCGCCGGCCAGGATGATCTCGTTTTTCGAACTCGCCTTCTGGTTGCCATCGGTCATAACACGTTCCATTATCAAGATGCTGCTACCGGCCCCAAGTGTGGCCTCATTGAGACGATCCGCGTCATCTACCCCGCCGATTTGGGTCAACTCCATCTCCACATGAGCATTCTCTTCGAGAAAAACCTTGGTTGTGGGGTTCAGCGTCCTTTTCCCCGCACCGGGGCCTGTGGCATAGTGTTTTTCGACGTATTTCACCCGGGCTCCTTTTCCAACACGGAATTCATGGATGCCCTCATGCCCCTCAGGAGCCGAACCACCACAGTGGATGCCGCAACCGGCAATGATGGTGACGTCGGAGCCAGAACCGACGATGAAGGTATTGTAAACCACGTCGTTAAGGCCGGCTTCACTGAGAATAACCGGAATATGCACTGACTCGTTGATCGTCCCTGGTGCAATCGTCACAATAATCCCTGTATTTTCGGCGTTAGTTTCGATATTAATGTTCGCGGAGGTCGCACGGGACGCGAGCTTACCGTTCTTCCGAATATTGTAAGCACCCTTTGGAATATCCTCCAAATCAGCCACGACTTTGAGTAGATCCTTATCTAAAGCATCGAGCATCTTGTTCTCCTTCGGGGCAGTTTTTGTAATTGCAGATACTGAAATCGGCCAGAATCGGCAGGGCATCTTTTAAATTGCCTACATAGACAAATTTCCCGTGATTGACTATCAATACAGTGTCAGCCGCTTCGAGGAATGCCTTGTTGTGGCTGACAACGATAGTCGTCGTATGGTTTTCCATCTGCTCTTTTTTCAGCAAACTGACCATCGGCCCGATCGTCCAGAGATCTATTCCTGTATCCGGCTCGTCGTAAATTGCAAGTTTCGGATTTCTGGCGATGGTTGTCGCCAGTTCGATCTTCTTAATCTCGCCACCTGAAAGGGTCGCATCGACGGCCTTATCGAGAAAAGAAAGGGGGCAAATCCCGACCCGGCGGACAAGGCTGATCAGCTTCGCCTCATCGTCGATCCCCGTCGAGATCGACAGGAGATCCCGGAAGGTGATGCCCTTAAAGCGAGCAGGCTGTTGAAAGCTATAGGCAATGCCTGCCTTTGCCCGCTCGGTAATAGTAAGCCCTGTAATATCCTGCCCATTGAAGTGTATCTCTCCGCCGCTCACCTGGTTGATCCCCATAATAAGCCTTGCAAGGGTGGTCTTGCCGCTCCCGTTAGGGCCGGTGATCGCATAGAATTTCCCCGTCTCAAAGACAAAGCTCATCCCGTCGATGATGTCCCGCTTTTGGTTGTCGTTCAGTCCGTCCTTTTCCGTAACCGAAAAATACAGATCCTTGAGCTCCAGCATAGTTACCTCTGCTTTTTATGTATGAGTGGATGATGGTTGAGGAGATGATGAATCAAGGCAGAATGTCCAGTTACTTAGCTGTCTCGTCAGCAAAATATCTCAAACATCTGGGTTGCTTTCCGTTGACGTCCTTAGAGCTTTCAAGCTCCTGTCCGAAAATGGCAGTGCATTCTGTGGGTAACCTTCAAACCGGACATTACTGTTTTTTTCTCATAAAAACAGAGAAAAATGAAAATAATTTCTCAAAAACCGTTGCATGGCCGGAAAGAGATAATAGGAGGAAAAAATAACATCCGGCAAATATGCAGACCCATTACAACGAAATCATCAATTCTTTTGTCGATAAATATGGCTTGAGCCGAGGTCAGGTTGTGGCCGAGATCGAGAAAACCTTTTCGGCCATGCTGTCTCGCTGGTATGGGACTGGTACTGTTGTCCTGTTTGGTGACGACTACCTGCAAGCTCTGCACTATGTCAAGCAGTCAGGTATTCCTTTGCAAAATCAGCTTGAGCTTGTCTCCATGCGGGGCTGGAACACTATCCGTAGAATCCTTGACCAGAATCTTACCCAGGCCGCTTGTCTACACGAAGTAGCTCATTATAAACGATTGGAGCATGAGTTGCGCTGGGGTGAAATTATCCGTAAAAATGATAATGGCTTCCTGGTGGAAATTGAGCTTGAAAAGGACCAGGCAATCATAGCCGAGTGCCCATTGAATCGAATTGGCGTGCATGAACGGAATACGTTGGCCGTTGGCCAAAGACGAGCATTTCATCTGCGACGGATTGACTCTGTGAAATTGCATGGGATTACACGGGTCAAGGTGGTGGTTGATCGCGTTTCAAAGAATTTGGTGACCACCTTGCTAAAAGAGCAGCTTGGCACTACCGCCCAGGTTCATCTGTATTGCACCAAGCGGTATGTCGGCCATAAGAGTTTTGTTGAAGCCAGCGGGTTTTTACCAAAGCAGATCATCTTGACTGCATCCAGGGAATTGAATGAACATATCCAGGTCACGGTCGGAGAAAAATCTTGATCTGGAGAAAAAAGCAGCCCACAGAGCCCTATACCCAAATAGGCGATGGCTTTCATCTGGACCATCCAGACAAGATACTGCCGCTTGGTTTTCCTGACAGTGACCGCAAAGGGCATTTCTGGTGTTTTGGGACAACTAGGGTTGGCAAAACCCGCACTATGGAAGGAATCATCGAACAGGACATTCGCAAGGGGTATTCGGTGGTCGCCATCGACCCCAAGGGTGACAACGAACTGTTCTCCAAAATAGTACAGGTGGCTTTTGATACTGGCCGGCAAGAGGATTTAATGCTGATCACCCCTGTCTTTCCCCAATACAGTGCAGTTTTCAACCCCCTTTCTCACTACTATATGATCGAGGAAATGGTGGCCCATATCACCGCAGGAGTTGCCGTAGGAAGGGAGCCTTATTTCTTCTCCGTCGCCTACGAGATCAGTCTGGTGGTGGTGCAGGCCCTTATTATGCTGGCTGAAGCCAATAATAAAAAGCCGGATTTCAATCTCAACGATGTCAAAAACAATATCAGCCATTCTGACCTGGAGAAGCTCAAAGATAAGATCGCAGGGATTAACACGCTGCAGGCCCAGCAGCTGACCATGGACTTACAAAGGATAATCGCTTCTCAAGCCGACTACCATTCCAAGGTTGCAAGCTCGCTCAGGGTAGCGCTGACTGAACTGACCAGTGGCAATGTGGGTCAAATTCTTGGCCAGGCCGATGAGAACCGTTTTATCGCACGCCTGGAGCAAAACAAGGGGGTTATCATGATCGTCCAGCTTGGCTCTTTGCTCACCAAACGGGCCGCCTATACCGCTGGAAAGGTCATTGTGTCTAATATTCAGGCTTTTGTCGGTCGCAGGTA
>JAQVER010000166.1 GCA_028697885.1 Desulfocapsaceae bacterium
TAATCTCTGTAATGTGCATAGATAACTATCTATCATTGGCATGTTCCGCGTATTGAGTCCAAATCCCGGGTATCTGGCATCTAACTTCATTGTTTCGGGTGGAACTGGGCTTTCATATCAATTCTGTTCAAACTGTCTACATTTAGCAATTCATTAAGAGCTCTTTGCGATGGTACTTGCATGATGCTGTTAATCAGGTGGCCCCATGTGGCAGGCAGCCACACTTCATGGATGTTTCCAGGATAATTCTGGATTATGAACTTAACTCCGTGGGCATGGTCCCAATCGCTGTGAGTGCAGATCAAGGCATTGATTGGTTTACAAGCCCCCACACTTTGCCTAATCACATCAACGATTCCTTTAATCCCTCCACCGTCGATTACAAAGCGCTCTTTCTCCAAATCAAGAATAAAACAATCGCCTGACTTCAGCGGCATAGCATACAAGTAAAACATACATTACCTCACTAAAGAGAAATCTATTCGCATAACTTTCTTGCAGAATAATTACTGCCTATAATTGCGTCAAGCTTTTTTTACGATATTTCTGAATTCAGATGTTCTTGGTACGAAGCGTAGATGGTTCGAAAGACCTCTATGCAGGCACTTTACTCTGGGTTCATGCGTTCGGGACAGATGCATTCATCCATCCAGCCTGCTAAATGAATTCAAACTCACAGAGTGATCGGAAAGTTCTTCACGTATGGCGGTAACTGGCTGCAATCTGTGATGCAAACTTAAGGCATTTAATGGGGAAATGGAGATCAAACTAAGGGCAACTTTGGGATTCATGTGGCATCAGTACAGCATCTACAAGCTAAATCACACGTTCATGTAAATCAAAACTCGACATAGGTCAGAATGGACGGCAAAATTCTGCTTGACATTTTATCCCTCTGTGGAGGTATGAATAACAGATGATTCTTCCCTGAGCAAGAGGATGTAATGAAAGACGTGTTCAAGACCCTGATCAGCGATTTTATCAAGTCTCCACTGCCGGAGCTTGTGGACAGGAACATACCCATGCCGGACGAATCCAGTTTCGCGGTAAGTCTCATTGGCGCCAGAAGGACCGGCAAGACCTTTCTGATGTTTTCCCACATCCGTAAGCTAAGGCAGCAATTTGAGGATACTCGCCTGGTCTATATCAACCTGGAGGACGACCGGCTCTGGACCTCAGGCCAGCCGGACCTGGCGCTTTTCCGTGACGCTTATTACGAGTTGTATCCCGAAAACCTCAATATAGCGGTGTGGTTCTATTTTGATGAGGTGCAGGCGGTACCAGGATGGGAACGTTTCATTCGCAGATTGCTGGATACCCAGAATTGCCACATCTTCGTAACCGGATCCTCTTCCAGCCTGATGAGCAAGGAGATTTCCACGCTTCTGGGCGGCCGTACTCTCAGCATCAATGTCTTACCCTTCAGCTTTGCGGAATATCTCAGCTGGCGGAAGATCGAACCGGACACCGTATCCACCCGAGGCAAAACGCTGGTTAAAAGTGCTTTTGATGATTTCCTGGCTGGCACTTCCCTGCCTGGGATGATGGCGTTGGAACCCTATTTTCGTCAGCGCGCCTTGCAGGACTATCTGGACTTGATCATGTTCAAGGACATCGCGGAAAGGTTCAGGGTAGACAATTATCCCCTGCTGAAACGGCTGCTTTTCTTCCTGATCGCCAATTCCGCCAATCTGATCTCCATCAACAAGATCTTCGCCGATTTCAGTTCCCAGGGACTTAGCCTGTCCAAAAACACTCTGTATCAATACACGGGCTATCTGGAAGCGGCCGGTATCCTGAACCTTCTGCCGATTTTCAGTTCGAACCAGCGTGTTCAAGCCAGGAATCCCTATAAGGTGATGGTGATAGACCACGGCCTGAAAAACCTGATATCGTTGCAGCCCGACAGGGGAAGGAATTTGGAAACACTGGTCTATTGGCAATTACGCCGGCATACCACCCAGATCTGTTATTGGAAAAATACCCACGAAACCGACTTTGTTTACCAGGGCAAAGACAGGATAGAATTGATAAACGTCTGCGCGGATCTGAGCCGGCCAGAAACACAAAAACGCGAACTGGACAGCCTTGCCGGGGCCATGAGGAAGTTCAATACCAACCAGGCTAAGATCATCACCCTGGACAAAGATGCCAGCCTGGAAACTGATACAGGCCAGGCTTCTATCGTGAGTTTCTGGAAATGGGCTCTGAACCAACATCAATAATTGGATTTGCCCCTTGAACTCGTCATTGTATTGCCATGAAACTCATAGCGAGTTACTATATTCATTTGTCTTTAGCTGTAAGTGCGTTACATTAAGCTATATACCCTATAATAAAAGGGGTTACTACTATAAGAGTAAAGAAGAGGTTATATACCGGTGTGTTACTCAATTTTTATAAAATACATATTGACAGTGCGTTAGCGTGCCTATGATTATTTCCACGTCAAGTAGAGTATTCGATTGATAATTAGTTAACACAGCTGGGGCTGGGTTCACGAAATGAGGTCTTGCTTAATAGGTTTCAATAGATTAGACTTATACACATTACTATAGCACCGTCTTCAGAGATTTTGCGACAACAAAAGCCTGGGAGGAAAAATGCTTAATGAATTTTGGTATCAATACGACTCGAGAAACTGGGTCAAAAACATAGGTGTTATAATCTATGTGATTTCTGCACTGGATTTGATCGCAATACCTATTTTGGCTCTGGTAAAAGGTGATGACCTGTTCTTTTCCACATTATACTCATGGCTTATCATACTGCCTGCTGCATTGGCGGGAGTGACAGTATGGATATCCAGGATAAACTTCATGAAATATAAGAGGTTAGGTGAGGATAAATACTTGGGGCTTCACGTATTTTCGAGTTACTTAAGGACATCAGGCGAAGCCACAGCCGCATACTTGTGCATGTGCGGAATTGGCATATTCATCGCCAGTATAATTGATCCGGAATATTCCGATAATGTACCTGAACTTTTCAGCTACCTTTATGCAATTCCATCAGCTATCATAGAAGTGTTGACTGATTTATCCATCGAAGACATAGTAGAGTTACTTGGCAAGGGCTTGTTTGTGCCAATTATCACTAACGGATTGATG
>JAQVER010000016.1 GCA_028697885.1 Desulfocapsaceae bacterium
ATAACAGAAAGTTCTCCACCTTCAATCCGCCGAAAAAAACAAGAACGATGCCCTGTATGACAGGCAGCACCTCCAAGTTGTTCTACCTTGAACACCACCGTATCAGCATCACAATCAACCAGAATCTCACGAATAAGCTGAACATGGCCCGATGATTCACCTTTGAGCCACAACTTATTGCGAGAACGACTCCAGTAATGGGCCTTTCCAGTCTCAAGAGTTTTATCCCATGATTGACTATTAATATAGGCAAGCATCAGCACTTCACCACTCTGATAATCCTGAGCAATTGCCGGTAGCAAACCACTTTCAGATTTCTCAAAACACAACTGGAAATTATTTATCATATTCCGAGTATCCTCAACCCCTATGAGTTCCAGGACAATCCCCCTACTTATTTTTTTACTCTACTTTATAAAATCAGTGCATCCATTTAAAAACTAAGAAAAAAAACATAACTTTATGCCGATCGCTGTTCTTTGTCAAGCTACAGCTTTTTTTTCACAAAAAAAACATTCCATATTATCCTCAACAGGTCTACTCTCATCAATGTGCGCAACTCGTATTGCCAAATAATGGCCAATGGGATAACATATGTGGAATAATTGCACTATACGATATATTTTTTTTGTAAACCAAAGATCAAATAATAATTTTCTTTATTCTTTTACTGGAAAAAGCCTCTTATGAAACAAGTACAACAAAACGATATAGTCACAATCAGCTGTACAGGAAAACTTGAAAATGGAACTACTTTTCATGACTCTCATGAGTCTGAGCCGTTTGTCATTACCATTGGAAACCATGACGTCCCCCCCACCCTTGAGCAAGCCCTTCTAGGTATGTCCCCAGGCGAACAAAAATGTGTAAAGATCGAACCTGACGAGGGATATGGCCCAAGGCGCAAAGATCTGCTACAGACTCTCAACAGAACCACTCTCGGTAACACAATAACCCCTCAAATCGGGATGGTTCTCTCACTGAAAGTAGAAAAAGACGGTCAAACCCATCAAGTCCCAGCTACAATCGTTGAGATTAACAATGATACCATTGTCGTTGACTACAATCATCCTCTGGCAGGACACAACCTATTTTACGATATTTCTGTAATTTCCATAGAAAAAGGAACACCATAATCTGTCACTCTGATCTGGACAGAAATATCAGAAGGTAACTCAAGGCTATTTCCCCAATATCAGTTTCTACGATTTGTGAATCTAAGGTCGATATAACCTGCAGTGTTTTTTACTCTTCTTGTTTCTTTTTAAATGCACTATATATAAAAGGTACAGATGCGATAAAATTGTATTTTGAGTACGGAGATACCTTCATCCCAAAGGTCGGAAACATTCCATTCTTTCTTAACATCTATATACTTGGTGATAATCGTTTTTATTTTTCAATTTCACCCCGGAAGGAGCCAAATAAATGCAAATTGAAGATGACGAAATACTTCAAGGTTTTATCGAAGAATCCCTTGAGCATCTTGCTGACATTGAAACTGATCTTCTGGCCATAGAAAAAGCAGGGGCAGATATAGATGAAAATTTGGTAAACAAAGTCTTCAGAGCCGCTCACTCCATCAAAGGAGGAGCGGGTTTTATGGGACTTACAGTGATTCAGGAGTTGTCTCACGCCATGGAGAATATCCTGGGGATGATACGTAGCAGAAAACTGGTACCGAATCCCGAGATCGTTAACGTCCTTCTCCAGGGCTCTGATAAGCTGGAGGCAATGATCAACAATATTCAATCCAGTAATGATGAAGACATTACAGAACATCTCATCCCATTAAATGCCATAGCAGAGGGTAATGCGGCCCAAGCTGCCGCACCAAAACCGGCACCAGAGCCCCTTGTTGAAGCTATACCAAAACCTGTCGTAGTACCAGAACCTGTCGTAACACCAGAACCTGTTATCAACGAAGCTGTCGCCCCAGAACCAGCACCAGCACCAACACCAGAAGCAGTTACACCGGTTCCGGAGCCAATTGTTCCCCCTGTCAGTGTCAGCCCAGCACAAAAGTTAACTGCGCCACCAGCTACGTCACAGCTCACAGCAGCTACCACTGCTCCTCAGGTTAAAGCGGATACCAGCCTCAGGGTCCATGTCAGCTTGCTTGATTCACTCATGACCCTGGCCGGAGAACTTGTGCTCAGCAGAAATCAACTTCTGCAAACCATCGGCTCAAACGACCTGCGCAATGCGGAGGCAGTGGGGCAACGGATCGACCTGATAACCTCTGAGCTGCAAGAGGCCATCATGTTGACCAGGATGCAGCCCATTGGCAATGTATTCAGTAAGTTTCCACGGGTGGTACGCGACCTCTCCAAACAGCTCAACAAGACCATAGAGTTGACCATCGTTGGTAATGACGTTGAACTTGACAAGACTATTATTGAATCCATCAATGATCCACTGACCCATCTGATACGTAACTCTGTTGATCATGGTATTGAAATGCCCGCAGACAGAAAACAGATGGGCAAGGCTGAAAAAGGGATCATTATCTTAAAAGCTTACCATGAAGCAGGTCAGGTTGTAATCCAGATCCGTGATGACGGTAAAGGTCTTGATGGTGAGGCGCTTGCTGCAAGTGCAATCAGCAAGGGTCTGATCACAGCCGAACAGGCTATGATCATGTCAGATAAGGAAAAGGTCAATCTCATCTTCCTGCCAGGTTTTTCCATGGCCAAAAAGGTCACCGACGTCTCTGGACGTGGTGTTGGCATGGACGTAGTTAAAACCAACCTCGACAAACTTGGTGGTCAGGTGGAAATCGTCTCCGAGGTCGGAAACGGCACCACCATTTCCATCAAACTTCCCTTGACCCTTGCCATCATTCCCTGTCAAATTATTACTACCAGCGGTGAACGATACGCCATCCCCCAAGTCAATCTGGAAGAGCTCCTGCGGATCCCGGCAAATCAGGTAAAAAAACGGGTGGAACGAGTCGGTAATGCTGAGGTTGTCCGTTTGCGCGGCAATCTTTTGCCCCTGATCAGACTGGCTGATGTCATCGAAACAGAACGGACTTACTGGGACCAGGAAGAAGCAGAACATAAAGCCGACAGACGTGGGAGTATTGCCGACCGCCGAGGTAAGACATCCCCCCTTTTTCAAACCGACAGCGAGGGCCAGGGAAAAGAAAATAAATCCTCAACAAATGACCGGTCCGTTACAGATCGCCGATTCGCCGCCTCAAGTGCTCTGAATATCGTAGTCGTCTCTACCAGCTCCATGAAATATGGCCTTATTGTCGACCGCCTGCAGGATTCAGAGGAGATTGTCATCAAACCTCTCGGCAGACATCTACAACAGTGTAAAGGCTACGCCGGCGCTACCATCATGGGAGATGGTCGTATTGCCTTGATCCTTGATGTGAGTAATCTGGCAAAGATGGCGCGCCTAACCTCCATTGATGGCACAGACAGGGCGAATGAGGTTGCTTTGGCTGCAGCAGAACTCATTCGGGCTCAGAAAGACAAACAGGCCTTACTTATCTTCCGTAACTCAGAACATGAGCAATTTGCCGTTCCCCTGAATCAAGTGGAACGCATTGAAAAGATTAAACGATCAGAGATAGAAGACATGGGTGGCAGACGGGTCATGCAGTACCGAGGTGGAAGCCTCGCCCTGATTACTGTCGATGATATTGCATCAGTCCACCCCTTGGCAGATCAGGACGACCTACTGGTTATTGTCTTTAACATCTGCTCAAAGCCAATTGGTCTCTTGGCTATTGGTCCCATCGACGCCATCGAAATCAGCTCTGAGATTGATGGCGTAACCCTTAAACAACCTGGAATCATGGGCTCCATAATCATCGACGCTCACACCACCATGCTTGTTGATGTTTTTGAAATAGTACAAACGCTCTATCCAGAATGGTTTGCTGAAAAACCAGCCTTTAAAGTTGATAAAACCAGCGGTGTTATACCCACAATCCTTATCGCTGAAGATTCAAATTTCTTCCGTAATCAAGTCAAAAGTTACATGACTGAATCAGGATACAAGGTCATTGAAGGCGCAGATGGTGCCATTGCTTGGGACCTGCTACAAAAACACGCCGACGAAATCTCCATGGTGGTAACCGACATTGAGATGCCAAACATGAATGGTTTCGAACTGACAGAAACCATCAGGAAAGATCCAAAGTATAACAAAATTCCTATTATTGCCTTAACCACACTGGCTGCAGACGAAGATGTAGCTAAAGGCAAAGCCGTTGGCGTTGATGAATATCATATCAAACTTGATAAAGAGAAATTAATGACCTGTGTCCATGATTACATCAAACGCCTCTTTTGATTATCAAAAAAAAAAAACGAACTCGACAGAGAGGAAACTTTCTTGTTCTCTGTTTCCATTCCAAGCCATTGCTCACAATTACATTATGAATTTTCAAATGGCAGGAATCAAATAACAAACCATAAAAACTAAGCCTGAAGAAGACAACTCGCTACAAAATGGCGCAGCCTCATTGAAATACACTTGCTCTTTATCAACTCATACTGCTTTGTTAAGAGGGATATATGAACGAATCAAAAGCTACTGCTACCAATAAAATACTTATCGAACTGGCTACTTTTTTTGTCGGCGACGCCTTGTGCGGAATGGATATCCTGAAGATTCAGGAAATCAATAAACTGATGGATATGACAAAAGTTCCCCAGGCTCCTTCCTATGTCACCGGCATTCTGAATCTTCGCGGGCAGATTGTGACCATCATCGATCTCGGCAAAAAGCTCGGTCTTGGGGCAACAGATACCACCCTCAATTCGCGGAATATTATTGTGAGCTCACCCGGTGAACATGTAGGACTTCTTGTCACCCGGCTCAGCGATGTTATTTCAGCGGACACGGATAAAATCGAACGTGCTCCTGCGAACATGGGAGGGATACAGGGAGAATTTTTTTCTGGAGTCTATAAAACTGACGACAAGCTTATTGGAATTCTTGATGTCAATAAAGTCTTACGCATTGAGGAACAAGGTCACTGATAATGCTTGCCAAAAAACTACGCATTTTAGTTGTAGACGACACCATTGTCTACCGGAAGGCTGTCAGTGATATCCTGGCTGAGATTCCAGGAGTCGAGGTTGTAGGCATTGCCCATAATGGCAAGATTGCCATGTCCAAGATTGCAACCTTAAAGCCTGATCTGCTCACACTCGACATTGAGATGCCGGAGATGAATGGACTTGAGGTCCTGGCTGAATTACAAAAGAACCATACAGGTGTCGGCGCGATCATGCTCTCAACGCTCACTGCCGATGGAAGCCACATGACCATGAAGGCCTTGGAGCTTGGGGCCTTTGATTTTATTCTCAAGCCACAAAGCAGCGCCAATCTTCAAGAAGGGAAGGATCAAATAAAAAGTGCCCTTCTGCCAATGCTTGAAGCTTTCAGCCATTCACACAATGCACCATCACTGCTGGGAACCAAGGGAGTGTTCACTCGACCCAAAACTCTTCCAGGCAAGAGAGCAGACTCCCCCTTGCGTCCTCAAACAACTGCTGGTGCAAGCAGTACACCTAAAACTTTCCTACGCAGAGGAAAATCAGAGATTGTAACCATCGGCATCTCAACCGGAGGTCCAAACGCCCTCAGCCAAATGTTGCCACAACTTCCTGGTGACCTTGGTGTACCAGTTGTTATTGTCCAACATATGCCGCCGGTATTCACAAGATCACTGGCCGCAAGCCTCGATGCCAAATGTGCGCTCACCGTAAAAGAAGCGGAAGATGCTGAGCCGATCCAGCCCAATACCGTTTACATTGCCCCAGGTGGGAAGCAAATGAAACTCGTGGCCAGCGCTGATGGAAAAAATCGAATTATCAAGATCACCAATGATCCTCCTGAGAATTCCTGCAAACCATCAGCCGATTATCTTTTTCGTTCAGTAGGTGATTACTATGTCGGTCGCACAACTGCTGTTATTATGACCGGAATGGGTTCAGATGGCACAAAGGGTTTGCAGCTACTGAAACAAAAAGGAGCTTTTGTCATTGCCCAAGACGAGGCCACCTGTGTGGTTTATGGAATGCCAAAGGCCCCTATTCAGCAGGGCCTGACTGACGTGATTGCCCCTTTAAATAAAATTGCCAATGAAATTACCAAAAGTGTCAGATAGTATCCTACAAAAAATATCTTATTCATATTTACTATAATCGCACTTTTGACAGCATGTTAAAAATATCACCAGACGAACTGAAGCTTGTTGCTCAATATATTCACGACATATCGGGAATATATCTCGACCAGAGCAAATCATACCTCTTCGAGACACGCTTGGGTTCCATCGCCACCGAACATGGCTGCAATACCTATAAAGAACTCTACCAGAAGGCCAAGACAGAACCCAGTAAGACCATTGAACGTAAAATCATTGATGCCATCTCCACCAATGAAACTCTTTTTTTTCGTGACAAAGGCCCCTTTGAACTCCTGCAGCACAAACTACTACCCGAGCTGATCGATGCCCGTACTCCGGGTTCACCGGCCCTGAAAACCAATATCAAGATATGGAGTGCCGCCTCATCAACAGGACAGGAACTCTACTCGATCGCTATCATCATCAAGGAGCTTATCCCTAATATTTCCAAATACAACATCAAGCTTCTCGGTACTGACATTTCAGATGGAGCAGTGGCTCAAGCCAGCCGTGGGAAATATAACAAATTTGAGATGGAGCGGGGACTTCCTGGTGACAAGCTACAACGTTATTTTACCATGTTTGGTGATTCCTGGACAATTAAGGATGAAATCCGAGCCATGGTTCAATTTAGAAAGCTTAACCTCATGCTTCCTTTTGCCGGTCTAGGGAAATTTGACATCATTTTCTGTCGTAATGTTGCTATCTATTTCACCCTCCCCGACCGCCAGAAGCTTTTCAACAAAATAGCTGACAGCTTAGCTGATGACGGCTATCTCATCATCGGATCCACAGAATCACTCACTGGTATCTGTCCTCGTTTTATACCCAAGAGACATTTACGATCAATATTTTATCAGAAAAAATAAATGAGGCTTCTTGCATGAGAAATATGACCATACTCGTTGTTGACGATGATCCTGTTATCAGAAGAATGCTGGAAAAACGCCTTGAAAAAGCAGGGTATGAGGTGTTGATCGCTGAAGATGGTTATCAGGCAAGAAAAATTCTTCCCCAACAGCATATTGATGTGGTGCTGACCGACCTGATGATGCCGGGCTCAATCGGCGGCATTGAGGTTCTTGATATTGCCAAAAACATCAGTCAGAATATTGAGGTTATTCTGATCACTGCTCACTCGTCAATTGACACCGCAGTTGAAGCAATGAAAAAAGGTGCTGCCGACTACCTGGAAAAACCGATTAATTTTGACGAACTGTTTCTGCGCCTTGAAAAGATTGCCAATGTTCAGTCAATAATGCGTAACGCCCAGGATCTCAGTCAGGCAATGGATACTACAGAAAGTGCAGCAGCACTCACCATTCAAAATTTAGAAATCAGAACCGCCGAGCTACAAAGCCGGATAGAAAGTATCGAAGCAATTCTTCGCGATGAACAGAACCCACCCTATGAACGGATTTACAAGGTACTAGACCTGCTCACCGACCCTCAATGACCACCTTTCTCACATGACATCCCAAATCCCTAGGTTCATGAACTGAAACTGTGTGCCAGCCTCTTTTTCATCTACTGATCAGC
This sequence comes from Desulfocapsaceae bacterium, assembly GCA_028697885.1. Lineage (GTDB taxonomy): Bacteria > Desulfobacterota > Desulfobulbia > Desulfobulbales > Desulfocapsaceae > UBA2270. The sequence continues at coordinate 7,697 of JAQVER010000016.1, forward strand.
TATGATCCTTCAGCTTTCACTCTACTTGTTTCTGTTCATATCCAATAGTATCTGATAATTGAGCATCGTCGAGCAGAGCTCCATCCAACTTGGCACCGGTTAAATCAGCCCCTGAAAGATTTGCTTTATACAGATCAGCTCCCTCAAGATTCGCGTTTCTGAGATTTGCCCCTACCAGTATTGCTCCTTTCAAATTCGCATTCTCAAGGTCAACCCCTTCCAATCTGCTTCCACTCAGATCAGCGCCTTCAAGATCAACACCATCTAAATTTTTATCAGTCAGATCTACACCCGTGAGCCTGCAGCCATAACAACCTTTAGTATCCAGCAGACGTTGTATGTTTTTCTCAACTTCCGCTCCTGACTCCGCTCTATCCTCTTGAGGGATATCATTATCTTTCAAGAGGCCTGCCTGATCGTTGTCAGCCGTTTGATTTTCTTTGACAACAACTGGAGCTTCAGAGGGTTGTGATTCCACAGGAGGCACAGTCACCTGTTCTCCAACTGCAGATTTTGAAATAGACTCGTCAGACCTTCCAGCTTCATCTGCATGTTCTGCCACTGCCTCAGTATCGACATTTTCACCCTGCCCGAACAAGCTCTTCACACTCGCCAAGGTTTTATCAAAAAATCCTGGCTGTTCAGGTGAAGCAACGGCTTCAGCACCTCCAGCCACTGAGGACTCTTCTTCTTTGACGGGAGGCACATCTACGACAACATTCTTTTCAGGCACTGTTTCCACAGCAGGTGTTGCCTCCTCAATTACCGGAGCAGACTTTCCGGTTTCAGCCAGACTTTCTGTACCAGTTTTATTTTCATCACCTTCACCAGAGACAAATATCCCCTTTATACTCTTCAGGGTCTTATCAAAGAAACCTGGTTCTTCAACTGGCGTGCCTTCCACATTTTTTACAATCTCAGAGGGCTGATTCTCTACAGATGCATGAACCTGACCTTCTCTTTCTCCCACAACTGATGATGCAATCGGTTCATCAGAAGCGGGAACAGAATGTTCATCGCGAACATCCTGAGGGGGAGCATTATCAGAGACAACTCCTTCCGAGGGTTGAGGCCTGACGGCTTCGTTGTCAAATTGAGCGCCAACAAGATAGGCTCCATCAAAGGTCGTACCCCTCAGATCTGCACCGCGAAGATCTGCATTTGCCAAATCAGAGCCACCAAATTCGGCATCTCTCAAATCTGCATTCCGTAAGTTAGCATTAGCCAAAGTAGCAAGATGCAATCTTACTTTAGAGAGATTAGCACCTTCAAGATTAGCACCTGTCAAATTTTCCCTGTCAAGATTTACACCAGAAAGATCACATCCAGGACAGCTGTTAGTGTCAATCAGTTGTTTCCTGTTATCCTGCACTTGAGCATAGTCAAGGTCTTGGCCGGCAAAACTTAGGTGATTCCAATTCAAAACCAAGATACTTAGCAGAACTGCTGGAACAATTTTTTTCAAGGCACACATATTTCTCTCCACCCTCAAAGGGGAAATTCTCTTAAGGTCATGTTTGAATAGGACTTGGCATCTCGTAGCAAGAATACATTAATATTGAGAAAGATACTCCAGACAAAGCAAACCTGTCAAGAATCATCAAGGGATGCTCTCTCCATATCTGTGCATCTATCACTTAAACAGAATATTTTTTTTCAGTTCAAAGGGGAATTAATTCACCTTTATTGTAATAAACTTCCTGGGCATGGCTCCACATTTTTATATAAATTTCATTATGGTATCGAACATAAGACAATATCACCACCGAAACATATAAAAATAAATTTATTTAATATCAAAGCGTTATTAACAGCAATCAAAAATGAATTTTCATTCATTTTTGATTGCTGTTAATAAAAAAGTTTTATATAGTGACAATGTTTGCTTCAGATGTGTGGTAAGTTGTCTCATGATGTGCAAGAAGTGTAGCAGCCTCTTGCTCAGTATTCAGCTTCATTAATCAATATTCTTTAGAAACTTGAGAGCATTGAATACGTGAACACTTCAGGAATACAGATGCAAAAGTCGTTATTGAATTACAAAAGATTGCAGCCTGTACCAGCAATGCCTGCAACAATTTTTATATGCCGAAGAAACAGATATTTTTTTCTGTTTCTCCGACTCGTTTCGAAACACTTTTTCGGTGTATCAAGCATAGGAGGCTCAGAATGAATATCGAGGACTTGGAAAAGGAAAAAAATGAAGGCATTGAAAACTTGCCTTTACAGGAACGACGCAAATTTCTGCAAATGGGACTTGCCGTAACAGGTGTTTTCCTGGGAGGCTCTGTACTGTCATTGACGTCAGTATCTCATGCCAGCGATCTGAATACCGATCCGGATATGGATATCCCGGCAGATGATCAGTATCCATATCCCATACATTATGGCATGGTCATGCGCCAGAATCGTTGTATTGACTGCGAGAGATGCGTAGAGGCCTGCAAACAGACAAACCATGTTCCTGACGGCCATGGCGCCTACAGAACGGCAATCCAGGAACGCCGCACCACTGAAAACGGCTCAGAAAAACGAGAATTCAGGCCAGTGCTCTGCAACCACTGCAATCGTCCACCATGCGTCCGGGTTTGCCCGACTAAGGCGACATATAAAGACCCTGATACCGGCATAGTGGTTATGGATTACAAAAAATGCATTGGTTGCAAGACATGCATGGCAGCCTGTCCCTATAATGCCCGCTATTTCAATCATGAAAAATATGCCATAGACAAGTGTAATTTCTGCATCGATACCCGGCTGGCCGAAGGTAAAAAAGAAACCGCCTGTGCCGCAGCCTGTCCTGCCAGGGTACGAATCTTTGGCGATCTGAAAGACAAGTCCACCGAGATCTATCGTTTACTCCATACACCTGATACCAAAATCTGGGTTTTACGTCCCGACACCGGAGCATTGCCCAATGTTTTTTACATGAATGCATAAGACAAAACGATACAGGGACTACTGAAGGGAAAGAGATTCCCCCAAAAAAACTTATCGACACCTCACATAACATCGTGGGGCAGTCAGCAAGATTCATCCCCGTAATACTCGCCGACTTGTAGGAGAAGATAAATGATGCAAAACAGAATAAAATCAGTTGTGGCCATCCTGCTGGCAGGATCTTTTTTCCTTGCCACCAATTCTATGGCCGCAGAAGCTTATGACGAAGACAGCTATGGTCCCGAGGCCCCCATCGTCTGGGATAAACCTACGAAGGTAACCTTCAGCCATAAGGTACACACCATGGATTCAGGTCTCACATGTGATGCCTGCCATGACGAGCTCTTTACCATGGAAGCCGGAGCGGCTCTGGCCACTGGCAAAATGACCATGGCCGCCATGGCTGAGGGGAAATTCTGTGGTTCCTGCCATGACGGGAACACGGCCTTTGCCACAAACAGCCAGTGTTCCTCCTGCCACACGGACGTAAATGAGCTGGTACCGGAAGACCCCATCGTCTGGACTAAACCGGTCAAGGCGGTGCTTTTTTATCATAAGGCTCACACTGAGGACTTTGGCCTGGAATGCGATGCTTGCCATAATGACACGTTTGTCATGCAGAAAGGTGCCGCAGAAAAGGCAGACAATTTCACTATGAAGTCCCTCTACGAGGGTAAATATTGCGGCAAATGCCATGATGGTTCCACAGCCTTTGCCTCGGACACCCGTTGCAATACCTGTCATATCGGCGTTAAAGGCTATAACCGAATGACAGGCAATGATAACGCCCACGAAAAAGATCACAAGGATACTCACGCTGGTCATTAAGACCCGAATAAAGACTCTATGAGGCTTGATGGCACAAAATCCTGACACCTCTCGTCGAAGAAAATAAATCTGCAGGAGTAGAAAATGACAAACAAATCACTATCAGCCATATTTGCCGAGACAGCAGAACCACGTCTGGCAACACCTGGCATGAACAGGGCAACGATCTTTTTTCTGATTGTGACCGTAGCTGGTCTCAGTTGTGGAGTGCTCGCTTTTATTTTCGGTCATCATGTCATCTACAACAATACCCGTGAAATGCCATGGGGCATGTTGATCTCCACCTACGCCTTCTGGGCCATTACTTCCACCGGTTTATGTATCTATGCCGCCATGAGCCATGTCTTTGGCGGTACCAGAATGGGGATTATCAGCAACCGTATGGTATGGATGTCAATTATCTGTATCATGGGCGCGTTTGCCACCATCGGAGTTGAGATTGCCAGCCCCCACAGAATGCTGATTTACAATATCATTTCCCCCAACCCCACCTCTAACATCTGGTGGATGGGAACACTTTACGGTATGGCCGTGGGTTGCATGATCATTGAATTTGCCGGAATTGTTACCGGACTTGCCCGTGTTGCCCTGATTCTGGGCGTTTTCGGAGCAATTGCCGAGGTTTTGGCTAACAGTTGTCTTGGCGGCGTCTTTGCCACACTTCCAGCGCGCCCTTACTGGTACGGAGCACAATTACCCATTTACTTTCTCACTGCTGCATTTCTCTCCGGAGCGGCTGCAACAATCCTTTTCAATGTTCTTGCCTACAAGATCCGAGGGGAAAAAATGAGTCATGCCGTTCATCTTGGTGTAAAAAGTGCTGGCAAGGCCATGACGTTGGTCCTTATTCTCTATACTGTCGCCACATTCTGGCGTCTGGTCAGTTTTTATGTGGGGGGACCTGAGCTGGGAAGAACTGCGGCAGATGCCCTGATCAGCGGCCCTCTCTCTATCAATTTTTGGGTTGTAGAGGTCTGTGTCGGCCTTGTCATTCCCATGATGCTCATAATCCTGTCGCGGCTCGAAAATGTCAACATGATGGCCTTTGCCGGATTTCTCGTCCTCGTCGGACAGTTTGTAGCCCGATATGACCTTGTTGTTGCCGGACAGATTGTACCAGAGTTTTTGGGATGGGATGAACTTCCTTCCTTTTTCAGCTATGTCCCTTCTATTTTTGAATTCGGGGTCATTGCCGGTGGTATTGGTGTTGTGGCCTTTGGTTTCCTCATGGGTGAGCGGGTATTCGGTAAGACCTTTACCCAGAAAGAGCATCATTGATTCAAAATCAATTCATCATTTCATAAAAAAAGCCGCTCAGATGAGCGGCTTTTTTTATGAAATCTTTAAAGGTCCCTTCTTTCTAAACTTATTCCTGTTCTTTCCAGACCGTAGCTCCCAAGGCTGTGAGTTTTTCGACCATCTGCTCATAACCTCGTTCCAGATGATAAATGCGGGAAATCTCAGTTCTACCCTTTGCGGCAAGACCTGCTATCACCAGGGAAGAACTTGCCCGCAGATCAGTTGCCATTACCGGCGCGCCATAAAATCCAGTTCTGCCCACCCCTTTGACCACAGCCATATGACCATCTATGGCAATATCCGCCCCCATCCGGTGTAACTCCGCCACATGCATAAATCTGTTTTCAAAGATCGTTTCATGAACTATCGACACCCCATCACTCATAGCCATCAGGGCCATAAACTGGGCCTGTAAATCTGTTGGATAGCCAGGATAGGGCATTGTTTTAATATCAACACACTTTATTTTCTGTCTTCCAGTGGCATCCAAGGTAATCGTATTCCCAAGCTCTTTTATTTCCATACCAGCAACCCGTAACTTGTCCAGCAAGGAGGGAAGATGTGCAGGATTACAATCGGTCACTGTCACTTCTCCTCCAGTGGCGGCAACTGCAATCAGATAGGTTCCAGCCTCGATCCGGTCGGGGATAATCTCACTTTCAGAGGCATACAGCCTTTCAACTCCGTGAATGGTCAGCCTGTCCGTACCACGCCCTTCAATCTCTGCACCCATGACCGTCAACATATCGACAAGATTGCCGATCTCGGGCTCCCTCGCCGCATTCTTAATGATCGTTGTTCCTTGCGCAAGCGCTGCACCCATGAGCAGATTTTCAGTGCCGGTAACCGATGGGACATCAAAAAAGATGGTACTCCCCTGCATCCGTCCGTCAATCTCCGCATCAACATACCCCTGCTCCAGACGGCAAGTCACTCCTAACTGCTCAAACCCCTTGATATGAAAATCAATAGGCCTGGCTCCAATGGCACAACCTCCGGGCAGAGAGACCTTAGCCTTGCCAAGACGGGCCAGAAGCGGACCTAAGACCAGAACCGATGCCCGCATGGTTTTTACCAAATCATAGGAGGCCTCGGAATAAGTAAGATTGGTGGAATCAATTCTCAGGGTTGTCCCATGTCTTTCCCAGGTAATTCCCAAGGATTCAAGCAGACGAAGAATCGTCCGGGTATCACGCAGGTCGGGAACATTGTTCAGTGTATGAATTCCCTCTGCCAAGAGGGTGGCAGCAATCAGCGGCAGGGCAGCATTCTTGGCACCACTGATCCGTACCGTACCGTACAAGGGCTTACCGCCTTCAATAATAAGTTTTTCCATTTACCTGTTCATCTCCTTCTTGGAAGCCGTTACCAAATAAGCATTTCGTTGTTAGTCATTCCCTTACAGCTCCTTACGCACAGCATGCAGGCTCAAGAGTCGCTCGTTCCAAGGACGGATAAAGAGTGTGACTCTGGTCACGGCATATTCAAATGTTACAGTTGTTCTTGAACAAGGGGATGTTTCACCATCTTGGCACGCAAGACTCTGTCCCGGCCACTATAATCCTGGAGCAGTTCAACCCGTTCAAATATTTTTTCACCAGATTCATGAGTAGTATTAAAAAGCTGAATCACTGCCTGCCCCTGATCCGCACCAATCTCCATAAAAAATTCACCACCTGGTCTCAACACTTGAGGCAAGGTCTTTCGTATCCTCCTAATAATATCCAGACCACATATTCCACCGTCAAGCGCCAGAGATGGCTCATAACGCATCACCTCCGGTTGTAATCCATCCTGCAGCTCTTGTCTGCTCACATAGGGAGGGTTGGAAACCACCAGTGAGAAATGAGGCCGGAAGGAAAACGCGCTGAGCAGATCGGCCTGCACGAGGGAAAGAAGATCAGCAACCTGATGCCTTCTCGCATTCTGGCGGGCGATCTGTAAGGCTGGAGCAGAAAGATCAACCGCTGTCACCGGTCGCCCCATTTCCAGGGCAAGAATAATACCAATAACGCCACTGCCGCAGCAAAGATCCAGGATAGGACCTGGTTGCCATTTTCCATTCCTGACTACAGCAAGGACCGTCTCCAGAAGAAACTCTGTCTCTGGCCTGGGAATAAGAACAGCAGGAGTGACGAAGAAAGGAAGCGACCAGAACTCTCTTTCGCCGAGGATATAGGCAGAGGGCTCATGTGCTGCCCGACGATCAAGAAGAGAGCGAAATTGCTGTTCCTGACGATCATCCACCTCATCTGTTGCCGCCAGGAACAGCCCAGCCCTGTTTTTTCCAAGACAAAAGCCCAAAAGCAGTTCAACCTCAAGGGCAGCTTGCTCAATACCTGTCGATTCAAGCTGCTTTACTCCGAAATGAACGAGATCAAGGACATGCATGGAAAAGAAAATGGGAAAACAGAGAAAAATCCATCAAAAAGAATATTTCGCGACAACCGCACAGGGAAAGCATCAACAAACAATCTGCCGTTTTCCATTTTTTCCAAAACTAACCTTTACGGCTATTACCGCCATTTTCAGGTTAATATCAGAGAACAGGCTACTCAATTTCTTTTAATTTTTCCGCCTGATCATGGCTGATCAAGGGATCAATAACCTCATCCAACTTCCCATCCATAATCGAATCGAGACGATACAAGGTCAGATTAATTCGATGGTCGGTGAGACGGCCTTGGGGGAAATTATAGGTTCGAATGCGTTCGCTGCGATCACCGCTGCCAACCTGACTTTTACGATCCTGTGAGATCTTGTCATGATGCTCCTGCTGCACGCGGTCAAACAATCTGGCCCGTAATACTGTTAAAGCCTTGGCCTTATTTTTATGCTGAGACTTTTCATCCTGACAGATGACCACAAGCCCTGTAGGCAAGTGGGTCACCCGCACCGCAGAATCAGTAGTATTAACACTCTGCCCACCAGGTCCTGAGGAACGAAAGACATCAAACTTCAACTCATTCATCTTAATATCCACCTCAACCTCATCGGCTTCAGGCAAGATGGCGACAGTCACTGCCGAGGTATGAATACGTCCCTGGGTCTCTGTCTCAGGAACCCGTTGCACCCGATGCGTACCGCTCTCATACTTCATTCTGGAATAGACCTGCTCTCCGCTGATCAGGGCAATAATCTCTTTAAACCCCCCTGTCCCCAAAGGACTGGAGGCCATCACCTCAATCTTCCATCCTTGAGACTCAGCAAATCGAGAATACATCCGATAGAGATCACCAACAAAAAGCGCTGCTTCATCACCACCGGTTCCGGCACGAATCTCCAGAAAAGTATTGCGCTCATCATTAGGATCTTTTGGCAGCAGCAGGAGACGAATCTCGTTTTGCAGAGCATCTTCTTTTTCTTTCAGCTCCTCAATCTCTGCCTTGGCCAGCTCCTGAATTTCCTCGTCTTCCTCCCCCTGAAGAAGTTGTCGATTACTCTCAATATCCAGTTCAGCCTGTCGATACTGGGAATATAGAGTAAACAGCTTAACCATGTGCGCATGTTCTCTGGCCACTTTTTGATAGGCCTTCTGATCATTCATGAGCGAGGGATCAGAAAGTCTGCCTTCAAGATGCGCAACCTTTTCTTGCAGATCGTCAAACTTATCAAACATTGAATTCAAGCGGGAGGAGAAGTACTAGGTGAAAAAACAAAAAGTCCACAGCAATGTTACCCATTGCTGTGGACCTGAAATAGCTACAGATTACAGAAAGAATACGCCGTAATCAAGACTTTTTGCTTTCGAAATGTTTTGCATACCGCTTATTGAATTTATCGATACGTCCTGCAGTATCAAGGACTTTCTGTTTACCGGTAAAGAAGGGATGACAAGCGGCACAAATTTCAACCTTCATTTCAGGCAGAACCGAACCAATCTCTACTTCACTCCCACAGGCGCAAACTGCTTTTATTGTATGATATTCTGGATGGATATCTTTCTTCATAATTCCTTGTCCTCCGAAACAGACTCGAGACTGTTCAGGTTATATTTATAACGCTCTCAAGCGCTCCATTTACATCTACACTTTCCATTTAAGACAGACTGCCACTCTATTACAAATAGAGAAGTTAATATAATAAACAAGTCAGAAATTACAACAAAAAAAGCTTATATGTTTTAACTATAAGCATTGAGTTATCACTTATTTCAAAAAATAATAATCACCAAAAAATCTCAAACAAAATACCGGAATTTTTTTCAGTACAGGGTTCAAGCATGAGGACTTGCACACTGAATCCTTACTGTTACCCATGAGAACGAAATCAGCTATTCATGGATTCAAAAAATTCTTTATTCGTCTTATGATGTTTCATCTTGCCAAGAAGGAACTCTACTCCATCAGCAGGATTCATGGAACTCAAGAGTTTACGCAGAATCCACACCCGGTTGAGCGTATCCGCATCCATCAACAGATCTTCCTTACGGGTACCTGAACGCTTGACATCAATGGCAGGAAAAATCCTCTTCTCAGCCATCTTTCTGTCAAGAACCAGTTCCATGTTCCCTGTTCCTTTAAACTCTTCAAAGATAACTTCATCCATCCGACTTCCGGTTTCAACAAGGGCCGATGCAATGATAGTCAGACTTCCACCCTCCTCTATATTTCTGGCGGCTCCAAAAAATCGTTTTGGTTTCTGCAAGGCATTAGCTTCCACCCCGCCAGAAAGAATCTTACCGCTGGAAGGAGTCACAGTATTATAGGCACGAGCCAGCCTGGTGATACTATCAAGCAAAATAACCACATCCTTCTTATGCTCTACCAGACGTATAGCCTTCTCAAGAACCATTTCAGCCACTTGGATATGACGCTGAGGCGGCTCATCGAAAGTTGAGCTGACAACCTCGGCCGCCAGAACTGATCGAGCCATCTCTGTGACTTCTTCCGGTCGCTCGTCAATAAGCAGAACGATCAGATAAACATCAGGATGATTTTTTACAATGGAATTTGCAATTTTCTGCATCAAAACGGTTTTTCCAGTCCGTGGAGGCGCAACAATCAGGCCACGCTGCCCTTTACCTATGGGGGCCATCATATCTATAAGGCGCATGGAATAATTATCAGGCTGCCATTCAAGGTTTAATTTTTCATCGGGATGCAATGGTGTCAGATTGGCAAAAAGGGTCTTGGTCTTTGCCGCTTCAGGTGGATCAAAGTTGACACTCTCAACTTTCAACAGAGCAAAATAGCGTTCTCCTTCCTTGGGCGCACGAACCAAACCCTCGATAGTATCACCTGTACGCAGATTCAAACGCCGGATCTGGGACGGAGAGACATAGATATCATCAGGTCCTGGCAGGTAATTATAATCAGGTGCCCTGAGAAATCCAAAACCATCCGGCAGAATCTCCAGTACACCGCCGCCACGAAGCTTTCCATCTTCATCCGCCTGGGCCTGTAAAATAGCAAAAATCAGTTCCTGCTTCCGCAAAGAACTCACACCCTCAATCTTTAAATTTCGACCAAGTTTTACCAACTCGTCAATTTTCTTCAGCTTTAATTCCGCCAGATTCATTAAACTTTTTCTCCTATGATGGCTATTGGCAGGGCTATTGGCAGGACAAGATTACAACAAACAATTCCTGTTAAATATTCAGTGAAGCAGTGTAAAAAAACTACCCAAGGGACTGACAATTGCGCACAACATGCCTAATAACATAGACAATAGCACAAGAACAATCAGCAGCATCCGAAAAACACCTCAGATCGCCAAGGAATAGCATCCCTGAAAACAAAACTTGAATATAAAACTGTTAAAATGAGTGCGTTTTTAGGCCTTGGACAAATCACAGACTAAATGAACGCTCACTCGTAGGAAATAACTAAAATCAAACTGAGTAATCACGTTGGATCGCGAATCAGCACAACAGGTTATATCCAGACACTTTTTTAAGAAGATGATCAGATATGAAGTATATTATATTTCTTAGTATTTATGCTCTAAGGGGTGGGGCAGAGATAAGATTTATTATGAAATAATTATTTTGAAGACTTTCAATTTCCTTGCTCACAGTCCAACTAATCACTAGAAGCTGACCTGTAAGTATGTATAGTACTCAGTATTTTAAGCAGATCGGTCAAAGGTAGGATTTTCTCTCTGATGATTTTGAATATATACGTACTTCAAAAAACCATGTCAACCTTTTTCATTAATTAAAGCCACTATGAGAGAAAAAAAACCATTCAACAGTTCAACAACTGGGCCAGATGATACACCTGAAGCATTGTCAAGGCAAGAGGACCAGAATTTTCGATCACAGAATCAGCCTGTAATACTTTTTCCTCAAGAGAGATCTGTGCACTAATGCCGCTTCTGCCCTCCTCAGGACTTACCCTGTCACGTCTGACAATACGCTGGACACAACATTCATGCGCGGCATAGACCACAACAACCCAATCAAAATCATTCTGCCAGCCAACCTCGAAAAGCAAAGGAACCTCAACAATCATTCCAGCCCGGTTCAATCTCTTTTCTGCGGATCGACTGAGTATTTCCTGATGGACAAGGGGATGCAGGATTTGCTCTACACCTCGCCGCACCTCTGGTTCTGCAAACAAAACCTTACGCAGAACAGTCCTATCAATATTCCCGGTCACATCAAAAAAACGTGAGCCCCATTTTTCCTGGATCCCCTGCCATCCTGGCATTTGCATTTGCAAGAGATCACGACAGACATGATCAGCGCTCAAAACATCCACCCCCAGCAATCTTCCCAGAAGAACCGCCACGAGGCTTTTTCCAGCGCCCATGCCACCCGTAACTCCGACAATCACAACCGTTCCTGCCCCGCATGTCTTGTTTCATCTGCAAGCTGGTCAATGATCGATGAAAAATCTGGCCACAGAGGAGCAGAAACATCAAGGTCTTCCCCTGTCACAGGGTGGACAAAACGCAAGTGCGCAGAGTGAAGCAATTGCCTGGGAAATTTTCCTTTCCCTCGTCCGCTGTTGTAAACTATATCACCCGCAACTGGATGCCCCATGGATGCCATGTGCACCCTGATCTGATGAGTACGTCCGGTCTCGATCTGAAGCCGGACAAGACTGAATCCGGCAGAGAACTCCTGCAACACCTGCCAGCTGGTTGCTGCGTACCGCCCATCATCTCTGATTGTCATCTTCTGGCGATGCACGGGATGCCGGCCAATGGACGCCACAATCCTCCCTGTTTTTTGCTTCAAGACACCATGCAACAAGGCCAGATATTGCTTTTCAATGATTCTGGCTTTAAAGGCATCAACAAGCTTTCGATGCGTCCCTTCCTCTTTAGCCACCACCATTAGCCCGGAAGTATCTTTATCCAGACGATGCACAATGCCCGGCCTGACCTCGTCACCACCAATCCCGGCAATGGTATTGCAGTGATAAAGCAGGCCATTCACCAACGTTCCGGAATAATTTCCACTGCCAGGATGCACCACCAGGCCAGGTGGTTTAGAGAGGATCAAAAGATACGAATCCTCAAAAAGAACATCAAAGGGTATTTCTTCAGGCATCAAATTTATTACTGGAGTCACAAAAAGAGATCCAGCAATACACTCTCCGGCCTTTAAACAATAACTGCTTTTCCTTTGAAGATTATCAACCTTAATCAATCCGAGACGAACAGATTCAGTTAAAATCGAGCGGGAGGTCTCAGTGATAGCACGTACCAGAAAGTGATCCAGACGACATCCCGCCTGCTCGGATTTGACATGAAAGATAAATTGAGGCCCTGAAAGAGAAAGATCAGAAGAAGATTCAGAACTAAAATGACTCATGACTGATAGCCATGTAAAAATTTTACTACAAAAAAGAATTCAATGAATGAAAGGCAGCATATGTACAAAACGACACACAAGTATCAGGAGAACATCTTTTCAATCTGATCTGCTGTTTTGGCCTCATCCATATCCCGGGCCAGAGAGATTTCTTTTACCAGAAGATTTTTTGCGGTATCCATCATCTTTCTCTCTCCATAGGAAAGCTCCTTGTCTACGCTGAGAAGAAACAGATCCCGGAGCACTATCGCCACTTCAAAGATGGACCCCGTCTTGATCTTCTCCATGTAGTCACGGTAGCGTCGGTTCCAGGTCTGCGCACTAATCGAGATATCTCTTTCCCGCAGAATAACCATGACCTTTTCTACCTCATTCTTGCCGATAATGGCACGAAGCCCTACATTGTCACTGTTTCCTGTGGGAATCATGATTTTCATATCATTTTCAATGATCTTCATTACATAAAATGAATGATCCATCCCCGCAACTGTCTGAGTCTCTATAGACTCAATCACCCCTACACCATGAGCCGGATAAACGGCCATATCGCCTGCAATAAACACCATATCCTCCTGGTCAAGATGAATAGTTTGGACAAGAGATCCTTTTTCACTTACAAGGCTCCTCTCATCACCCCTAATAAATGAAGGCCATTAAAAATGACTTTAAGGACTCCCCATGCTCCATATTAAAAACTAATTTCTACCAGTCGACAAATCACTGATTCCAGCTACGACAACAATAAAAACATGTTTTATTAGTAACATATTTTTAAAGATTACGCTCCTCAAAAAAGGTTTTTTCTCTGAAGCGAACCGTAAAAATCACTATTTGATAGTATTTAACAAATTCATTGCCTTGGCTACTCCATCGCAAACAAGATACTCCAGACCTTTTTCAATAACATCGATCCTCTGTTCCAGTAGTATTTTTTCGTCTGGTGGAAAGGAGGTCAGTACATATTTCTCCACCGGAACCTCTGCATAAATATTCAATTTCCCTGGCCTGCCAATACCCAGTTTTAATCGTAGGAAATCCTTTGTCCCCAAACATTGGACCAATGAGCGGATACCATTATGACCACCAGTTCCACCGCCGGCAACCAATTTAATCCGCCCGGGGGGCATATCCAAATCATCATGCACAACAAGGATCCGACTTGAAGGTATTTTATAAAAATCAACATACCTAGCAACAGACTTGCCACTTAAATTCATAAAAGTATCCGGCTTCAGAAGGCATATCCTACTCCCCCATAAAACAAGCTGTGTAAAATGCGCCTGCCATTTTTCTTGATCAACAGCCGCACCAAACCTCTTAGCAAGCTCATCAATAACCATAAAGCCAGCATTATGCCGCGTTTCAGCATATTCCCTACCAGGATTCCCCAAGCCGACCACTAAAAAAATGTTTTCACTCATACTTTCACATCTAGCCATTGTAAAAAAAATAACACCAAACATGCGATGGCCGCGTCACAATGAAACAATCAGAAATCCATTAGCTCTTTCGCAACTGCTCATAAAAAAAAAATCCGGAGAGAGCTGCAGCTCTTTCCGGATTTAAAAAATACAAATACTTTTGTATTAGATCAAGCTACAGACGGTGCCATAATTGTTACACAAACAGCGTCACCCGTGGTAATCATCTTCAGGTTAGCAGGAAGTTCCAGCTTGCTGACCAGAAATTCATCACCAATAGCCAAGTCAGTCACATCGACTTCCAACGTATCAGGGATATCAAGAGGATTTCCCTCTACTACCACTTTCCGGGAAACAACTTCTAAAATGCCACCAACATCAACACCTTTAGCATTCCCGGTCACTACCAGATCAACGGTGAACTGGCGTGGTTTATCCAAAGGAATCTCATAAAAATCTGCATGAATCAAGGTATCTCGTACAGGATCCGTCTGCAATTCTTTAATCAGAACATGCCGGGAAGAATCCCCATCGATATTGAGAGTAATCACAGCATTGCGGCGACGAATTTTCAATAACTTTTTAACAAGTGGCAGAGTCTCAAGCTGAAGCGCAACAGGATCACGTCCCGTTCCATAAATAACTGCGGGAGTACTGCCAGCCATCCGCAAGCGCCGCATGGCCCCCTTCCCAAAATCTTTTCTTACTGAAGCGGACATTTCCTGTTGAAGCATTTTTTCCTCCATCACGTTCCTGCATCACCTGCACAAAGCAGACAATTTAAGAACTTATTTATCTAAAAAAACAATAACGCAGACTGTTAATCCAAAGTCATACAATTATACAAAAAGCGAACTGACCGAGTCCTCATTATGAATACGGTCTATAGCCTCCGCAAGAAGCCCGGACACTGACAACACCTTAATAATATCACAATTCAAGGCGTCTCCATACAGAGGTATAGAGTTCGTAACCACCAGAGACTTAATACATGACTTATTCAAACGTTCAATGGCCGGCCCTGACAAAACTGGGTGCGAGCAACAGGCATGGACCTCCTTGGCACCATGCTCAAGGAGAGTTGCAGCTCCATTACACAAGGTACCCGCAGTATCAACCATGTCATCAAGAAGAATCGCAACCTTGCCTTTCACGTCACCAATCACATTCATGGCCTGGCATTCATTGGGTCGATCCCGCCGCTTATCAATAATAGCCAGACCTGCATCAAGACGTTTAGCAAAGGCACGAGTACGTTCAACGCCGCCAGCATCAGGTGATACCATTATGACATTTTCAAATTTTTCTTTAATATATTTCAATAACACAGGGGCAGCATACAGATGATCAACTGGAATATTGAAAAACCCCTGAATCTGGCCGGCATGCAGGTCCATGCATAATACACGACGCACCCCTACTGCCATAAACATTTCAGCGACAACTTTGGCTGAAATCGGAACCCTGGGAGCGACTTTTCGATCCTGACGGGCATAACCATAATAGGGAACCACTGCGGTTATCCTTCGTGCCGATGCCCGACGAAGGGCGTCAACCATGATCACCAGCTCCATCAGATGATCATTCACCGGAGTGCAGGTCGGCTGGACGACATAGACATCGTCACCACGAACATTTTCTTTTATCTCAACAAATATTTCGCCATCGCTGAATTTCCTTACATCCGCCACAGACAGGGGAATTTTAAGAAAGTCGGCTATCTCGCGAGCCATTTGGGGATGGGCGTTACCAGAAAATATCTTTAGAGCTTTTGACATAATATTTTTTACATATTTTTAAGGAGAAAAAATCATCCAACCGCTATTCTGGCTGGGGTGGCAGGATTTGAACCTACGAATGCCGGGATCAAAACCCGGTGCCTTACCGCTTGGCGACACCCCATCACACAGGTTGAGTCACAAAAACCTTCACGCCCTTTTGTTGTAATCCCTGAACAGCCTGCCGAACTAGAGGTGACATGGTGCCATTCTCATCCGGAAAAGCCCCAAAAACAGTTGGTCCACTGCCAGACATCAAAGCAAAGGATGCACCCGCATTAAGAAGTTTTTGCTTAAGGACCTCTATTTCTGGATAAAAAGAAATAGTTACCCCTTCCAGATCATTATTTCCGGCATAGGGCAAGACATGATTCAGATTTTTTTGACAATCACACAATTTAGAATCTTTATCTATCATTGTCAACGCATATTTTTCATAAACCCATCGCGTAGACACAGAAAAGCCCGGATTTACCAGAACCAGAGTGCAATTTCTCAAGGATTGCACTGCGATCATCTGATCACCTATCCCTTCTGCCCGAACAGCACCATGATCTGTCACAAAAAAAGGAACATCTGCCCCTAGTGGCCTGGCCAGCGCGATCAGCTCTGCAGTTGAAAAACCAGCCTTCAATAGCCTGTTCAGACCAATGAGTACCGCCCCGGCATCACTGCTTCCGCCCCCAAGCCCGGCAGCGACGGGGATATTCTTCTCAAGGGTGATAGCAATTCCCCCTTTGACCCATTCACATGCCGCAAGAAACGCCTCCGCCGCCCGCCAGACGATATTGGAGCGATCTTCCGGTAAACCGGAGTCAAGACATCGTAAAACAACCCCCGACTCATCAGTCAGCCTTAGTGTTACGACATCACAGAGATCCAACTTCTGCATCACGGTTTCGAGGTTGTGATAACCATCAGGGCGTCTCCCCAGAATCCGCAGAGACAGATTCACCTTGGCCGGCGCCCTCAGCACAAGGGATGTTGCGGAATGTTCTAGCACCAATCACTTACCTCAACAAGACATCTGGAACCTGAGAGCCCACAATGACTTATTTTTTAACTGACTTCACAAAACGCATCTTAACATCATAGAGAATACCTTTCAGCATCCCCTCTTCCTCAGATGAGAGATTTCCCTTTGTTTTTTCCTGTAAAAGCATCAAGGTGTCAATGCCGTGCCGGGCCAGTTCATAATCAACCTGCTTCTTCCCTGTTATCGGATCGGCGATCTCTCCCAGATGATAAAGAACTGACGTGTTCAATGACATGATAAAAGCAGGAAAGGTCACATTGGGCATAACACATTTCCCGTGTTGATCGGGAACCTTTCCCTCTCCACAAGGACAACCCTGTTCTTTATGTTCATCCATAGCAAAAACCCAACTCCTTCAAAATATTGAATCCGGCAGAGACCATTTGTTATTTATAATTCACCATCTCCAAAGCAATGGCCCCATCTATATAGTCAAGGGCCTGCACCTCAGCCAGCAATTCCTTGGAAATCGGGATATTGGTATTAAGGAAAATGACATTCTGCTCACTGGCCTCCTCCCGCCCAACCGTCATCCTAGAGATATTGACACCGGCCTTGCCCAGGGTGGTACCAAGATCACCGATCACACCGGGAACGTCTTTATTGTAGACCAGAAGCATGGGTCCTGCCGGAAGAGCTTCCAGGCGGAAGGCGTTCAAGCGGACCAGACGGGGCTCTTTTTTACCAAAAACGGTTCCCACCAGAACATTTTCACCCTCGCTGGATTTGACCTTGATGGTCAGGGTATTGGTAAAGTCGTCAGACTGTTCCGTCCTGGATTCGACCACCTTGATCCCCCGATCCTTCGCAATTACCGGGGCGTTCACATAGTTGACTGCATCCTGGAGGATGGGGGTAAAGAGACCTTTCAGGAAGGCAACGGTGATGGGACTGGTATTCAGATCCGCCAGATCGCCGCCGTATTCAATGCTCACATCCTGCACGCTACCTTTGGCAATCTGCATATGCAGGGAACCCAACATCTCACCCAGATTGATATAGGGACCAACCTGAGCCAGCACGTCACCGCTCACCGAAGGCACATTCACGGCATTGGCAATAACCCCGGTCTTCAGATAATCAGCCACCTGCTCGGCAATGGTCAGGGCCACATTCTCCTGGGCCTCACTGGTGGAGGCACCGAGATGGGGGGTACAGATAAAATTATTCAGACCCAGCATGGGGCAATTTTCCATATTCGTTGGCTCCACCGCAAAGACGTCAAGGGCCGCGCCCGCAATCTCGCCATCAACCAACGCCTTGTACAGTGCATCTTCGTCGCAGACCCCGCCGCGCGCGCAGTCGATGAACATGGCGTCTTTCTTCATGTTCTTGAAAAACTCTGTGGAAAGGACCTTGTCCGTCTCCTTGGTCAGCGGCACATGCACTGTGATATAATCAGAACGTTTGGCAAGCTCTTCCAGACTGACCAGCTCCACACCCAGCTTATCCACCAGTTCTTTGGGCATATGGGGATCATAAGCAATAACCTTCATCCGCAAGCCCTGAGCCCTGTTGGCGACGATGGCGCCGATCCGGCCGATACCGAAAATGCCCAGAGTCTTACCGGTCACCTCACGACCCATGAAACTCTTCTTCTCCCACTTCCCTGCCTTCATTGAGGCAGTGGCCTGGGGAATATTTCGTGACAGCGACATCATCATGGCAATGGCATGCTCAGCAGCAGTGGTGGCATTACCATCAGGTGCATTCATGACCACTATTCCTTTCTGGCTGGCCGCCGGAATATCAACATTATCAAGACCGATACCGGCACGCCCCACCACCCGCAGCTTGTCAGCCGCGGCAATGATCTCTGCCGTCACCTTGGTGGCGCTGCGGATAACCAAGCCATCATAGTTACCGATAATCTTCTTCAATTCTTCCGGGGGAAGACCGGTATTGATATCAACTTCCAGAC
Organism: Desulfocapsaceae bacterium; assembly: GCA_028697885.1. Classification (GTDB taxonomy): domain Bacteria; phylum Desulfobacterota; class Desulfobulbia; order Desulfobulbales; family Desulfocapsaceae; genus UBA2270. The sequence goes on from JAQVER010000016.1 coordinate 26,685, forward strand.
CGGCATCACGCAGAATCTGTGCTCCAGCTGGAGACAGATTGTCACTAATCAGTACTTTCATTTTAACTCCTCACTAGTAATAATTCGGATCATAATTTTTTAATAGATCAACCCTTCGCTCACAGCCACCCGAAGTGAGCAGGCACGATCAAATTCATCCCCTTTTTAAGACCGTACCCGGAACCACCATACAAGTATCAATAATTTGCGAATATCATGTAAAATTCTCACAAAAAATGAATAATATACAAGTTTCAAGTAAAGACAACAACAAAAATACTCCTTTGTACAAGGAACAAATCCCGACAGTTTATTTATTATTCAGAGCATTGTGGGAGCAATCTCAACCTTGGCATTGCTACCAAGGCAAAATCCAATCCCTTTCCATAACTATATTTTCATTCCATCCCCCCGCAAACACTGTCGAATCTGTATTTTCGTCATCATAACTATTGAACAATAGAGTTGAAAACGATATAAAGATTCCGTATTCATGCTATATTCCACTTTTCAAATATACTGATCCAATCAGCCGATCATTTCAAGGAGTTTTCATGACAGAAACACGACTGCGCTTTCCGCCGAGCCCCACCGGTTATCTCCATATCGGTGGAGCCCGAACCGCTCTCTTCAACTGGCTTTATGCCAAGAAAACAGGAGGCAAACTGATCCTGCGCATTGAAGACACGGACACTGAACGTTCCACACAAGCCTCCATTCAGGGCATCCTCGAAGGTCTTGAGTGGCTGGGTATTGACTGGGATGAAGGCCCGTATTTTCAGACGGAATTCAGCGCAGATCATCTGGCCGCAGCCAACCGCTTACTAGCTGAGGGCCATGCCTACAAATGTTTCTGCACCAAGGAAGAGCTTGAGGCCAGAAAAGAAGCAGCAATGGCCGCCAAACAGCATATGGGCTACGATGGCACCTGTCGTAACCTGACCCCGCAACAGGTCGCTGAAAAAGAAAAGGCAGGACTGCCCTATGTCATCCGCTTCAAGGTACCTGAACGCAGCGGCATGCTTGGTTATGACGACAAGGTACTCGGACGCATTGAACACAGTTACAACGAGGTTGATGACTTTGTCATTGTCCGCTCCAACGGCAAACCCCTCTACCTGCTCTGCAATGTGGTGGATGACATCCGTGACCGGATCACCCATGTGCTTCGCGGCCAGGACCACATGACCAACACCACCCGCCAGGTCTTACTTTACGAGGCGCTGGGAGCTCCCTTGCCGGTCTTTGCCCATATGCCGCTCACCCTTGACCTGAAAAAAGCCAAGATCTCCAAACGCAGCCATGGCGAAATCGTCGCCGTGCAATTTTATAAGGAACACGGCTTTATTCCCTGGGCCTTCTGCAACTTTCTGGTCCTGCTGGGATGGTCGCCCGGAGACGACAAAGAGATCTTTTCCCGCGAGGAACTCATTGAGGCCTTTACCCTGGAGCGGATCAACAAGTCCAACTCCATCTTCAATTACCGCAAGGGGGATGAAAAGTTCTTCACCGACCCCAAGGCCATTTCCATCAATGAACAATATCTGCGGACCATGGATATAGGAGAGATTGGCAACATGGTCCAGAAGGTCCTGGAAAAAGAAGGGCTATGGGACGCATCCTATGCAGGAGAGAGGAAGGAATGGTACCTGCACACCCTGGCTCTGATCCGCGACCGCTTTCACACCCTCAACGATTTTGCCACCCTGGGACGCGCCTATTTTTCTGATGAGTTCCAGGTTGAGACCAAACCGCTGCAAAAAAACCTGCTCAAATTCCCAGAGCTTCAACAATGGCTGCCCCTGCTCGCCGACCGTTATCAGGCCCTTGAACACTTCACGGCCGAAGAGACGGAGCGGGTGGCAAAAGAGCTGGCCGAGGAAAAGGGAGTCAAACCGGGTGTCATTGTCAATGGCATGCGCACCGTGGTCACTGGGCAACTGGCCGGAGCCTCCATGTATGATATCCTCATGACCCTGGGACGGGAAAAGGTTATGCAGCGGCTTCGTGATGTTGACAAGTTCTTTCAATAAAGCCGCTGTAGAAAAAAGAGCCCCGTCATCTTAATGGCCAAAGACGGCATAAAAAGATCTAACGAAAAACTCTCCAATACACCGGATATTTCGCGACGGCTCCTTGAGAAGACAGATAACAAATATTTTGGCATAGAGATGGATAATTATATCAGGTTTTAAAAAAAATCATGACAGACAACACCGAAAATTCACCCGAAGCAAGACCCCTTGATTTTATCAGACAGATTATTGCCGAAGACCTGCGATCAGGTAAACACCAGCACACGGTGACTCGTTTTCCGCCCGAGCCAAATGGCTTTCTGCATATCGGCCATGCCAAATCCATCTGCCTCAACTTCGGCATCGGGCTTGAGAACAACAGCCCCTGCCACCTTCGCTTTGATGATACCAATCCCAGCAAGGAAGAATCCGCCTATGTTGAGTCCATCAAACGAGATGTCAAATGGCTTGGCTTTGACTGGGGACAAAACCTTTTCTATGCCTCTGATTATTTCGACCGGCTTTATGAATATGCCATCCAGCTGATTAAGATGGGCAAGGCCTATGTCTGCGAACTTTCCGCAGAAGAAATTCGGACCTACCGTGGCACCCTCACCGAGCCAGGTAAAGAGAGTCCCTACCGGAATCGGACCGTTGAAGAAAACCTGGATCTTTTCCAGCGGATGAGAAATGGTGAATTTGATGAAGGCAGCCGGGTCCTGCGGGCCAAGATCGACATGGGTTCCCCTAACCTGAACATGCGCGACCCTGTCATCTACCGAATCCTCAAAGTCGCCCACCACCGCACCGGTGATAAGTGGTGCATCTATCCCATGTACGACTACACCCACTGCCTCTCCGATGCCATCGAGGGAATCACCCACTCTCTCTGCACTCTGGAATTCGAAGACCACCGCCCCCTCTACGACTGGTGCCTGGACACCCTGAAAACACCATGTCATCCCCGGCAGATTGAATTTGCCCGGCTCAACCTCACCTATACCGTCATGAGTAAACGCAAGATCCTGCAGCTGGTGCAGGGCGATTACGTTCAAGGTTGGGATGATCCGCGCATGCTCACCATCTCCGGCCTAAGAAGACGGGGATATTCAGCATCAGCCATCCGCAAATTCTGTTCTGATATCGGTATTGGCAAGAAAGAAAGCTGGATCGACATGAGTGTACTTGAAAACGCGGTACGGGATGACCTCAACGAAACAGCCCCCAGAGTTCTGGCCGTGCTCAATCCACTGAAGGTAATCATTGATAATTACCCGCAAGGACAAAGCGAAGAGATGGAGGCCCAGAATCATCCCCAGAGGCCGGAGATGGGCAGCAGGATCATTCCCTTTGCCCGGGAGATCTACATTGAGCGCGAGGATTTCATGGAAGATCCACCCAAAAAATTCTTCCGCCTGGGGCCAGATCGTGAGGTCCGTCTGCGTTACGGCTATTTTATTCGCTGCGTGTCTGTGGTCAAAGATGCAGCAACAGGGGAAATCACCGAGATCCACTGTACATACGATCCCGAAACGCGTGGCGGCTCGGCACCCGATGGCCGCAAGGTCAAAGGTACCATCCACTGGGTCTCCGCCGCCCACGCCATTCAGTGCCCGGTACGGCTCTATGATCGCCTGTTCCTGAGCGAGAACCCAGACTCGGACAAGCAGGTAGACTTCAAGGAACACTTAAACCCCAACTCCCTCTCCATTCTTGATAACTGCATGTTGGAACCATCCCTGGCCAAGGCACAGGCGGGCGAATGCTTTCAGTTTGAACGTCATGGCTATTTCTGCGCTGATCTGATTTTCTCTCAACCGGGAGCACCGGTCTTCAACCGGACCGTCACCCTGAGGGATTCGTGGATAAAGGCTGACAAATCGTAAGAACCCCACACATAGAATACCTGCTCTGCAATACAACTGCCACCGATGGGTGTAGTGGCTGTTTTGCAGAGCATTTTCCCATAAATCTGGTTTTTTCTCTCAATTTCCTCCACATCTGCTCTTAATTAAAGGGGCTACGCGGTACTTTTCGCTAGTTTTTTGTAAAAAATTCCAAAAAGGTAAATATATTTCTTGACGCATTTTCCTTATATCTTTACTTTGTACTAAGACAAAATTGAGAACTACATGAATTTAGTTCTACCGGTCTGACCCAACTAACACTTTTTATAACCGATCAAATAATCGAACACCCGTAAACAAGAGAGAAAGGAGTTCCCTTGAAAAAGAAAATACTTGTAGCCAATCGCGGAGAAATTGCCATCCGCATCATGCGGGCTATCCAGGAATTAGATTATGAAGCCGTGGCAGTTTATGAAACCCCAGATAAGGATTCACGCCATATCCGCCTCGCCAGCGAAGCCATCCTTCTTGGTGACGGCCCACGCTGCGATTATCTGAACATTGAGAAGATCATCAAGGCTGCCAAACACACAGGTGCCTGTGCCATTCATCCGGGATACGGATTTCTGGCCGAAAATCCGGATTTTGCCAAGGCATGCGAAGACGCAGGCATTACCTTTATCGGGCCCACTTCCGAGGTCATTTCCAATCTGGGGAATAAAGTTATCGCCAGAAAAATCATGGCCGAGGCCGGAATACCCATGGTTCCAGGTACCCCGAACCTGTCTGCGGGAGAAGATGGCGTTCAGGAGGCTTTGGTTTTTGCCGGCAAATATGGCTACCCCATCATGCTTAAGGCCACCTGCGGCGGCGGCGGCCGCGGAATCAGGCTTATTGAGTCAGACGAGCAAATGCGCAAAGAGATCCCGGTAGCCCGCTCCGAGGCCATGGCCGCATTTAATGATGAATCTGTCTATCTGGAAAAAGTGGTAATCAACCCCAAGCATGTGGAGGTTCAGATCATTGCCGACAAGGAAGGTACCACTATCCATCTGGGAACCCGTGACTGCTCCATCCAGCGCCGGAACCAGAAACTCATCGAGATTGCCCCCTCCATGATCGGCGACAAAGAGCTTCTGGAGAAGATTTGTCAGACTGCGGTGAAGGCCGCAAAGGCCTCCAACTACACCAATGCCGGCACCGTAGAGTTCCTGATCGACAAGGACTTCAACTATTATTTCATGGAGATCAACACCCGGGTCCAGGTTGAGCATACCGTAACCGAGATGATCACCGGTATTGATATTGTCCGTACCCAGATCAAGCTGGCACTGGGCAAGCCCCTTTCCTTCACTCAAGACGATATCCAGTTACGGGGTCACGCCATCGAGATGCGGCTCAACGCCGAAGACCCTCAGGCGGATTTTATGCCGGAAGGCGGCAAGACCGTTTCAGTATATCGTTCACCGGGCGGCTATGGAGTCCGTCTAGACGGCTTTGTCTACCAGGGCTATACCATTCCCCAGGTGTATGACTCTCTGCTGGTCAAGCTGACTGTTCATGGCTTTTCCTGGAACGAAACAGTGTGCCGACTACGCCGCTGCTTACAGAATTTTGAGATTTCCGGTCCTAAAACCACGATTCCTTTTTATCTTAACATCGTCCAGGATCCTGATTTCATGAAAGGTGACTTCAACACCTCATTCCTGGATACCCATCCTCAACTCTTTGAGTATAAGGAAACACCCAATGAGGCAGAGAAGCTGTCCAAACTCATTGCCGAGATCCATCATCGCGGCAAGAACCCCTATGCTCTGTAAGCGGGACAGATACCCGCGATATCGGTAAGACTTTATAACTATATTTCAGATACTCTTTATATTATACGGCCCTGCCCTAATATACATGAAGATGATGATACCCCCACGAGGATAAATTATGGAACGAATAATACAGGGAATGGCCCCCAGCGAGGTTGTCGCCCAACTCAGAAAAGCTGACGGCTATTACATCACCAATACGGCCCGCGATCTCTCTCAATCTGATTTCAAGAACCGTATACTGCTGCATACCGACATACTGGCCGCACCATCCCGTGAACGAGCCGGCTATTTTTCACTGGAGATAACCGGAGGTGCCTCGATTCACGTGGATATCCTCCGCAAACAGGTTGATCCGTTTCTCAAGCTTGAGCTCCTGCGCGAGAAGATGCCCAACACCATGTTTCAGACCTTGTGTCGCGGGGTCAATCTCTTCGGATATCGTCCTTATCCACAAAATGTTATCCGCTTCACGGTTCGCGAGTTCGCAAAATATGTGGATGTATGGCGAACCTTCGACTTCATGAACCATATACCCAATATGCAGGCGGTATTTGAGGAAGTAGCCAAGGCCGGAAAAATTAATGAGCCCTGCATCTGCTTTTCCACCGGTCCGGAACATACCGACGATTTCTATGTCAAGAAGGTCAAGGAGATCCTTGATGTTACCGGATCAGATATCATTCTCTGTATCAAAAATCATGGAGGCCTGGGATCACCGCAACGCATCGGACAACTGGTCGATGCCATCAAACAGAGCTATCCGGATCTACCGATCCACTATCATGGACACAATACCGACGGAAACGATATCGGCCGGATTGCTGCGGCAGTCATCAATGGCGCAAATATTGTTGATGCCAGTGACTCCTCCATGACCGGATATTACGGCCCTGCTCCAAGCCTCACGGTTATCCAAACCTTGAAAGAACTTGGCTACACAGCCGTGGGCCTGGATGAAGATGCCGTGATTGAAACCTCAGAGGTCATTCGCGACCAGCGCCAATATTATGCTGCTTTTGAGTCTCAGATCAAAGGATTTCAACCAACCGTCCAGATCCACAAGCTCCCTGGCGGAGCGATGGGGTCCAGCCTGGAACAGGCGGCAAAAGGCGGTTTTCTCGACAAGATGCCCGACATCCTGCACAAAGAATTACCCAGAGTTCAGAAAGAACTCGGCAACTACTGGTCTGTAACCCCTGGTTCCCAGATCCTGTGGACCACCGCGGTTGCCAATGTCCAGGGGGGAGAACGCTATGGTAACCCATCTGGTGACCTGCGGAACCTGCTGCTGGGCAAATATGGCCCCTTTCCTTTTTACCAGCCGGAAGAATGGATCTATGAAAAAGTCCTGGGTGCCGACTGGAAAACAGTATTGGAGCGGGAAGGCGGAATGGACGAAATTGAGGACATGGATCTCGAGCATGAACGGACGACCCTGCGTGAGATAATCGGCGCTGAACCCACAGATCAACAACTGGTCCTCTACCTGCAGCACCCCAATGATGCCGTCAACTTTTTCAAGTTTGAGGAAAAATTTGGCAAGGTTTATGTCCTGCCACCATCCATCTTTCTGCATCAGGGTAAATTTAACGAGGGAACAAGTCTTTCCTTTACTGATCATTACGGCAAAGAGCACGTCATCGAAATTGGCCCATCCATGGTCAACGAAGATGGCGAGTCCAATGTTTATCTGAATGTGGATCACCATCAGCGCATCTACTCCTTTGCTCCTGAGGCCCAGGAAGGAGTGGTTGTGGCTACGGTCCTCTCCAAAGAAGAGATCCAGACCCTGGCCAAGAACGGCGACATTCGTGCCCCGTTTGCCGGAAACATCTGTGAAATAAGCGTCAAGGAAGGTCAAGAGGTGGCAGCCGGAGAACAGGTAGCCATGATGGAGGCCATGAAGATGCAAACCCCTGTGGTTAGTGCCATCGCCGGTATTGTAACCACCATATCAGTCAAGGTGGGAGATGCCATCAAACCAGGCGCCAAGATAGCAAAGGTCGATATTGACGAATAACATATTTGTAACCAGGCCCTTCAGGATCTAAACATACAAGCCCCTTCATGTACATGAAGGGGCTTGTATGTTTTTAACGTGAATGCGCTCGGTCGTGAAACTGGGAGGATACAATGAAGGTACTTCTTATCAGTGCAGACGGTTTCGAGGATACTGAGCTGCTGGTTCCCTACTATCGATTTCTTGAAGAGGGAATAGAGATCGATATCGCCTCCATCAAGACCGGGCCGATTATCGGAAAACATGGGTATCATGTTATGATCACCCATTCCCTGGACCAGATTAACCCCTCCTTGTATGACCTCCTGATCCTGCCGGGAGGTAAGGCCCCCGCTCTCCTGCGCGACAATGAGAAGATCATCACCTTGGTCCGGCAATTCTTTAAAGATGGAAAGACAGTGGCTGCCATCTGCCATGGTCCCCAGTTGCTGGTCTCGGCCGGAGTGCTTACAGGCAGAAGGGCCACCTGTTACAAGAGCGTAGCGGAAGAACTACAGGAAGCAGGATGCGCCTATAGTGATGAACAGGTAGTGGTCGATGACAACCTGATCACCTCACGGATACCTGCAGACCTGCCTGCATTCATGCGGGAGATCATGAAGAAATGCCGGAAACCAACAGGGCTGGACAAGAAAAAACTGGCACTCATTCATATTGTCAAGCGGGACCTTCATCTCTCAGACCAGGAATATCGGGACATTCTGCAGCAGGTGACAGGCGTTCGCTCGGCCAAGGATCTGGACGAGACAGCCTTCAACCGTTTGCTCCGCTATTTTGCCCGGAGCAAACAGTATCAGATCAACCCCTATGGCCTTACCTTCCGGCAAAAATATTTCATCAAACATCTCCTGGCAGATCTCCACTGGGACGAAACTCACTTCCACAATTTTCTAAAGAAATATTACCAGAAAACAGGGATCGACGATCTGACCAAAGGAGAGGCAAGTAACGTTATAGAATCATTAAAAAATATCATAAGACACACTGTCAGGAGCAGCCAGCCTGACACTTAAACGAACAGACAGACACCTTTTCTCTGATCAGTCATCATATTTCAACTTTGACAGAGCTCGCTTGGGGACCATTATCCCCGTCTTCCTCATGAAAGCGGACAATGTCGCCAATGTTCAGGGCATCGAAGTCCATATTGAGGACGCTGTTACGGTGGAAATAAATCTCCCGGTCATCCAGCGTGGTAATAGTTCCATAATCTTCCATGGGGAAGAGCTCCCTGATCCGCCCTTGCGGCACCTCCTCATGTACCTTAACTTCCCCCTTTCGCTTGCAAGAGTATTCATCCAACTTGCGGTCAACGGCATTAAAGGCATCGCGAAGGGAGAGGAAGACATCCTCTGCCTCTTTATGCTGAGCAGATGGCTCCCGATTGATGACAAACTTCCCTTCCGGACAGCTGATATCAATTCTGGTCTTGAAGAGCCCACCTTTTTGATGGCGTTGGGGCGGAGCCTCCACTACGATGTGGCAGCTGATGATCTCAGGATGGTGACTGGTTAATTTGTCGACCCGCTTTCGGATATCCGCATCTATCTTCTCAGATGTTTCCATATTACGAAAGGTGATCTGTAACGGTACTTGCATAGCTTTCCTCCGGGTATACAAGGTTCATGATCAAGTCAAGATAGCTGTTTTCCTTAACATCCGTCAATCTATGCACGGGTAAGCGGCACAAAGGAAACGGGTAATACATTCCTCGAACTGAACATCCCCTGCTGATCTTTTTCCAGCACCAGCAGCTCCTGAGGCATATAGGGCTGACCAACGGGAATGATCAATTTTCCCCCCGGCTTGAGTTGCTCCTTCAAGGCTGGAGGCACATGAGAGGCTGCGGCTGTGACAATAATACCATCAAAGGGGGCATGTTCAGGCAAACCGTGGTAACCGTCACCCGGTCGGACCTCAACGTTCCCATATCCCAACCTCTGCAGAAGCTCCATTGCCCTATGCGCCAGGGCGGGGATGATCTCAATGGTATAGACTTGCCTGACCAGCAGAGACAGGATGGCGGCCTGATATCCTGAGCCGGCACCGACCTCCAGGATTACATTTTCCTTCTCCGGGCAGAGAAGATCGGTCATCAAGGCGACGATGAAAGGCTGGGAGATAGTCTGGCCATCTCCAATGGGTAAGGGGGAATTTTCATAGGCCATTGGGCGCAGGATGGAGGGCACAAAATTCTGCCGCTCAACCAAACGCATGGCCTCCATAACTTCAGGGAGCAAGGATGAACGTCCGGTAAATCCTTTGGTGAACGAACACTCGACCTCAATGGTCTGAAGCATGGCATCTATTTTTTGCCTGTTGCTCATCGTCTCTTCAACCACCTCCCCTTGTCGGTTTTCATTACGAAAATCGACTTGAGATACCTTGAATAAACAAACACATACAGTCCGTTCTTATTCCCGGACCCAGCTCAGGCGAATAATTTTTTCCGCATCACCATAAGCAAACTCAAGATCGCCCTGATACGCATGCTTCAAGGCCTCACCAATCCGCCGGGCGAGATGAATACCAGTGGTGGTGATCAGCGTATGATCTTCTCCTGTGTTAATGGCCATCAGCCGCTCCATTGGATGTTCACCTTTTTCCTGGGCCTCAAGATTGTGGATCAAATTAAGTATTTCCTCATTGTGACTGCCGAAGAAGGCACCTTTTATCTCCAGATAACCAGCTGGGAACCCATCCTTGATACGCTGGCAGGCCGGACAAACTATGGCATGAGCATTTTCCTCCCGTTCCTCCCACGCCCATTTTCCTCCCAAATATACGGCGTTGCACTCACTACAGACCGTAGGCTCGGGCCACTTTTCCTGTTCTTTATAGGTATCGTGACGTTCTTCCTGGATCAACTTATCCTGTCTTCCTTGTTTCTGGTCCATAAAAAACCTCCTTTCAGATTGTCCCTGCCTATCATCTGCACGTTCATAATTGAAGCAGCCTCTGACAAGCGGTTGACTGGATTTCATACCTCCTTCGTTCTACCTGTTTCTTCTCTTTGTTAAAGTATACATCTAAATACGGGTACAGATGCAAGGAGATAAATAAATAAGGGATAATTTTTCCCTTAATCCTCCCTTTCCCTGCAATCTAAAATAGAATCAGCCGCTTGGCAGATACCTGGAATATTGCGAAACCCGTCCTGCAAAAGGGGGATATGGCTTCGCTCTTGTTTTTTATAGAGATCGTATGATATGCCATAAAATAGACACTCTTTTTTGTTAGCTGACATTTCTTTTAATGTACAGGAGATGTCAAAAGTACGGAATTTTGTGAGAGGAGCAAGTTCTTATGTCACCAATCACCCAAGGCACATCGGAACAGACAATTACTGAAATTTTCTCCCTCGCCGGCATCAGCATCAACGGCCCCCGCCCCTGGGATATCCAGATCCACAACCTCGAATTCTACGACCACATTCTCTGTGGAGGTTCTCTCGCTCTAGGGGAAACTTATATGGCCGGCTGGTGGGACTGTCTCTCCCTTGATCAGTTCTTTTTTCACGTCCTGAGAAACGACCTTGACCTGAAACTCAGAAAATCCAGATCTGCTCTTCTCTGCAGCATTAAAGCCACCCTTTCCAACTGCCAGAATAGAAGAAAGGCCTTTGAGGTAGGCAGAAAACATTATGATGTCGGCAACGATCTCTTTGAATGTATGCTCGACAAACACATGACCTACAGCTGTGCTTACTGGAATAAGGAAGAGATGGATCTCACTGAGGCTCAAGAGGCCAAGCTGGAACTTATCTGCCGGAAGGTGAAACTAAAACCAGGTATGCGCGTTCTTGATATCGGTTGCGGCTGGGGAAGTTTTATCCGCTATGCGGCCCAAAACCATGGCATTGAAGCGGTGGGCATAACTATCTCGAAAGAACAGGCCAAGCTGGCCCGTAAGCGTTGTGACGGACTGCCCATTGATATCCGTCTCCTTGATTACCGTGATCTGACTGAGGAATTCGATGCCATTGTTTCAGTCGGCATGTTCGAACATGTGGGCTACAAAAATTACCGCGAGTTCATGCAGATGGTCAACCGTTGCCTGAAGCCTGACGCTCTCTTTCTTCTGCACACCATAGGTTCCAACTACTCAACCCACCATGGAGACCCCTGGTTTGACAAGTACATTTTCCCGAACGGCATGCTCCCCTCCATCGGGCAGCTGGGTAAAGCCACTGAGCTCCTGCTTGTTATGGAGGACTGGCATAACATCGGCATTCACTATGACAAAACACTGACAAACTGGTTTGCCAATTTTGACCAAAGCTGGCCAAAGCTGCAGGACAGATATAGCAAAACGTTCTATCGGATGTGGAAATATTATCTCCTCTCCATGGCAGCTTCCTTCCGTTCCCGGACAATACAGGTATGGCAGGTCGTTTTTTCAAAAAGGGGCTGTCTGACAGGTTACCAGAATTATCGTTAAACCAAAAGAGATCAACGATAGAGATCCGGTTCAAGAATCCGGTCAATGGTCAGGCGGGCAGAGACCAATGGCGCGATAAAGGTATTGGCCATGTCATGCTCCTCATCCCGTTTCCGGGAAAGAAAAGTGATACGGTCCTGCATCCGGTCACGCTGAAAACGAAGATAACCAGAATTCCGGGAGGGTTTATATTTGCGGTCAAAATCTGTACCGAAATAGTCATTGCCATTTTTCGGCACCAGAAGTCCCTTAAAGGTACGCCACTCCCGCCATTGGATATTCCCCCGCACCAGTGCAGTAACAATAGCCAGCGACAACTCTTTGGGGATGTCTTCCAGTTCGTCTCCTACTCCAAACGCATGAGTATTCATAATAAAACATTCACATCCCATCTTGAAAAGTTTACGAAACTGCTCACAATCCTCCAGCAGGGAATGGACCCGGAAGGGATTGGCAAAGGGTTCGATAACCAATTTTTCCAACTCCAGAGCATCAACATTTTCCACCCCCTTGGCCCGCATAGTGGAAAGCGAAGCGCCCATGGCCACGGCCAGTGAACTGCTCGTAACTTTGGAGATTGGCGGCAGGCTCGTATCCTTCTGCAGCCAGATTAAGATGCCCGGCCGTTCGCAGTGTCCAGCATGGCGAAACATATCCCGGCTCTTCAGACAGCGGCCGTTATTGTTGCGCACATCCCCGTTCACCATCCGTTTCCCGCCATCGGCCGTGGCCATAACCCCGACATTCTGGGCCGAATAGAAAAATTTGAGTTGTGCGTCTTCACTGGTAACAGCATCGGTCTTGTCAAAAAGAGAGGGCTCAAGGGCCACTGAGAAATCCCGTTCCAGGTCAATGAGAAAGGCATCGTCATGGATCACGGTGACTTTTTCCTCCGCAGTCAGCATGCCCTCATGATCCAGGCTGTTGGTGATTGAGGATTTTCCCGAACCGCAAAGACCAAAAACTGCCACCGGCGGCATATTGCCGATCTTCTTGATACCGCCATGACAGGCCACCATATTATGGCGCACCCCGATGGTCCAGGCCAGGGTCAGGGTTCCCTTTTTTCGTTCTCCGAAATACCTCAAGCCGAGAATGGCGATACAGTTAGTCAGTTCATCAATGATGACACAGCCATTCGGATAATCAGGATGACTCCATTCAGGATCGGCAAAAGCGATGATATCAGGCTCGTTGATGATCCTTGATTTGGCGTAAATATCTTTCCAGGGCTTGATAAAAGGACAGAAATTTATCCCCCAGTCAAGCATGTTTTTGGCATCGGTCGCAGGACTCAGGAGATGAGCTCTGATCATGAAATCTGAGTGCAGTCCAATCACCCCTTCCAGGTGCAGAGCTGGCCGCTTATTGAACTGATAAACGGCCTCACGCAGCAGGGCCTGAATCCTGTCACTCTGGTCCTTGTCAAAGGTACGCACCAGGAGACGGGCCCGGGCGGTGCGCCCGACAACAGAGCCATCGTTGGACACCAGCACAACCGCATCCTCGGGAAGACCGAACTGGCTTGGGTTGTACATGGGGTGAGAGGTGGCCACGATCTCCGGTTGACGAAGCGAGAGCTCATACAACTCGGCCATGGAAGTCTTATAAACAGAATTAGCATACAAGCCAGTCTCGATGATGGCCCGCCAGGGGGAAAGGGGAATCTGTTGCACGGTTGCCATGAATATTTTTCCTTTATCAGTTGCAGAGGACACAGAAGGGACAAATCAGCAGCTAAAATTTATTCTTTACAAGGTTGATGGTATGTGGAAGCGGCCTTCGATGTCAAGTATTTATCATCAGTGAATAGGGTAACAGACACCACATTCAGTAAGCAATAGATTATTAACATCCCCTTCTGTCCGTGTCCTCATAGTGTTTCATGTTTGGGCGTTATTTGTCTTCTGTCTCGGCCTCGTCGTCAGCACCACGTGGCCACATGCAGGTATCCAGAAACGGGGAAGAGGTCTCATCCTTTAAGAATGCAAGTATCTGGGCAGGATCGTTCTGAAAGATATCGGCTCGATTGCTTGGATCAAAGAAGATCTTATCATCCAGAGCAATGAGATTAAGATCTTCCCAGCGCGTCAGATAATATTGGATCAGCATGGGCAATTCGCTGAAGATGGTGACCTTCGGGTCCGGATCGACAAAGCTCGATCCCTGAAGTTTTGCCGCTGAGAGACTCTGCGTCTGATAAAAATTGTGCAGGAACATCAACTCGGGCGGCATCTTGGACTCAATGCCGATGCGTCTCAGCATCCTGGTCAACATAACCATGCAGCCGGCCCCGAACTTGGCCAGGGGATAGGGCAGGAAAATTTCCTTTGGCCGCTTCAGTTCCATATACGACTTGATGGTGAGAATAAGTTGGCTCAATAATACAGGATTGGGATCAACAAAGTGAAAGGTCTGACCGTTGAACTCTTCCCGGTGATTGAGGATATGATGGACAAAAAAAGGGACTTTTTTCGCATTGGAGTACGAATGCATGGCCTGATGATTGGTGAAGAGGAAAGGCATGGTTTGATCAGCCAGCGCAAAGAGCATCCGCTGAAAGCCCTGAATTTTGTGATCGTGCGCGCCATACACCACGGCCAGGCGGATATTGGTATAATCAAGCCCGAGATTGCAGTGCATTTCCTGAAGGGCCAGTTCCGCCAGTAATTTGGATTTGGGATAATTGGCCAGTTCCGGGGTTAAGCTCAGCTGCTCATTTTCAGCAAGATTTTCCCCTGTCGGCATGACGGCGGCAGAACTGAAATGGATATAGGGAATACCCAGGTCGACTGCGGCCCTGGCCAGGTTGACAGTACCAAGGTAATTTGTCTCCAAGGTGAGAAGCGGGTTACTGTCAATGGCCGTGATGGCGGTATTAATGATAAAATCCGGTGTATTCCGTTTGAGATACAACCGTATATCCTCAGGTTCACGTAGACTCAAACGTTTGCTGTTGGGTGCCAGCAGCTCAAACTCATTTTCGCCCCAGGTCTTGAAATAATGAAGGATGCCACCGCCGATCAGGCCGGAACCACCGATCAACACCCCGATTTTCTTGTCACTGTCTGGACGACCTTGTTTACCCATAAGAATATCCTGTGACCGCTTACCGCCTGAGGGGAAAACAGTTTTCGCTATTTTATGCTCGGTGTTGAACAACTCACCGATATCAATGTATGATACACAAGATGCTCTTTAGCAACAACTTCTTCGTACCAGTATTTTTTTTTGAAAAACTTGTTTTCGCCTGCCGCATCAGATATCCTCAAACAAGTAAAGTAATTTCCCCGGAGACTCCACTCTCATCTTTCCAGACTCACCGTTACACCAGAGTGGCGCAATATTTAAGATGCCTGCATCTCAGCACTTGGGTCGAGGCACGCTAACTGCCTGAAAACTAACCACCCGGCCTTAACGGACAATCAGGGGGGACAAAAACGATATGAAAAAAACAGTCGTTTTGATCATCGACGACGATCCCAATGTGAGGCAGATCATTGCTTACACCCTGGGGGTCATCACAGACTATGAAACCCTTGAAGCCCAAGACGGAGCGGAGGCATTCTCGCTTCTGCAGGAAAACGACATCGATCTCGCTCTCATCGATCTTGGTCTACCGGACATTTCCGGACTTGACGTACTCTCCCGGATCAAGGCTGAACATCCGTCCACCGCCGCTATCATCCTCACTGGCAACGCCACTCTTGAATCGGCCATCGAGGCCACCAACCGGGGAGCCTTTTCCTTTCTGCAGAAACCGTATCAGATCGGCCAGCTCATGCTCCAGGTCAAACGGGCAATTGAAAAAAAACAGGCGGATCAAGAACATGAAAAGCTTAATATCCAACTCATGCAAGCCCAGAAGATGGAGTCTGTGGGTCGATTGGCAGCCGGTATCGCCCATGAAATAAATACCCCCATCCAATTCATTAGCACCAATATTTCCTTTCTCAACGAGGCGTTCAAAGAATCATCTCAATTGATCACCAGTTTATTGGAACTTCATGAATCCATAAAGAAAGGAGAGGTCACAGAGGCACAGATTAAGGAAAATGACCAAATCATTGCCCGCCTTGACTGGGATTATCTGCGAGAGGAGATTCCCCGGGCCATCGATCAATCGAATGACGGACTTCAGCGAGTTACATCCATTGTCCAGGCAATGAAAGAGTTTTCACATCCCGGGAATAAGCAGAAAGACACTGCCGATCTTAATCGCATTATCGAGACGACGATTACAATCTCAAGAAATGAATGGAAATATGTGGCAACGGTTGCTACCGACCTTGACCCTGAACTTCTCCCCCTGCCTTGCCTGGCAAATGAACTGGGCCAGGTTTTTCTTAACCTGATAATCAATGCCGCCCATGCCATAGCCAACCAACTCGGCAAAAATCCAGAGGGGGAAAAAGGACTCATTACAATCAGTACAAAACAGTATGACCAACATGTGGAAATTCGAATTACCGATACAGGCTGCGGCATCCCCACACATATCCACAACAAGGTCTTCGATCCTTTTTTCACCACCAAGGACATTGGCAAGGGTACTGGCCAGGGCCTGACTATTGCCCACGACGTGATTGTCGGCAAACATAATGGCACCATTGATCTTGAATCGGAGCCAGGTTCAGGATCAACCTTTATTATTCGGTTGCCAAGGGATCAGGCATGAGGTGTTCTCGCTATCCGCAAAGAAAGAATTATGCATCTTCGGGTCAGCGACACCAGAGGAAATGACCATTGCGTGGTTTTATGGCCGGCTTCCTTTCTCGCTGGATTTCAGAATATTCTTTCCTTCCGCAGTGAACTTCCACCACGGCAGGACTTCACCGCAGTCAAGAAAATGCTTTGCCGCGAGTAACGTATAAAGCACACAAGGATCTTGACGATGGCCGATAACCTCTGACAGTTCCTCAAATATGGCAATCGGCTCGCGCCTGGCAAGTTGCTCGGGCCGGAATATGTTAATACGCCGAAGATCAGCGGCGATAGCTTTGCCAATGTTCGGCAAATCCTCCAATTGTTTGGGGTGGTCTCGTTCAGTCCTTTGCATCATTCTTCCCCTTAAGAGAGATAATCGCGGACGCTACAGGCGCTGCGCGACTTCATGGCAGCACCCCGTGGTAAAGGATCGGTCAAGCCTTATGCTGTGAGAACGCCAGGAAAAGGCCAAGCAATGCGGCCAGGAGTTAACGCAGGCGGCGTGCTCGCCTCACGCGCCCCCGGCAAAGAAGACTTTCCGGCAACTGCATTCCACAGCGTCAGAGCCCCATTCTGTTCCTGTTTGGAGAAGTGTGAGGGGAATAAACCTTTCAAATATATCGCCTTACTATTCGAAGGATTTTTGTTTCAAATGAGCATTGTTATTTTTGTATTTTAGTAATTATACAAAATTCAGCCAATATTTCCAAGTTCCGCGACACCACCAACTACTGTCACAACATGGACGCCCTCGGAGGCAAGGCATGTGACCGCGGGTACGCAAACGTTTCGATGCGGGCGAACGGGTGCCCGATATTGCCAGGTCAATGAATCTGCTAGAGCGGAGGGTGTGGGAGATTTTAGGGCAAGCGCCGGTGGTCGCTCCTGCGCCGTCCTTGGCGCCCGCGACACTCGAACGTCCATATTCAGCGGATGAGAGGCAAGGAAGGATGTGGTGATGTCTGAGACCAGACCCCTGATGAAAATTTCCTGCACCGTTTGCCTGAAACGTGCTCTGTTCTCAACAGAAGAACCGTGGGGGGGCAAGTCTAGCAATCAAACTTTATTGTCAGGTTGTTTAATCTTTGTGTGGTTGCAAGACCTAACCCCGAGTTTTTTTTAGGGTTATACGTTTCCTTTTTTGATGCCAAGCTTGGCATCAAATTTCTCCTTGTTTATAACAAACCTTTCATGTCGCCCCTTGGAGATTAGGTCTATTCCATCGTGGGCTTCCACGGCAAAAACAAGCTTTTTCCCTTCGACAGCGATTAACTCAACCGTTGCCGTGACCTCAAGACCAGGTGGTGTTGCTGCTTCGTGGCTTACATCGATGTGGGTTCCAACTGTCTGTTCTTGCGGCCAGTCGAGATGAGGGTTAATTGCCTTGATGCAGGCCCACTCAAGGAACCCGACCAGAAAGCCGGTAGCAAAGACTTCCGGCATTGCCACGAACTCGTCAGATTCCGGATAGAGCGCCGGAACTGTTTTCGATTGTGGCACCGTGAACTTGTGTTCGTACCTTATGCCGGGTTTCAACGTTTCCTTCATCTGCTTCTCCCAGGAGACAGAACAAGTGATTATCCAGATCTTTATATCATTACAAATTTCATCATATGCAGAAGCATACGGCATTCAATAGGTAAAATTTGCCGAAAAAATGCCTATTTATCTCTTGTAGTTGATTTATACCCATAATACAAGGTTACCCTCCTGCGTTGGCAAAAACATTACAGGGGTTCATTGTCTCCCCTCTTTTACTGCCCCCCTCAACTTTCATCCCTCTTTGAAAGGTGGCCGCGCTCTCGCCGAACCCCTCGTTCGGCAACGGAAAGAAATATTGACGACGGCCCAAGAAAAAATTTGATAAGATGCAGGATGAACGGTAGGTTTATTGAAGAGGGATTGATTTGAAATTGATGGTGGTCATCATCAATCTGTGAATATCTGTCAACTTGTTAAGAGAGAACCAATAAAAGTGCGGCTACATGATCGACAATATCCATAAATGGCTCATTCTCAGGCTGACTCTGGTCTGGCTGGTTCTTTCTCTGGTGGTGGGCGGTCTGGTCAACTATCTCGGTCATATCCGTCTGGATAACCATGTTGTCAATATGGCTCGCGCCGAGACCTCCCATTACACCGCCGATTTTAGCGCCTACTTGAGCTCCCCCTCACCGCAGACTCTTGCTCTTTTCAGCCGGACGATTCATACTCTGATTGAAAAAGACAACTTGATCGTGGTCGAATTCTATAATGCCGACTCCCAGAAGGTCACCGAGGCGATTAAATCGTCCGCTGTAGAGATCGAAAAAAGGCTCCCCAAACATGGCACCGAGTTCACCAATACCTCGGTAATCCTCTGTGAAAAGTTGACATTGGGCCAAGAGATCTTCCTGCGGGTTTTTGTTCCCATCCTTGACAGTGCGGGGGGTAGAAGCGGTTATCTCGAAGGGATCTACCATGCCCCCGTCGATATCGTCGCCCAGAACCAAAGAGAGACCCTCCATGCCTTAATTTTGGTCGTGGTGGTCATTTTTGTGATCACCCTGGCGCTCTACCCGCTCATCATCCGTCTTAACCGCAAGCTCCTGGATTACTCGCATATCCTGGCTTTGACCAATATCGGGATGTTGAAGGTCCTGGGCAGCGCCATTGCCAAACGGGACAGCGACACAAATATCCACAACTTCAGGGTGGCCTTGTATGCCGTTCGTTTAGGGGAGAAACTCCATCTATCAAATACCGCCATGCAGGGGTTGATAAAAGGGGCCTTTCTACATGATGTCGGCAAGATCGCCATCACTGATGCAATCCTGCTCAAACCCGGCAAGTTGACAAGCGAAGAGTTTGAGATCATGAAAACTCATGTCAGCCACGGAAGAGATATCCTCTACAGCTATGATTGGCTGAAAGACGCAGACGAAGTGGTTCGCTACCACCACGAAAAATTCAATGGCAGCGGTTATCCGGCAGGATTAACAGGGGAGGATATTCCACTCAATGCCCGGATCTTTGCGGTGGTGGATGTGTTTGACGCCCTGACCTCCAGGCGGCCCTACAAGGAGCCGTTCAGCTTGGAGACCTCGGTTGGTATCATCAGGGAAGCACGGGGGGATCATTTCGATCCGGCGGTAGCGGATCTGTTTCTGGAACAGGCCGAGGAGTTCTATGCGGAGATCTGCAACGAGAACGAACCCTTGCTGCACGGCAAACTGGAGGAGTGCATCAAAATCTACTTCCGCTAGCCCCCTGATAAGCATCCCAAAGGGGGCAAATATGGCTGAGCAAAAACAATTCAGGATGACCAGGGGAAGTTGATACGAGAGGCAACCCAGCGCGGAGAGCTTACGGGAAGCAGAAAGTTCGAGCAAGAAATTTCAAAAAAAATAGGCCGACGGGTTGAACTGCGGGGACAAGGTAGAACCAAGAAAGGAAAATAGATCTGTCCCCTTTTACCGTCCCTTTTACGGTCAAAGTGGTCGCAATCAGATGGGAACTGATTATTGACGACTTTTTTTGATCTGGTACATGGCGTTATCCGCATAAAGGATCAGTTCATGCGCGTCCTTGCCGTTTTCCGGATACACGGCAACGCCGATACTGGGGGTAATCTGCAGTGTCACCTTGCCAAGTTTGTAGGGCTCAGCAAGGGTGGCAAAGAGTTTTCCCGTGACTACGGCCGCATCCTCAACCCCCTGTATGTTTTCAAGGAGAATGATAAATTCATCACCACCTATACGCCCTACCGTATCCGATTCACGGGCACAGCGAGTCAAGCGGCGTGCCACATCCTGCAGCAAATAATCGCCCACAGTATGACCATGGGTGTCATTCACCTGCTTGAATTTATCCAGATCCAGAAACAAAACCGCCAACCGGGTCTGTTCCCGACGGGCTTTGGTCAACGCCATCTGCAGACGGTCCAGAAAAAGCGAACGGTTTGGCAGGTCAGTTAACTGATCATATTGCGCCATGTGCTCCAACCGGGCATGCATTCTTTTGCGCTCAAGAGCTGCGACGACCTGGACCGCGACAAACTGCAGCAGTTCCCTGTCCTTCTCGGTAAAACACACAGCGTCAGCAGAGCTCAGCACCACAAGTGCGCCGACAATGCCATCGGCAGACTCAAGCGGAACCCCGAGCCAGTTCAGCACATCTGGACTCACCACAGCATCCAGTTTCGACAAGACAGAAGCGGCGGTTTTCGGTGTCAGCAGCAATGGCTGGCCGGTACGAATAACCTGTGCGGTCAGAGTGTGTGACTTCAGTGTCTGCGGGATCGATGCCTCGCTGTAGTCGTGTGCATGATAAGGAAAACTGATTTCATCGTTGTCCGCGTCATAGAGCGCAACGATGAAATTAGTAGCCAATAGCAGATCATCGACCACTTCGTGAATGCGTTGAAACAAAGTCTGCAAATCCTCGGGCGCATTAGCCGCCTCAGAGATGGCATAAACAGCGCTCTGCATCGAGTCCGCGCGCTTTCGTTCGGTGACATCACGGGCCACCGCCACTCTTATCTGTTGGGACTCCGACCAGCGGGCAGACCACATGATATGGGCGATCTTTCCATCCTTGCGCACATAACGATTTTCGAAATAGGGTTTCAGTTCACCACCCAGAATTTCACTGACGGCCTGCAGGGTTCTTTCCCGATCCCCGGGGTGCACGAAGTCGATCATGGCTCTGCCAATCATCTCTTCCGGCTTATAGCCAAAAATTTGTTCACTGGCCGCACTGACAAAGAGCAAATAACCTTCGCGGTCAACCACACAGACCGCATCCAGCAGCAGGTCCATAAAATTATGGGGAGATACAGGAGAAATTGTTTTCATAGAATGATCATAGTCTTTTATGAGTCAAATACGCAAGTGCAGGAGTTCAGAGCCAGAGACATTCCTCTTTTTTTAACGTAGAAAGTGTCCCGTATTTTCTTTATCTCCCGCATCCGTGCTCATAATGGATGGGTCAGGTGCCATGCTGCGAGGACGCCGGAGACAGACCACGTATATCCTGAACCCAGCCCAATTCTTTTATTTTATTGAAGATGTTGTTTTCGGCTGCCGCATCATGTACTTTCAAAAAATTATGTAAATATGTTGGACAAGGATGGATTGTATGATATCCAAGAAAGATACAGGACAGAATCTGCCTACCCCATATTGGTCCATTCAGCCTAGTACACTGTTGAGCTAATGAAACATAAAATTTCAATCGGATACATAGTCTTAGGTCTATTGTCCATATCTAGTGGAATTAGCACTTATTCTTGTGGTTGGGATTTTAAATATAAGCAACCAACATCAAAAATTGGTTCAATAGCTGTAATATGCTTTGGAGTCATACTCCTATTATTTGAATTAACCAAATTCATTAAAAACCAAAAAAATAAAGAATAAAACAGCAACTACATAAAATAATTGCAGAACCAAGCGCTCCAGTTGAGCGCCTTATGGCATCAAACGCGGGCTCTGCCTGACCGGCGGACAATGGAATACCAGGGAGGCACTATCATGCAACAGTTGCAGCTGAGTAAGGCCTTTACGCTGATGGAATCGGGGCCCGTTGTACTCGTCACGACCCATAATGGAGATAAAGACAACATCATGACTATCTCCTGGACCATGGTGTTAAATTTCACTCCGCTATTTGCTATCACCACAGGTGAATGGAATTACTCGTACGCGGCGTTGCGACAGAACAAGGAGTGCGTCATTGCCATTCCAACGGTTGACATGCTCGATAAGGTGGTAGGTATAGGGATGTGCTCTGGAACAGACACCGACAAGTTCGACAAGTTCAAACTCACTCCTGTTCCGGGCAAAATCGTCAGATCGCCCTTGATCAAGGAATGCCTCGCCAACATAGAGTGCAAGGTCATAGACATCGTTAAGAAGCACAACATTGTAGTGCTTGAGGGGGTTGCCGCATATATTGATGCCACACGTAAAGAGAAGCGCACGGTCCATGCCGTTGGCGACGGGACATTCATTGTCGATGGACGCCGGATTGACAGGAGGAAGATGATGGCAGCCAAGATTCCAAACGGCGCTTAGCATTACCTGGCCAGCCAAAAGAAATCCTATGCGCCAAAATGAAGTTCGCGGCAGATATAGATATCAGAGGCGAATGCAGGATATCAGACGGAACAGACAGTATCTTCGAATGCCAGAATCCGAGCGTTTAGAACGAGTACTTTGCCAATGGTAATTGGGTTACTTCTACGTTGTTTTTTAGCCGCTCGAGATTTCCCATTGCAATTTTTGCGTCTTTACTCGGTGTTTTCCTGGTTTTTTTTAATAAACCCATGCAGAAGCACAAGGTCGTTGTCTGGTGCTTTTACAAACAGTACCCGGGCTGACTCCTTACCGCAATCTACGTGAAGCTTATAAATGGTTCCCTTATACCCCCAGATCTTAGGGTTCAGAATTTTCAAGCTGTTACAGCTATAAATGTCACAAATCTCAACATACGCATGAGTTTTTTACATATAGCAGCTGCGAGCTTGTCAGAAACCTTATTCAAAAATACTTCGAACTCTGAGAAGTCATTATCGCCTTGTATACTTAGTATCTTCATGTGGCAAATGGGTGTTAGGGCTGAGGTAACTAATCATAAGGAGCAGAGAGGGTCAGGCTTCCAAGTTGACAAGTTAAAACAAGAAAAAAGGCCATCCTTCTTCAGTGAAGCAGGACCTTTCTCGTCACAACAACTTTCGAAACTTTATCATATCAGACAAGGGTTGTCGTCAGAGACTTCGCCCTCTTCCCTTTCACAATTCCACCGATTTGTTCATTGGTCCAGATGGCATCTTTGGGTAGCGCAATGCTGGCGTTCTCCCGATGCCTGCGGGTAAAAACATTTGCTAGCATGGGCAAGATCCCGCTCCGGTGAGCTCTGGCCGTTCTTTTGTTTTCCCTTGAATATCAGGTACGTTTTGAGCTATAAAAATAGAAACAGGGTCCCACGCCTTGCTCGCCAAAGAACAAATAAATCAAGCGCCAACCTTTGCCAATGAGCGCCCATGAGTAATAACCTGCCAGAGCCACCCAGCGAGCTGGAATTCGAGCAACGCTACCTCGATCTGGTCAACGCCATCCATTCCGCGTCCAGCCCCAACGCGATCATGGTTGGTCTCCGAGACCAGATTCTGGACGTCTACCAGGTGGAGATGGCCACCATCTTTCTGGTGGCTCCTTCACCTAAGAAACAACTGGTTTCCTGGCTGGTCCTCCCCGGTGAATTCCTGAAAAAAATCTATCTCTCGATCGATCAGTCAAGCATTGCCGGTTATGTGGCGTTCAGCGGCGAGATCCTCTCCATTGCCGACGCCTACGATCAGGAGGAATTACGGAGCATCAACCCGGCC
>JAQVER010000167.1 GCA_028697885.1 Desulfocapsaceae bacterium
GGCATTTGACCGGACGATTCCGGAGCTGTCAGCCTTTGCCGCCCGGATTCAGGCCAAAGATATGGGCCGGCGCCGGCCGGATCTGCCCAGTGATCTGCAGGTCGGCGAATATCGCCTGGTAGGCCAGCTTGCAGAGATCCATGAAAACGGCACCCTGCTGGCCCGCTATACAGAGTGCAAGGGTAAGGATCTGCTCAAGGCCTGGATTCATCATCTGCTTGTCGCCGCTACTGCCACGTCCATCTCCACCCATCTGCTGACCAAAGACCTGGATCTCCGCTTTCCGCCCTGCACTGATCCCCTTTCGCACCTGGGTGAACTGATGGCAATTTACAGGCAAGGCTATTCCTCTCCCAGCCCCCTGCTGGTGGAACCGGGCTGGACCTTTATCCAGCAGAAGGACAAGCTCCGGGCCAGAATACCGCCACTGCAAGCGGCAATATCAGCTCTCGCCAATAGTCTTGAACAGGGCTATGAACCCGAACTGGCCCTGCTCTATGGTGATTGCGATCCGGACACCTTGCTTGGCCCGGAATTCCAGTGGCTGTGTCAGGACTTCCTTGACCCCATCTGGGCAGCAGGAGAGAAAAAGCCATGACCATCCCCCAGGAAACATTCGACGCCGCCACCGCCCGTCTGCACAAAGGGATCAATCTGGTGGAGGCCAGCGCCGGAACGGGCAAGACCTTTGCAATCGCCATGCTGGTTCTGCGCTTTGTCACAGAATTTGGTTTTCCCCTGCAGAACATCCTGGTGGTGACCTTTACCAAGGCGGCCACCGAAGAGCTGAAAGAGCGGATCCGGGCGCGGCTGGCTTCGGCCAGGGAGCTGCTTGACCACAGCCACAGGCCCGATATCTGCTGTCAGAGCGATCCCGCGCTTAGGGAATGGCACGCCGGACTCGCCGGGCATGGTATCAGTGAGCACCTTGCCAGGGAGCGGCTGGAACTGGCCCTCCTCGATATGGATCTTGCCGCCGTCTTCACCATCCACAGTTTCTGTCAGCGCATGCTTCAGGAACAGGCACTGGAGAGCGGCCAGCTCTTTGACTTTACCCTGACCACCGATCTGAGCAGCCAGCGCAATCAGGTCATCCATGATTATTGGCGGCGCAATGTTTACAGACTCTCTCCCCTGCACTGCGCCCTGATCACCGGAAAGTACAGAACCCCTGAGGATCTCTATAAAAGCATCCAGGGGACAGGGAAAAGGGGTGAGCGGATTGAGCCGCAGGTGCAAACAGTAACAGATGCCCTGGATTCTTTTGACAAACGGTTGCTCCGTCTCTCTGACTGGTGGCGGACCAAAGCAGACACCTTGCTCAGTTATCTGGAAAAGGCCCTTGCTGAAGAGAAATTCAAGAAAGAGCTGCAGAATAATTTTTCCGGCTGGTGGCAGCAGATGGATGATTTCCTCTTCCACAACAGCCTGCAGCTGCCCGAGAGCATGGAGTTCCTCAGCACAGAGGGGATGATGAAGGCGCTCAATGGTCACAAGTTCCGGGCCGGCGGCGGCCAGGGAAGCGAAGAAAAAAAACAGGCTTTTATCAATACCCTGCCCTTACCGGATCAGGAGCTTGCCGACTTTCGCCAGGCCTGGCAGGATGTAACCCTGGCCTTCCGCATGGGCCTTGTCCATGAACTTGCAACCGGGCTGTCCCATGTCCTGCGCCGGCAAAACCTGCTCTCCTTTGATGACCTGATCTCCCAACTGGAAAAGGGCCTGCTGGGCAGCCAGGGGCCGGAGCTGCGGCAGATTATCAGCAACCGCTATCAGGCCGCCCTGATTGATGAGTTTCAGGATACGGACAACGCGCAGTACTCCATCTTTTCGACCCTCTTCGCCGGTGCCTCCCATTATCTGTACCTGATTGGCGACCCCAAACAGGCTATCTACACCTTCCGGGGGGCGGACATCTACTCCTATTTCAAGGCTAGGGAGCAGGCAGATATCCACCTGAGCCTGGCCAGGAACTACCGCTCTCATCCGGCTCTGGTTGAGGCCGTCAACCAGCTGTTCCAGTTACGGGAAGATGCCTTCGTTAGCGAAGAACTTTCTTATCACCCTGTCCTGCCGGCAAAAAATATGGACGATAGCCAATTGCTGGCTGATGGGAAGAGCATGGCCGTCATGGTCTATTGCGAACTGGCCGCCTCGGATGCCAATGACGGCAGATGGAGTTCCGGCAAGGCAACAAAGCAGATTGTCTCTTATGTGGTCTCAGAAATCGCGCGTCTGCTCAGCCCGGTGAGTCCAATCATGCTGACTGCCACAAAAGAGAAGAGCTTGCAGCAACAAGTGCTGGCACCCAGAGACATTGCCATTCTGGTCAGGAGTCATAAGCAGGCGGAACAATTTCAGGCTGCCCTGGCCCATACCGGAATTCCCGCAGTCATGGCCAGTCAGCAATCGGTGTTCACCACCAGTGAGTGCCATGATCTCTTTCTGCTCATGCAGGCACTCTCTTCTCCAGGAGACACCTCGCTGCTGAAGACGGCACTCACCAGTTCCTGGTTTTCCATGAAGGGGATGGAGTTATATGCCTCCTGGCAGGACCCGGAACAAGTGGATCAGTGGCTGACCCGCTTCCATGACTACCATCTGCTCTGGCAGGAGCGCGGCTTTCTGGCCATGATGACCCGTTTCCTGGAGACGGAAAAGATTCTTATCAATCTGACACGGCAGCCATTGGCCGAACGTAAGATCTCCAATATCCACCACCTCCTTGAATTGATTCAGACAGCAGAAACGGACGAGGCCATGGGACCGGCCAAGACCCTGCAATGGCTGCAGACCATGAAGGAAGAACAACGTGGCATGGAAGACACCGAACTGCGACTGGAAAGCGACGAAGAGGCAGTCAAGATCGTCACCATGCACAGCGCCAAGGGACTGGAATATCCCGTGGTCTTCTCTCCTTTTCTCTGGCATCGTACCAATTACCTCAAAACGGCGCAGGAATGCGTAACCTGTCATGACGGCACTGAAGGAACCGGCAGGGAACTGGTAATGGATCTGGGTTCCCCGCTCTTTGAGGAACGCAAGGCC
>JAQVER010000095.1 GCA_028697885.1 Desulfocapsaceae bacterium
CCCTGGTTTGCGCCGCTTTGGTTTTCTTCAGGCAGGCCGGCTTTGCCTGTGTTGAGGCCGGCTTTACCCGGGCCAAGAACTCGATCAATATCATGATGAAAAATCTGATGGACTTCTCCGTTGGCTCCCTCGCCTTCTGGGCACTCGGTTTTGGCCTGATGTTTGGCACCACCACTACCGGCTGGTTTGGCACAGACGGCTTTTTCCTCAGTGATTTTACAGTTGGTGGCGACCCCTGGATCCTTGCCTTCTGGATGTTCCAGGTTGTGTTCGCCGCCACGGCAGCCACCATCGTTTCCGGGGCTATGGCCGAGCGGACCAAGTTCGTGACCTATATTCTCTACAGCGTGGTTATCTCTGCCGTCGTCTACCCGATATTCGGCAGCTGGGCCTGGGGCGGCCTCTTCCATGGCGGAGGCTGGCTGGAAAAACTTGGCTTTATCGATTTTGCCGGTTCAACTGTCGTCCACTCCATCGGCGGCTGGGCAGCGCTGGCAGGTGCCCTGGTCATCGGACCACGCATCGGCAAGTATACGAAGAGCGGTAAAGTAAAGGCTATCCCCGGGCACAATATCCCATTGGCCGCACTCGGCGTCTTTATCCTCTGGCTGGGCTGGTTCGGGTTTAATGCGGGTTCCACCACAACAGGCGATACCAGTATTGCCATGATCTTTGTCAACACCAGCCTGGCAGCCGCAGCCGGATGCGTTACCGCAATGCTGTCCTCATGGCTCATCTTCAAGAAGCCGGAGATCGGCATGAGCCTGAACGGGGCCCTGGCCGGCCTGGTAGGCATTACCGCTGGTTGCGCCAACGTCTCACCGACGAGCTCCATCATTATCGGAGCCATTGCCGGCATACTCGTGGTCTTCTCAGTCCTCTTCTTTGACCGGATAGGCATCGATGATCCAGTCGGCGCCATCTCAGTCCATGGCGTAAATGGCGCCTGGGGAACCCTGGCCGCTGCTCTCTTCAACATTGAGGGAGTGACCGCCCACCTTGTCGGTGTCCAGCTCATTGGTATCGGTGCCGCCTTCATCTGGTCCTTCGGTTGCTGCTATATCCTCTTCAAGGTTCTGAAAGCCACTGTCGGCCTGCGGGTCACCGAAGAAGAAGAGCTCGAAGGGCTCGATATTGCCGAGCACGGAGGTCATGCCTATTTCGACTTCCAGATGGGATCCAAGCAGGCTTAATTTCTGACACGTACATCAACTCCGGGGTGACATTTGTCACCCCGGACAATGAGCAAAGGGCTCTCCAGCAATCGTCTTTCCTGACAATCACCGCACCAGCTTTCCGACAAAAATTCCAGCACTTACCAGGAAAACATTCCCCAAAAGACTTCCATGCGCAGCGGCCCTGCTGCTTTTCACTCCATCTGTCAGTACACGGCACATCTCACTGAACACCCAGACAGAAGACCTGCAGGCGCCAAAGACTTTTTTGTCGTGACTTTCTGCGGTTCACTGCAAAGTGCAGCTTTCACTCTATTGCGTAACGGTCAAACTTTTGCCGTCTTCCGGTCCAACCCAAGGCTTACCTTACGGAAATCAACACATCCAGCCCCCCTATATTGCCCTGCGATATAGCGCAACACAGGGAGGCCTGTCAGGCGCAAATCCCATAAACAAACAAGGCAAAGATTGTTTTTCCTTCTTTCAGGATTAATATAAAATAAGGGAGAAATCTTACTCAGCCATAAGAGGGAAATATGCTCGACAAAACTCCGTCCCGCCAACAGCTCGGCGCCAGCAACAACCGGCAGAAAAGGTCCATACGCTTATTGTTGTTCCTTACCACAATGCTGCTCATGGCAAGTGTGGTAACGGGTCAAGAATTTACCGCAACAAAATCGGTTATTCCTCTGGAGATATCTACCCCAAAGGATAATGCCGGGAGCCTGATCACTGCAGATATCAATAACGATGGCGCCCGCGAGCTCTTGGTCACAGCACCGCGTTATATCGGCGCTTACGGAACAGATGGCAAGCGGTTATGGTCCACACATATCGACGTATGCGTGGGTGGACAGTCCGAGACGCATGGACTGCCGGGAAACCATGCCCCAGGTATTCAGACAGGCGATCTTAATGGGGACGGGAAGAGCGAGGTTGTCTTCTTCGATCGGGAAAGCACCCTCCATGTGCTCCGGGGCGACGATGGCCAGGAGTTGTGGTCCGTAAAGCTGCAGCCGCCTACGGGCGCACAACGCTGGGAACATGTTGTCATCGCCAACTTTCGCGGCCAGGGTGATCGCGATTTACTGGTGCAGGCAACCAACGCCAAGGGCTACCGCATGGGCAGGTATATTGCCGCATATAGCGTTGAGTCGCTGCAAGCCGGAAAGGATAAGCCGCTCTGGCAGCGTAACGACTTCGTTTCATGCGCTCACAATGGTGCCCGCCTGGCCGACCTGGACGGGGATGGCCGGGACGAAGTCCTGGGTGCAACCATTTTGGGACCAGACGGCGCCTTGCTGTTCAACCTGAATGCGAAGGGACACATCGATTCAATATTCGTCGGGGATGTACGCCCCGACCTTCCTGGTCTCGAGGTGGTGATGCTGGAAGAGGGACGCCTGAACCGAATCTTTCTGGTTGGAATATCCGGGGTGATCTGGGAGACGCATCATAAGCACCAGGAACCGCAGAATGCTGCCATCGGGCGATTTGTGCCCGGCCTCTCCG
This sequence comes from Desulfocapsaceae bacterium, assembly GCA_028697885.1. GTDB lineage: Bacteria > Desulfobacterota > Desulfobulbia > Desulfobulbales > Desulfocapsaceae > UBA2270. The sequence goes on from JAQVER010000095.1 coordinate 2,688, forward strand.
AGATGCAGATCTGGTGTCGCAGCCGCTATCAAGAGCACCAGATACCCTTCGTACTCAATGCACACGGAGCCTTGTTCTCGGAATACAAAATGGATGAGGTGGCTCCGAAGGACTGGACAGTGCGCGGTCTCGAGGTGATACACAGCATCAACTGGACCGGCGAAGATCGCATGTACGCCTGCGCCAAAGAACGCCACAGGTCAGGTGACGTATGCATCTTCGATCCCATTTCCGGCCGCTTCCTGCTGCGCCTCCCGGAAATGGCGGATCGCCTCTATGTCGCCGATGTCAGCGGGGATTGGCGCGAGGAGATCATCGTCTGGAGTGGCAGCGAACTGCACGTCTACTCCAACCCGAATCCAAACCCACACCCCGAAATACCGCGACTATGGGACAGCCCCCATTACCGCCGAAGCAAGATAACATGGAACTACTACAGCCCCTAAGACACAATCCACAGACATACCACTCGGCTCCGGGGATGGATCAGAGATTCCACTTCCAGCCCTCTACTTGAACAAGCCCTGCAAGCTGTTTTTTAATTGATCCTGCACCTTGGTCTTAACTTCAGTTTCAATTTTTTGTTTCGCCGCCTCACCAACCATCACACCAAGATCAAGGGTGTATTGCAAATTACTGAATGGGCCTTTGGCCCGTACCGGTACGGTGATGCCGCTGACATTGAACTGACTGCCCTGTCCTTCCGGAGTATTAGCCAAAGTGGCCTTGGCCAGATAGTCCATGCTGTCATTGCCGATGTTAATATCACCTGATCCAGACACACGGAGCAAAGGCGACTTCAAAGACAAGTCATCGTTGTGCGCCACTCCCTTATTCACCTTGAAGGTTGCCTTGAACTCGCTAAAATCGGTTTTCTCGGCATTATTGGCGGATTGCGTCTGAGTGCTTGCACCGCCCATGCTCAATATATTCTTCGCATCGCGCAAATGCCTGGCAATGTTGATCCCCTTAATGGCGCCATCGGTCAAGTTTACGGATATAATGCCGTGCATGCCCTTCTTCATCTCACTGACAGTATTACCCTGCATGGTCAGGTCCATACCAACATTACCCTTACCCTCCAGAGTGTCGATACCGGCAGCGTCCTTCGTCAACGGGGCAACATTGATACCAGTCAGCTTCTGGTTGATGGAGATGCTGGGCGTGGTCTGGGCATTAATCCCCAGACTGCCGCTCATGCTGCCATCATAAAGATTGGCAGAAAGCGGGCTGAGGGTGACCTGCCCATTCTGCGCCTTCACGTCAACCCGAACCTGCGCCAGTTTAACATTGGCTACTTTCAGGGAACCAACACGCAGACTACCGTCCAGATTAAGCTGGCGCAAGCCGGACAGATCAAGCACCTGCTCCTCCTCCTTTGACGTTGCCTGTGACACCTCGGCTGATTTCTCGGTCTTCTTCGGCAGATACAGATCGGCATCGAACTGATCGGCCTCCACATCGAACTGAATCGCCGGGCTGGCAAAACCGTTCACACCGACCTTGGTCTTGACTTGACTCTGCAGCAGGCCACCAGCAAGGGCCAGTTGCACAGTTTCATTAGTGGCATCCACTTGCAGACTGCCCTTCATTTCACTGCGTACCGACTTGTTGGGCAGCTTGTCACCACTGGCGTTCATCGCCAGGCTGAGATCGGTCATCGTGAACTGCCTGGCCTGAAGGTTGCCCTCCAGAGGCGAGGTAAGCTTCACCTGAAGCGTCTGCTCGGGTTGTTTCATGTCCATATCAAGGGCGAGAGCGCTGGACTTGAACGCCTGCTGGCTTCCTTCCAATCCCAGCAGCGACAGGGCAATGGCGATCTTGCCGGAATCCCCGTCCATCTTGCCATTGACGGTCAGCTTGTCGCCTGAGAATTTATCCTTAGCCAGACTCAGGCCAGGTACCGCAAGCGTGGCCTCGAAGATATCTTTTCCTTTGACGCCTGCGGCCTGCAGAGTGAGATTCTCCACCATGAATGTTTGACTGCTCATATCAGCACCGGCATCGCCGCTGACCTGCAGTTTCAGGTTGCTGATATCAAGTGCCGTGCCGCTGACCTGCAGCTCCATGCCTGCAAGCTGATAATATTTTTTATCCAGATCAAAGGTCAACGCGGTTTTGAGTTGGGTAACGATATCCATCTGAGGCTGATTGGATTGAACCGCAACCGACATATTGATCTCAGTCGGCAGGCCATTGGCAATACGCCCGGTATTAAGATTCAAGTCTTTGATGACATATTGCGCTCCTGTGGCCTCATCACGATAGGAAAAACCGGCCTTCTCAAGAGACACAGCCGCAACATCAAAGTTAACACCCTGCGGACCTGAGACATCCTTCGCTGCCTCCTGGCTACCCTTTCCGCCCTTTTTATCCTTGCCAAGCAGATCGTCAATATTAGTCGTCCCATCCTTATGCTTGACCAGAGCAGCCTGTAAACCGCTCACCATCACTTCATCAACCACGACCTGCCTGCTCAGTAATGGCATAAGTGCTAAGGAAACGTGCACGTTTTCCACCGAGCTAAATTCGCGGTCGCTCTTGAAGTCGGAGAGTGATACCTTGCCCAGCTCAGCGCCGATTTTAGGAAAGAAGGAAAGCTTGATGTCGCCGTCAATACTCAGCGTACGTTGCGTACTCCCCTTGACCACCTCAATGAGTTTTCCCTTGTAATCATTGGGATTGAACGTCGCCACCACATAGACCACAACCGCCAATGCCAGACCAATAATTACGCCTGCGCCAAGCAGGCAAAATTTAAGAATTTTATTCATATTGCTCCTTTCCTGTTAATCTGCATTACTCTCAAAAAAACAAGTCGTTACCGCTCTCAGCTCTTATCATAAACAAAAGTCAGTCCCTTCCGTATCACCATTCGCTATCCTCAACGTACCACATTGACCTGGGCCGGCCCACGCTGCACGGTACGATGATACTCAACGGCCGGCCAGCCAAAGGCCATGGCATAGCCCAGCAGATGCTGCTCAGGAATGCCGAGTCTTTCGACCAGATCGGGACAGAGGGAAAGCACCATCATGAACATGCCGTCCCAGACCGTGCCGAGGCCACGAGCATGGGCAATCATCTGGAAGGTGGTAAGGGCGATCAGGGTATCCTGGGCCGGACAGTGTGAGTCCTTAGGGGCACTGGTGATGAGCAGATGGGGCGCACCACGGAAGATGATGTCCTCGCCCTCCTCCAGCCAGAGCTTGACAGCCCCGCCCATATACTGGCCGATAAATCCATCCGGCAGCTCACCACCCTCCTTGAGCCTCCTGAGCCGCTCCATGACCTCCTGGCGCAGCGCATTCATGACCGCACGCTCTTTGACCACGGTAAACAGCACGTTCTCGGCATTGACTCCGGTGGGGGCGTGGCCGGCAGTGTCCAGGAGCTCGTCAATCAGACCGGTGGTAACCTCCTCGTCGCGGTAACGCCGAACAGACCTGCGCCCCTTGATTAAGGCGGTCATCTGGGCAGCGGTAGGAAAAGTACCGGCCAGCGCTTGGCTCTCATCCGGATTTTTACCGAGAATCGATACGGCACCGGTGGGGCAGATGGCAAGACAGTGCTGACAGCGAAAACAACCTCCCTCCTCATTGAATTTGGGTTTTCCGTCCATGGTAATAACCCCGGCCGGGCAATCCGCTGCACACTCGCCACACTCTATGCAACGCTCCTCGTCAACCTGAAAATTGAACATTGACTTCTCCATGGCACGACTCCTTTTCTATGAGGGGATAACAATGCCTGTTTCCAGGAATACCCAATTTCTATTGAGCGACACAGTAATAAACAAAGACAGAGTCAATACCTTCCGACACTCATGCAGCCTAGCCTTTGCCTTCATCTGGTCATCTCGAGAAAGAGATTGAGACTCTTACACAATTACGCTGAGCACATCAGTAAGCAACTCTCTGCGTAACAGATGTAAAATTATGAACAGGAAAGATCCAATAAAGTTCATTGTAAGAATAGCATGATTGATTAGCAGAGTTCAAGGTGGGCGGACTTAAAACTTGTGCGGTATGAAGCAAAGATCAAGAGTTGACACCCTGACAATGGCGATTGCGGAGCCCTAGATTTCACTTCCTGTTCAACAGACAACTTGTCGTTCAGGCAATCTTGTTATTACCCCAGAAATAAATATGATTGCATTTTTTAATTGACAATGTAAACTATAAAGACTAATTTTTGTACCAATCGGTCAGTTTATATATTTATGGGATTTCAGGACAGCTACTGTCAAAGGCAATATCAACCATCCAAAAAGTTTTTGACCAATGGACGGAAATATTTGAAACGCTTATGCTGAAAGCACAAGCGTCTGGGAACCTTAATTAAAAAATTCCACCGAATTTACTGGCCAAAACCATAGTGGCAATGGTGGAGGGAGCAATTATGATGTCACGGGTCAGCAAACGCAAACAAGATCTACGCGATTTTTTGACATCCATTAAAACCATTTTAGATATGAAGTTATACCGACTGGTCGGTATAACAATAATGAATAAAAAATAACAACAAGTGAAAAATATGAAAATTCTCGGAATATCAGGAAGTCCCCGCAAAGGGAAAACCACAGACAGACTCGTCAAGGAAGTGCTTAGCGCTACAAACTGCGAGACAGAATTCATCTCTTTGGCAGGGAAAAAAATTGCTCCATGTAGTGCCTGCCTTGGCTGTGTTGCGGATAACCTCTGCAAAATAAATGACGACATGGTCTGGCTGCGGGAAAAACTTCTGACGGCGGACGCCTATGTCTTCGGAGCTCCAAACTATTTTTCAACATTGAACAGCCTGACCCACTGTTTTCTCGAAAGATTCTGCCAATTTCGGCACAGGTCAGGTTCAGCCCTGGCCGGAAAATTTGCGGCAATTGTCAGTATCGGCGGTATTGCTCCGGAAATCCCAGCGAACGTAATAGAAGCTATGCTCCCCTACTATCAGATTAAGCATGTTGGCACAGTTACAGCACAGGGGGCAGCTTCCTGCTTCACATGCGGCCATGGGGAAAACTGCTCCGCCGGGGCAGTATCAATTCTTTTGGGACCGGGACAGAAAATCACCAAGGAAAACATCCCAGACCTCTCCAGGCAACCGGAAAAAATCCTAGAAGCACACATGCTTGGGGAAAAAATTGAAGCGCGTCTACTCGCAACCGCGTCTATCAGCAAAAAAAACTGTTTTGCGCCAGATTGCCAATAACACCAAAAAATCAAAGGAGGACTGGCCATGACACAGGGTCCGGCCTGATGTGGCAAAATGAGAAAAGCCAGACAATTAAAACTCTTGAAGAAGCACAGCGTTATGTAAAAAAAATCTGGATATTGGCGGGTACACAAATTGGCGCTTACCTACCGTCTATAAATTATTCGATCTGAGTTACAACTTTGATATTCATCAAAATGGAGAATGCGTCCTTGATCGTAAAGGAAGATACTGGTCCGGGGAGAAGGATGGTGAAGGGAAGGCCGGATCCTGGGAAATCGTAAACCAATGCGATCCGGCACGTCAATACTTTTCCGGCACCGATGGTTATGTCCGGGCAGTAAGACCGTAAATATTTTTTTCCTATTACCATGTAAATACAACCGGAGTCACTATGGAACTTGTCAGAAAGCGGGTTCAAATAATCTTCAGCCTGCTCATGAATGCAAATTGGGCCTTCCCTTTCACCCGCTCAATTTACCAAGGGCCATTAAAAATATTTTGCGCGCCGGGATTAAACTGCTACTCCTGCCCGGCATCAACTACCTATTGTCCAATCGGGTCACTACAAAATATCCTGGCTGGTGTCAGGCTCTCCTTGGAAAACAGTCAATACTTTTTTGGTTTATCGGTCATTGGGAGTATGGGAGTTTTAGGGGCTCTGTTCGGCAGAATGATTTGCGGTTGGGCCTGTCCTTTTGGTTTTATTCAGGAGCTTCTCCACAAAATTCCCTCACCGAAATTTATCATTCCCCATCCATTAAATTATGGCAAATATTTCATGCTATTTGTCGTTGTTATTCTCTTACCGCTCTTAGTGGTCGATGAGTTTGGCGGCAGCTCTCCATGGTTCTGTAAATTAATATGCCCTGCCGGCACTTTGGAAGCAGGTCTACCCATGTTGCTTCTGCAACCAGACCTTACCAGTACCATCGGGCTTCTCTTCTATAACAAACTCACCATTCTGATCCTCATCCTCCTGTGGAGTATTCTCGCCAGCCGGCCCTTTTGTCGAACCATCTGCCCACTGGGGGGATTTTATGCCCTCGTGAATCGTTATCGTCTTGTGAAGCTCACGCTCGACACGAAGCGCTGCACCAATTGCAAGGCCTGCCACCACGTCTGTCCAATGGAAGTGAAATTTAACGAAAATCCGAATGATCCAGAATGCATCTCCTGCATGGCCTGCTTATATAAGGCATGCAAATTTGAGGCGATCAGTATTGAGATCGGCGGAATACCAATGCAATCCCCACGCAGAGCCCAAGGACACCCCACGCAAAAAACTGTCGTACCAATCAGCCAAATACCAGGAGAATAATTATGCATTCAAAGAAAAAAAACAGGCCACACCAGATCAGAAACACCCCCTTCATTCTACTGACTCTTTCCGTACTGCTATGGATTGCAGGTGTCGCAACCGGAGAGCCGGCCAGGGTTCTCGAGCAAGCATCTCAAGTATGCCTTAGCTGCATTGGCATTGGCTAGCTGATGCCGAAAATTTTCAACGATAAACAAAGAGGAACTTTCCTATGCGAAAAACACACGTCTTAAAATCCCTTGTCAGTCGCTCACTGTTGCTGCTCGCCGCAAGTCTTTTCATGCACCCGGCATCAGTATGGGCGAACAAAATACTGCCTGAATTTCAACTTCAGTCGGTAAGCAATACAGAATTGATTCAAAGCCAGAGCTACCGGGGCAAGGTAATGCTGGTTAACTTCTGGGCAACCTGGTGTCCTCCCTGCCGAAAAGAAATCCCGTCACTTATTGAGGTACAAAAAATTTATAAGGATCAGGGATTTACCGTAATCGGCATTTCCGTTGATCAATCCGAAGTTGAGGTCATAAAAAAATTTACCGATAAGATGGGGATCAATTACCCCGTTGCCGTGGGAACCATGGAAGTTGCTAAAGAATTCGGCTCAATATCGGGAATTCCCGCGTCTTTTCTCATTGACCGAAAAGGTACTATTAATAAAAGATATGCCGGATATGTTACCAAGGAACAGCTAGAAAAAGACATCGAAGAGATAATAGGTCTATAAAGATTTTATCAGTGATAAAATAGAATAGATAGCCAGGACCCGCCAGAAATAGATATGGCGACATTCACTTGCTATTTACAATATTGATAATTGGCTCCAAATGAGAAAATCATACAAAAAGGATGGGGGGAGGTGATAATTAAAAGACAAGAATATCTCTGGCAGGGGTGATTGGATGAGCGACTTTCTTCAACTCTATTTTAGAAGGAACGACAAATGGCAGAGACTTTTGTAGAAGTTGACAAAAAGGTGGCAGAAGCATTTTTCGTAACAAAACATATCTATCCAGACAAAGGAGAAATCATATGAGACAGATGTCCGCAATATTGATGTTCCTTGTAATTCTAATTTACTCCATGCAGGCATACGCAAAGCCCGTGACCCGTTATGACGACGCCAGTAAAACATGCCGGATACTCAGCGACGGACCGCTGGAGTGGGAGAGCCAGGCCTGGGGGGAAGGAGGCAAGACATTCAAGACCAGCTGCCGGAGTTGCCATAACAGCAACAACGATAAAGGCGCGCCCTTCCTCTGGTCAGAGTCGAAAGGCCAGGATGCCTGGAACAGAGTCTTCGCAACCCGTTATCCCAAGTGCGCTCAGGATGGCTCCTGGGATGGAATCAATGATGAACAGTTACGCAGGGTCAACGACTACCTCTGGCGCTGGGCAAACAACGTCATGGCAAACATCTGCCGTGGCTGAAACTAACTTCTGTTTCCCAGGTTGGGAAACATAGCAGGCGCTACCACTCACGGCTCACGACAAGACCTCCAGCCCGATTACCAATCAGGGCATGGAGGTCTTGTCTTCTGTGCCAATCTGACCCCAGTCCAGACGCGATCCACAAGGGAAAAACAGGCTAACACTCAAAAGTTGCCCCGGTTGTTGCAATTGCGGAGCCAGAATGGCGGCAGGGAGGAGTATGCTTGCGTCCTTCCGCCTTTTTTCCTCAACCCTCCTGAGCGCGGATAATAAGCAGGGGGCGATCCACCCGTTGCAGGATACCCGCTGCCACACTGCCGTAAAAAACCCGGCCCAGTCCACTGCGTCCGTGGCTGGCAATGGCAATCAGATCAGCATTTTCCTGGGTGGCAACAGTCAATATCGCTTCAACCGGCGGACCTTGCATGATCCTCGTGCTTACGACGATACCCTGCTGTTCCAGTTTGGTCTGCACTTCCTTGAGATACGACTTTGCAGTTTTGCCCTGCTGCATCTTGTCCTCATCCTTATGCACGATGGCGGAAATTTCCAGATCCCCGGCATAGACAAATTCCTGCTCGATACAGCTGAGCAGAACAATCCTTCCCCCTAGTTTTCTAGCCATTTCCTCGACATGACTTAAAATTGCTTCAGCGCGTTTAGATCCATCAAGAGGTACTAATATGGTGTTGTACATGGCTGACTCCCTTTCCATTGCTTCTCGGCAATGGATGAAAAGTTGATTCTGCTGTGGTGGATTTTCTTTGGGCCCTGTTGACTTCACAACTCACTGTTCATCTACTTCAGATTACACCTTTTTCCTCTTTTTTCAAAAAAATTATTGCTAACAGTACAGCAGACTCTCCAAACCCATTTTCACAATTTTCCTGTTGGCGGTAATCTCCTATCGATTCACAACTATTCTTTCTAAAAGAGATCGCAAGAGATCTGACCGTTCATTGTTTACAACAATAAAGAACTGTTCCTTCCATTTTGTAAGCTTTTCTCCATTTTCAGTACCTCTTTCCCTCTGTCCCCACTCGACCTGTTCATACGCATAACTGCTTGTAATCATAACTTAAAAGGTGACACTTCCCTGCTGGCACCCTTCTTGCTTCTCTCTGTTGAAAGAAAGTCCATAAACCCCCTTGGAATCAGGAAGGAGTAAAGGCATGGAAGCGTTACTTGCAGCGAGACAGGAACAGATTCACCGCACCGGTGAACAACCCTTTACCCTGGTGTGCAATAAAGACAGCCTGGCCGGGGCAGTGAGCCAGCGGGCCTGTGTCTTCTGCGGATCACGGGTGGTGCTCTATCCCATTGCCGACGCACTGCATCTGGTGCATGGGCCCATAGGATGTGCGGTCTATACCTGGGATATCCGCGGCGCCCTTTCCTCCGGCCCGGAGCTGCACCGTCTCTCCTTTTCCACCGACCTCCAGGAGCGTGACGTCATCTTTGGCGGCGAGGAAAAACTGTACCGGGCCCTGATCGAGCTCATTGATCGTCACAGTCCTAAAGGCGCTTTTGTTTATTCGACTTGTATTGTCGGCATCATCGGCGACGACCTGGAAGCGGTGTGCAGGCGGGTGGAGGCTGAGAAAGGAATTCCGGTGATTCCGGTGCAGTCCGAAGGGTTCAAAGGCAACAAGCGGGCAGGGTATACGGCTGCCTGTAATGCCATGGCCCGGATCATCGGCACGGGTGACACCTCCGGCATCTCCCCTTACGCCATCAATATCCTCGGTGATTTTAATCTGGCAGGTGAGATCTGGATGATCCGCGAATACTTTGAACGTATGGGGGTACAGGTGGTGGCCAATATCACCGGCGACGGCAGGATTGCTGACCTTGCGCGGGCGCACGGGGCGGCACTGAACGTGGTTCAGTGTTCCGGCTCCACCATGGATCTGGCCAAGATAATGGAAGAGCGATACGAAATCCCCTCCATCCGCGTCTCCTATTTCGGTATTGAGGATATGGCCCAGTCTCTCTATGACGTGGCCGACCATTTCGGTGACCAGGAGATGCTGGAGAAGACCCGAAAGCTGGTCAAGGAAGAACTGTCCCGGGTTCTGCCGCAGTTGCAGAAATACAGAGAGGCACTGGCAGGCAAGAAGGCGGCCATCTATGTGGGCGGCTCGTTCAAGGCCTTTTCTCTGGTCAAGGCCTTTCGTCTTCTCGATATGCAGGTGGTGATGGTAGGTTCCCAGACCGGCACCGAACAGGAGTATCGGGAGCTGGCCGAGATTACCGATCCCGGCACGATTATTGTCGATGATACCAATCCCCTGGAGCTCACCTCCTTTCTTGAGGAAAAAGAGGTGGATATCCTGGTGGGCGGAGTCAAGGAGCGACCCATTGCCTACAAACTGGGAGTGGGCTTCTGTGATCATAACCATGAGCGTAAAGAGGCCCTGGCCGGTTTTCAGGGAATGCTCAACTTTGCCGAAGAGGTCTATTCT